>NZ_BTGP01000004.1:0-311453 GCF_042854385.1 Erythrobacter sp. MTPC3
CGAATGCCGAACCGAACCGTTCTGACCTTTCAATGCAAGTGGTCATTATTGATAAAGTAGATGCGGTTGAGGTGGTTTTCGGATTTTCCGAACCCATCGAAAGTCTGACATTATCCCGCGCTAATTATACCAATCCCCATACACGGATGACGGCGACCCTTCCTGGCCAAGCTTTAGAGAATGGCGTGGTCACCCTTGCAACTCCTGGAACAACGGTCGTCGTGCGTATCTTGCCCGACTTGGAAGAGGTGAACTCAATTTACCCCACAATGTCGAATATCGAGGGTCACGGTAATTTGATTTTTGCGCCGGCGATCCTTCCAGAAATAAGGATAGAGCGGCTTTCCGGCATTGACCGCAGCGGGAGGCAGATAAGGTTCGAACCTTCGGTGGACTCTGAAGGCTACCTTTATGTCGGGATACCAGGCACCGAGACACCCGATTATGAATTCATTGTCGCGCAAGGAGCACGCTCAGACTTAGCTGTTGAAATCGAAAATCAGATTGAGGGGCTGCTGCTATATTATACCGAACGAATGGGACGATCTGCAGGTTTGAAGCCGAAGTTCCTATTAACAACATCCTATGACGAGCGCCCCTACAATCGCGGCGACGTGACCGAAAACGGCGTGATCTTCCTGCGATATCGTTTGCCGGAGCAGGAAAACCTATCGGTCGACACAAAACGGCTGTCAGCTGAATTTTTGGCGCACGAGATCTTCCACCTTTGGCAGAACCGAGAGCACGCAGACCCAAGCACTTGGTGGCTACACGAGGGAGTCGCAGAGTTTGCATCGGTCTTGGCTCTTGACGAGAGCATGCCCCATTTAGGGCGAGCCAACGACCGTTTGATCGCAAGTTATAATAATTGTTCCAACACCGTTCTCTATCACGAATTTCAATACCTATCCTCGAGAAACCAGGGCCGCGCTCGCTACTCGTGCGGAATGCTTGTCCAGTGGTTGTCGTCTTTAGAAATGCAGAAACACCCGACAGGACCAGACATTTGGACGCTGTGGCGTGAATTATGGCCCGCAGGAGAAAGCTACGGAACGACGATCGCAGACTTTCGCGCGCTAGGAGAAGTGTCGTTCCCATCAGCTTTAAGGCAGGCCGATACTATATTTAGCGGTGAAGGAACTGCTCGCTGGGTCAATATCTTCGAAACAGTGCAGGCAGTCGTGCCAGTCGTGGAAGAGCCCGAAAACCAATTTCAGTCCCGGGTAATGATCGCTCGTTCACTAGTGCTTTCCGCTTGCGGTGAATTTTGGGGCGCTGGCGAACGGAACGGCACGGAGCTTTATGTATCGGTTCCACCGGAATGTGACACGTTCAACGATGGAAGCGCGATCATCCGCATCGATGGTCTCGATCCTATGACGCAACTGGCAGAAAGTTTCTCGCGCGTTCGAAGTGCTTGCTCGGCAGAGGACAAAGTTGATGTAAGGATTAGCCAAGACGGAATGACACAAGAGGCATCCGTCCGATGCGATGTTCCGGTCCAGCTACCGCCACCGGTGATGGCGATGAGTGTAGATGCCGCCGTCCCTACACCTTCGTTGATCGCAGCAACCAGATGATCGAGCAGGCGCTGTTTAAACAATGCATCGGCTAAGGTGGGACGCTTGATTAGCTAGGGCAGGACAATGCCCAAACAGAAAAAATTAGCCAGTTCATTCCGCTATTTGAATTCGTATCATAAATTCATCCTTTTTGCCGTGATGCTGAAGGGTCACCTCAGAGCCGATAAGCTCGATATAGGTAGCTACGGTCCAAACATAAGCCACTAGCCGAGCGGTAGTCCAAATGTCCGCTGCCCACCCAAAATACGACGTTTGACGACGGCTCGAAGTGGGCCGTTTGCTGACTGTGCGGTTCTTGGCTGGAGCCAGAAGGAAGCTGCCTGTCAGCAATCGAACCCAGCTTGGACCAGTTCACATATCAGTGAAGCCGCGCCGCACCCTCAATCGACTGAAATCTGCAAGTTCGAACCATCGGTCCCGGGATTTGGCTTCACTACATCAGGCCACCCGTATTTCTGCCATGCGCGAACCAAGCCGATCCGTTCGGCAAATTCTGCAAAGTCTGGGTGTGCTCGCAGGTTCTTGCCCCGGCTGGTCTTCTCGAAGCATCGACCGATCACATATCCGGGCAGCGTGTTGGGCTTTCTCAAGAGCGCGTCTAGAAGGTTGCCCGGCTGATCCATGAAGTAAAACCCCATGATCGAGGAAATCGTCGGTTGGCTTTCGCTGTCGGCGTAGCGGCGTTTCAGTTTCGAAGTCACAAGCCACGTCGCGAGCCGAGCGCGACGGTAGAATGCGTTAAAGGCCAATTTCCGGGCAAGCGGAGAACTAAGTTCGACCTTATCGCTCCAATTTAGTCCGTCGAAGCATCGCTGGGCGAACTCGATCGCGGCATTTGGCCCCTCGCGCTCGCCAAGCAACATCGCGGCGGTAAAGGCAGCCGGTCCGAAGCCGAGATTATAGGCTTGGTTCATGCATCTCTCGGCACTTTCCATATCACCGCGCTGCAGTTCAATACCGCCAAGCTGCCCATACCACAGGCCGTTGAGCGGATCGGTAACGATCGCTTTTTTCATTAGTTCAGATGCTTTGTCGTAGTGGCCGATCGCGGAATTGGCATAGCCAAATCCAATGAGAGGCTTTTGCCCATTGGGGTCCAGTTCGTAGGCTCTCTGGAACGCTGCATAGGCTTCGTCCAGTTTCAGCTCGCGGGAGAGGATTGTGCCCTTGGTATGCCAAGCCTCAGGTATGTTCGGGTCGATGGCTAGGCACCGCTCGAGTGCCTTAGCCCCATGATGATAATGCCGCTTCCAGTCGGTAGTAAGGGAATGTTCGCCCAGCACTGTATGGGCCAATGCAAGCCAACTCATGGCCTCGGCGAAATTCGGATCCAGCTCTATTGCCTTTTCCAACAATCCAATCGCGGTCGGGATGGTCGTCTGACCCTTGGCGAGGTAGGTTAGCTGCCGACCCTGAAGGAAAAAGGAATAGGCCTCGTCATTGGTTGATGACCGCTTGGCGATGCGCTCCGGCCGTGAGAAATGCATGACCAAAGAGAGAGCTTCGATGATCTCTGTCGCGGCGCGGTCCTGCAGCTCGAACGCGTTTGTGGATGTCTGTTCAAATGTGTCCGACCACAGATGATACCCGTTATCGGCCTTGATCAGCTGCGCGGTTATCCGAACCTTTTTTCCGTCCCTGCGCAGTGAGCCTTCCAGCACATATCCAACATTCAGCGCGGCCCCAATCTCGCGAATGTCTTTCGAATGCCCATTGAATGCGAAGGAGGACGTTCTGCCTGTCACCAGCAATTGCGGCACATGCGATAGTGCGTTGATTAATTCCTCGGCAATCCCATCCGCGCAGGTCTCGTCAGCCGGATCGACGCTCATATTGACGAAAGGCAAAACAGCAATCGACTGTTCGGGCGGGTCGAACGCGGCATCGGCAACTTTCGCCAAACCCGCAACCGGCGCGACCAGCCGATACCCGCGCTTTGCGATGGTCTCGATGTGGTCATGGTGGCCCCGCGTGTCGCCTAATGCTTTTCGAAGCAGCGATATTGCACGGGAGAGCCTTTCATCGCCGCCAAAGCCAACCCCCCATACCTGATCGATCAGGGTTTCACGGCTTACGACTTCACCGTGGTTGCGAACCAGCACTTGGAGCACATCAAGGACTTTGGGTTCCATGGAGTATCGACCCGCATCGCCTTCAACGACAAGGCTGCTGAAATCGACCGTAACCCTTCCTACGCGCACCTGGTCCACAATTAGACCCCCCTATTGGCTTTGTGGCAAGGCCATGTCCGGCTGTCAAACGTGGCAAAATCCACCAATTTTTCAGGGCCTAAGAAAGACCTAAGACAGACCTCCGAACCGCCTCAGGACTACTTGCATTTCGTCGATCAGTTTTAATCGCGTCAACTGATTCGGCACAGAGCAAGGGGGAGAAGTTCGATGGTCTACGCAAAAGACAACGGCGACAGCTACACCGACGAAGAACACCAGTTCGAAAGTCACGCAATCGAGGATGCGAATCTGGCCGAACCCAAAGATTGGGTGGCCAAACGCGGGCCAGCGATCCCTTCACGAGCAAGTGACATTACGACGGCGTGGCTCAATGAAGTCCTTCGGCCCCATTTGAACGGCCACACCGTGCTTGGTAGCCAAGTGAAGCCCTTTAGCGAGCCGGGCCAGACTGCCGATATCGTCGACATATCGCTCGTCTATGACACCAGCCGGTGCGCGCTGCCGACGCGGATGATCGCAAAGCTGGCGGCTAGCGATCCTGATACCCGCGAGATGTGCCGCACGTTCCGTCACTACGAGCGCGAGACCGCTTTCTACCAACGGTTCAGCGGCGAAGACCTGCCTCTCGCCCGGTGCTTCCACAGCCAGTTCGATCCGGGAAGCTATGACGCGGTGATTTTGATGGAGCACCTGGAGCCGTCCTATTCCCCATCCTATTCGATCTCGCTCGATCAAGTTCGGCTTGCGGTACAGGAAGTCGCCAAGCTGCACGCACGGTGGTGGAATGACGGCTTCGTCAAACAGCAAACCGCGCTGGTGCAGCTCGATGACCCGGATCACTGGCGTAACGCCGCGCAAGGGGCGGAGGCCGCCATCGCGCGCGTTGAGCAACTGGTGGAAGACGCTTGTCCGGCGAGCGTCGAGGCAATGCGGATCTACTCTGAGCGCTGCGAGGAGGTAATGGCGTTTATCGCGGCGAGGCCATTCACGCTGATGCACAGCGACTATCACGCCAAACAGATGTTCTTTCCCAACGACAGTGGCGAGGGCAAATTTGCGATCATCGACTTCCAGTTCTCGGTTGCCGGACCCGGAGCGGCCGATGTCTCCCGACTGATCAACCTTGGATTGACAGCCGGAGCCCGGCGGAAGATCGAGGCGAAGATATTCAGCGATTACCTCTCGCAGCTCGAGCGCCTTGGCGTGACAGATTACGACCTCGATGCCTTCCTGATCGATCACAGGCTGGGCATCTTGTTCACCCAATTGATCAATTTCATCGCCATTGCACAGACTGACGAAACACTGCTCGACCAGGAGTGCCGCGAACACGGGCTCGACTGGAAGGAAGTCTGGCTGATGCGCGGCGAAGCCATGATGCAGGAACAGGATGTCCCTGACTTTCTAAGGGGCATTGAGCCAACCTAGTCTCGGCATCGCCGGGTGAAGGTCCCGTTCGCCGTCTAACCATCGGGCGATGCGTAACGCCTTGAAATGTCGGGCCACTTGCAAGCAGCGCTCTTGGTTCAGGACGCAAGTTTAGATCCGCCATTTAGTCTGTGCCAATCCATTTTCTTGGCTTTGTGAGGGAAACGAAATGAAGCACCAAACCACTGTCCGCATCATCAGGGAATTGATGGATCAGCTGGATGAGAACCGTAATGTCGATGCCGGCGTCCAGTACCGTTTGCCGACTTCGGATTATACTTGTCCCGATCTCGCTGCGCAGGAATGGGCTGCGTTGTTTCAGCAGCATCCACAAGTCATCGGGCTGAGCGGGGACCTCCCGGAGAATGGCAGCTATTTCACAATCGATGATTTCGGCATTCCCGTGCTTGCGACGCGGTCCAGGGATGGAAGGTTCCGCGCCTTTCTAAACGCCTGCCGGCACCGGGGCGCACGCGTCGCTCAAGAGCCCAAGGGTAAAGCTGGTCGCTTCACCTGTCCTTTTCACAACTGGACCTTCGCCAATGATGGCAAGCTGCTCGCAGTTCCGGAGGCTGACCACTTCGGTCCCGTGGACAAGGCATGCATGGGGTTGGTGGAGCTGCCTGCGGCCGAAAAAGCAGGGATTCTGTTCGTGCACCCCAAACCCGATGCCGAGCTGAATGTCGAGGGGTTGCTAGGGTCAGAATTGCTTGAAGAACTCGAGGATTGGAACTTTGCGGACTACGTACATGTCGCCGATCTTGAGATCGACATGAAACTCAACTGGAAGCTTGCGAACGATACGTTTGGCGAGACCTACCACTTTCCCAAACTGCACAAGGATACCCTTGGGCAACTCTTCTACGGCAACAACCTTGCCTACGAGGAATTCGGGCGCAATCACCGTTTCGTGACGGCAAGTAAGCTCATTGATGATTTGCGTGAATTGCCTGAAGAGGAATGGACCATAACCCCTGCCACTTTTGTGCTCTATTACCTGTTCCCAAACATCCAGGCGGTCCGCAATTCCAACGGGCTGAACATGGCCAGGATCTATCCCGATCCGAAAAATCCGCACCGTTCAATCACTCGGGTGGCCGGTTATTTTACGCCGGAAGCGATGGCGTCCTATGAGAAGGAAAAGGCGGCGAACCCGGACGGCAGCAATTTGCTGAAAGCGGAAGACCTTTATTCCAAGAGCAATGATTCGACCATGATACGCACACCTGAATCGCAGGTGGAGGCTTTTTCAAGCACTGTTTCCGCAGAGGATTATGTGATGGGTGAACACCAGCAGATTGCCGCAACATCGGGCCTGCTCAAGCACTCGATATTCGGACGCAACGAAGCGCCACTCCACCACTTCCACTCGAGCTTCCGTGACGCCCTTGGCCGTGCTCCCTTGGAAACGGCAAGTTAGGACCCAGAACCTCAGGTGATATTGCGAGCACACGATGACCGCTTCTGCACATTGGCTCAACCCGTGTGAATGTCCGCACCGGAGGCGCAAAACCAACATACGCCAGAAGAGGCCGTCTTTGGGAATCCTTGTTGGCCGCGATTCGCTAAAGGTCTCTGTATACACGGCGTATACACAGCATTCGCGGCGCACCCCGCAGGCATTCGCTGATACGTCGTCTTGAGGCTGAAAACCGCGGTCTTTCGCGGGTTTGACGTGGTGGGCGATGACAGGCTCGAACTGCCGACCCTCTCGGTGTAAACGAGATGCTCTACCAACTGAGCTAATCGCCCCAACCACTGGTCCGCCGAAACCGGCGAGAGAGGGCTATCTAGCGGCATAAGTTTGAAAATCAATCACGCATGTGGCGATAATTGCATTGCAGCGGTAAAGGCGCGTCTCATGAGCACTCCCCATATCCTTGTTCTGGCGACCGGCGGCACCATTGCTGGCGCGGCGGATTCGGCCACCCGGCACGATTACCGGCCCGGCCAGATCGGGATCGAGGAATTGCTGGCGCAGGTCCGCACGCTGGGCCTCGATGCCAAATTCACCGGGAAACAGATCGCCAATATCGGCTCGGAAGACATCACACCTGCAATCTGGCGCGACCTGCATTCGGCGGCGGATGACGGGATTGCCGATTCTGCTTTCGACGGGATCATCATCACCCACGGCACCGATACGGTCGAGGAAACCGCATTTCTGCTCGACCTGACGCTGCCCACGACCAAGCCTGTGGTGCTGGTGGGCGCGATGCGGCCGGCGACGGCGGTGGGATATGACGGGCTGCGCAATTTTGCCAATGCCGTGCAGGTCGCCGCTGATCGCGAAGCCGCTGGCCGCGGGGCTTTGGTGGTTATGGGCGACCGTGTTTTCGCCGCTCGGGATATCCGTAAGAACCGCACGCGCGGCACCGATGCCTTTGCAGGCTTTCCGCGCGATGCCGTGGGGCTGGTCACGCCCAGCGCGCTCGACTGGTTCGGCGCGCCGTGGCGTATGGGCGAGGATGCGCGCTTTGCATTCCGCGCTGACTTGCCCGATGTGCCGGTGCTGTTCATCCATGCGGGCATAACGCCCGATTATGTGGAACGGCTGGTCACGAATGACACGCGCGGGATCGTGGTGTGCGGCGTGGGAGAGGGCAACATGCCCGAGCCTGTCCGCGCGCGCTTGGCAGAGCTTGCAAGCACTGGTCTGCGGGTCGTGCGCGCCAGCCGCCTTGCCGAAGGGCTGGTCGACCGCGAACCGGAGGATGACACGAACGGCTTCATCGCCGCGCGCGCCCTGTCCCCGGCAAAAGCGCGCATATTGCTGCAATTGCTGGTCGCGGCAGGCGTTACCGATCTCGCCGCGATCCAGTCGGAATTTGATCGCCGCTGACACTCGCGTAGAGCGGAGCCTCCTAGTAAACCGGTCGTTGGTGGAAAGGATGGGCGAGCGGAGTTTCCCGCTGCAATCCCACCCCATGTTCTCAGTCGAAAGAGCGGCTTAGCCCCAAGGCGTGACCAGATATTTCTCGCCGGTTTTCATCTGGCGATAATCGGTGATCGCGTCCTTCGTCAGCATCTCTTCGAGGTTCACTTTCGCCTTGTAGCTTGAGGCAAAGGTCGTTGTCAGGTTCTGCTGGACGCGGGTGCGCATCTTGACGACCGTTTCCATGCCTGCCTTGGCGAGGAACGGGGTCAGCAGCCAGCCGGCGACCGTCCATTGCAGACCGTAAGACGGCGTCAGGATGGTCGGATTTTGCAGGTCCAGACGGCCATATTGATACATCTTTTTGTCCTGGTTCGACCCATAGCGCGAATATTCGTCCATCTGGGTGACCGCGACCTGCTCCATCGCTTTCAATACATTGTCGGTGTTCTGACCGCCGCCGATGGGATCAAAGCCGAGGAACGCCCCGGTTTCGGCAATCGCATCGCGCAGCTGTTTCATGTAATCATCGTCGCTGGAGTTCACGACGTGTTTCGCGCCTTGGGATTTTAGCAGATCGACATGTTCCTGCCGGCGCACAATGTTGACCAGCTTCATACCGTCTTCAAGGCAGATCTTGTTGAGCATCTGGCCCAAGTTTGATGCAGCGGCCAAGTGCACGATGGCATCGTGCCCCTCCATTTTTGCGGTTTCGACGAAGCCCAATGCGGTCATCGGATTGACGAAGCTGGACGCGCCGGTTTCCGCGCTGTGTTCGCCCAGCGGCAGGCACATCATCGCATCGGCGATGGCATACTGGCTGAACGCATTGCCCGGTACGCAGGCGACGCGTTTACCCATCAGCGCCTTCGCCATGTCGCTGTCGCCGGTTGCAATCACTGTCCCGGCCCCTTCGTTGCCAGCGGGCAGGCGCTGCCCGTGACGGCCCTTTTGGCCGGACAGGAACGGTTCGGGCATGTCGGCCACAACCTTGCCAGCGGAATATTCGGCGTTTTCGAAATCGGCGGCACTGGTCAGCAGCGCGAGGTCGGAGGGATTGATCGGTGCCGCTTCCATCTTGACCAGCACCTGATTGCCGGTGGGCTCGGAGAAGCTCTCTTCACTGATTTCGAGGGTCAGTTTGCCGTCTGCTGAAAGTGTTGAGAAAAGCTGTTTGCCGGTCGTGGTCATTATCCGTCTCCTTTTATGAGTTGAGGACGAGCTAGGACACCGCGCGAGGCATTACCAGTGTGACGTTGGGTCAATCGCCCGCACGGTCATCTTCCGGATAGATCGCCTCGACAAAATAAAGACCCTGCGGCGGCGCGTTCATGCCAAGCGCCTGCCGGTCGCGCGCGGCCAGCGCCTCTGCCACGCGGGCAATTTTCCATGTGCCGGTGCCGACGAATTTAAGGCAGCCTACCATTGACCGCACCTGATGATGCAGGAAACTGCGCGCCTCGGCACGGATGTGTATTTCCGGACCATAGGGACCGGACGCCGCGCTCACATCCAGCCGGTCGAGCGTTTTGACAGGGTCTTTCGCCTGACATTTGACTGACCGGAATGTCGTGAAATCGTGCATCCCGACCAGCGATTGCGCGGCCTCGTGCATTGCGTCCACATCCAGAGCGGGGGCCACCTGCCACGCCCGGTTCTTAGCCAGCGCCAGCGACGCACGGCGGTTGACGATGCGGTAAAGATAGCGGCGGCCAATGCATGAAAAACGCGCATGCCATTCATCATCGACCACATCGCACGCATTCACCGCAATCGGGTGCGGACGAAGATGCGCGTTGATAGCGCCCATCAGGCGAAACGCGGTGAGGTCCGTGTCGATATCGACATGGCTGCGCATCGCGATCGCGTGCACGCCCGCATCGGTTCGGCCAGACGAATGCAGCGTGATCTCTTGGCCCGTTACACCGCGCAATGCCTCTTCCATCGCCTGCTGCACGCTGGGTCCGTGCTTTTGCCGCTGGAGCCCCTGATAGGGCGTGCCGTCAAATTCATATGTGAGGGCGAAGCGGGTCAATCGAGCACAGTCCCCGCCGCGACGGGCCGACCGCGGAGGAAATCCTCTCGGTCCATCGCGGGTTTTCCGGCGCGTTGCAGGCGCAGCGCGCGGATCGCGCCGCTTCCGCAGGCGATTGTCAAAGCGTCGTCGACCACGGTGCCCGCCTCGCCAGAGCCGCCGGTTTCCTCGGCAGACAGCAATTTGATCCGTTCCCCGTCGAGATCGAACCAGGCGCCGGGGAAGGGGGCGAGACCTTGGCAATGGCGCACCAGTTCATGCGCGGGGCGTGACCAGTCGATGCGCGCCTCGGCCTTGTCGATCTTGGGCGCATAAGTGGTGTCGCCGTCATCCTGAGGCTGCGGTGAATAGCTGCCCAGATCGGCTAGCACCTCGATCATGGCCGCTGCGCCCAGCTCTGCCAGCTCCTCTGTCAGTTCGCCGGTGGTCTTATCCTCGATAGGAGTGCGGACGATGTGCAGCATTGGCCCTGTATCAAGACCGGCCTCCATCTGCATGATCGTAACGCCGGTCTCCTCGTCTCCTTCCATGATCGCGCGGTGGATCGGCGCGGCTCCGCGCCAGCGCGGCAGGATGGAGGCGTGAATGTTGAGGCAGCCGTGCTTTGGGGCGTCCAGCACCGCTTTCGGCAGGATCAGGCCGAAGGCTGCGACCACCGCCACATGGGCATCGAGCGCGGCAAAATCGGCCTGCGCCTCTTCGCTGCGCAGCGATTTGGGTGAGCGCACAGGCAATCCCAGCGCCTCTGCCTTGGCCTGAACGGGTGAGGGGCGCAGTTTCTTGCCCCGACCCGCCGGACGCGGCGGCTGGGTGTAAACGCAGGCGATATCGTGCCCCGCCTCGTGCAATGCAGCCAGTGCAGGCACCGCAAAATCGGGGGTTCCCATGAATATGATGCGCATGACTTTGGCGTGGGCCTTTCTCGAACGTGCGCCAGCCCCTATCTCTCCGTCTATGGCATCGCAAGAGATCGAGGCGCTTTCCAGCGTATTGGCCCGGTTGCCGGGGCTGGGCCCGCGCAGTGCGCGGCGGGCCGTGCTTTGGCTGGTCAAAAACCGGGAGCAGGCGCTGCCCGCCCTGCTGGAGGCGCTCGACGCGGTTTCCGAAACGCTGGTTGAATGCCAGACCTGCGGCAATGTCGACACGCGCGACCCCTGCGGTATCTGCGCCGACCCGCGCCGCGATGCAAAGGCGCTGTGCGTGGTGGAGGATGTCGCGGATGTGTGGGCGCTGGACCGGGCACGGCTGTTTCAGGGGCGCTATCACGTGCTGGGCGGCAGGCTCTCCGCGCTGGACGGCGTTGGGCCGGAAGACCTCAATATCGCCAGCCTGATGGACCGAGTCGCCGATGGCAGCGTGGACGAAGTCGTCCTAGCCATGAACGCCACGCTGGAGGGGCAGACGACCGCGCATTACCTCGCCGAACGGCTGGAGGAGCACAATCTCCGCATCACCCAGCTCGCCCACGGACTGCCCGTCGGCGGTGAGCTGGATTACCTTGATGAGGGCACGCTGGCGCAGGCGCTGAGGGCGCGGCGGCCGGTCTAATTGCCATCGCGCGGTGCGGTTTCTCGGAATTCGAGATAATTCCGGTCTGAAGGCAACGCTCGCTTGAACAATTCGGCTGTGCAGCATATTTTAACACGATGGCTATTCGTGAAATTCTTGAGGTGCCGGATCCCCGGCTCAAAACCGTGTCTGTCCCAGTCGAACCTGACGAGTTCAACGACGAGCTTAAGAAGCTGGTCGAGGATATGTTTGAAACGATGTATGATGCGCCGGGCATTGGCCTCGCCGCGATTCAGGTTGGCGTGCCCAAACGGGTGCTGGTGATTGATCTCCAACCCGAAGACCCCGATGCCGATCCGGTCGAGTGCGACCACGATCACGGCGACGGCGCGCACACGCATCCCGCGACCAAGAATGATCCGCGCGTCTTCATCAATCCCGTAATCATCGAGCCGGCAGAAGAGCTTTCAACCTATCAGGAAGGGTGCCTTTCGGTCCCTGATATCTTTGCCGACGTCGATCGCCCCGCAACCTGCAAGGTCAAATATCAGGATCTCGACGGCAACCACCACGAGGAAAACCTCGAAGGGCTGCTCGCGACCTGTTTGCAGCACGAGATGGATCACCTCGAAGGCATCCTGTTCATTGACCACCTCAGCCGTCTCAAGCGCGGGATGGCGCTCAAGAAGCTGAAGAAGCTGCGTCAGGCTGCTTAAATGCTGGTTGGCGGGTTCGTTATATTGGTGATCCTGTCGATGGTATTTATCGCCATCGGCTTTCTGACAGACGCCATTTCACCGCTGGGAGCCGCCGATGATGCACCGCCGACCAAAGCAAAACTTTTGCTAATTATATTTGGCGTTTTGGCGCTCGCTGCGATGTGGTCATATACGTTCTCGCGCACGCTTCGGGGCGATGCTGTCGATTGGGTGCTGGCCGCAATCCAGCTTGTTGGCATCGCCGTGATGCTTTTCGCCGCTATCCGTCATCTTGGACAAGTCCGACAAGCGGCATAGAATTTATCTCTTGATGCCGCGGGCGCGAGTTCGCTCAATCCTCAGTCTTCATCCGGCCCAGCGCGGCTTTCACGTCGCGGATCACTTCTTCGCACATCTGCGTGCAGCGTTTGCAGTGGCGGTCATCGTGCATTGAACACAGCGCGTGGCACTGCTCACACGCGACAATCGTGGCGAGGCCCATTGCACGAATGGCGATCACGTTCTGTCCCGTGCGGCGTGATCCCATGCGGTAAAACGCGGTGCAGGCGTCTGACGCGTCAAGGCAGCGGCGGATGCACTCTGCACGCTCGCCTGCATTCTCTTCAGCCAGACACGCATCAGCGCATGAATTGATGATTGCCGCGGCGTACATGGCGTGCTTCACCGCTTCGCCCAGTTCCGAATTGTAATCATCGCCCACATGTGGGTGATCCTGGATCATTTCCTTGATCGACATAAATAATCTCCTTTGATGATGCAGCGAACGGGGCTGGGGATTGGTTCCACATTGGCTGATTTAGACGCTTGGCGAGCGTGAGCGTTCCAGCTATGTTCCGCGCATGGACGGAAACATACTCATCGCCGTAATCGGCATTATCGCGCTGCTCGTGGGCCTTGGCATTGGCTGGTTTCTGGGCGGGAAGCCGGCTGGGGACCTGCGCGACCGGCTTGATACGCGCGAGGGCGAGTTTAAAACCGCGATTGCTGAACTGGGAGAGGCGAAGGTCGCGCTTTCCGCCGCAGAGGAACGCGCCGCGCGCGCCGATATATTGACCGCGCAGCTGGACGCGGCGCGCGGTGAAAACTCCGCGATGAAGGCGGAACGCGCCGGGTTCGAAGAGCAGAAACGCCTGCTCGAAGAATCGCGCGACAAGCTGCTCAAGGAATTCGAAAACACCGGCGCAAAAGTGCTGGAGGCCGCGCGCGAGAAATTCTCGAGCGAGGCGGCAAAACGACTGGGCGATGCCGAAACGCAGAATAAAGAAGCGGTTGCAAACCTGCTAAAACCGGTCAGCGAGCGGCTGGAAAAATACGAACAACAGGTAGGCAACCTCGAACGCCAGCGCACCGATGCCTTTGCCAAGCTGCACCAACAGATCGAAGGGATGCGATTGTCGCAGGAAGAAGTGCGCAAAGAGGCGCAGCGGCTGGGCAATTCGCTGACCAATGCGCCCAAGGCGCGCGGGCGCTGGGGTGAGCGTGCGCTGCAAAACGTGCTGGAGCAGTGCGGGCTGGCAGAGCACACCGATTTCCACCTCGAGCAGTCGGTCGATACCGAAGGCGGACGTCTGCGCCCGGATGCCATCGTGAATGTGCCGGGCCAGAAAAAACTGGTGATCGACGCGAAGGTTTCTCTGAATGCCTATCAGGCCGCGTTCGAGGCGGACGACGATGCCGAGCGCAAGCTGCATCTGGACGGCCATGCCAAATCCATGCGCAATCATGTGCAGACGCTCGGTTCGAAAAGCTATCAGAGCCAGTTTGACGACGCGCCCGATTACGTCGTGATGTTCGTGCCGGGAGAGCACTTTGTCGCAGCCGCGCTCGAACACGATCCGGAGCTGTGGGATTTCGCTTTCCGCAACAAGGTGCTGCTCGCCACGCCGACCAACCTCGTCGCCATCGCGCGCACGGTCGCGCAGGTCTGGCGGCAGGACAAGATGGCGGAAGAAGCGGCAGAAATCGGCAAGATGGGCGCGGAGCTGTATGACCGCCTGCGCGTCGCGTCCGAGCATCTGAAACGCGTCGGCGGCGGGCTGGACAGCGCGGTCAAGAACTACAACAAATTCGTCGGCAGCTTTGAACGCAACGTGCTGTCATCGGGCAAGCGGCTGGCGGACAAGGGTATCGAGATCGGCAAGGCGGAAATCGAGGAAGTGCCGCTGGTGGAAAGCACGCCCAACTACAACGCCGCCGATGCCAGCGAGGTTGATGCCATCGAAGACGCAAGCAGGCGCGGACGCGACGCTGCGGAATAGGGTGGATTGATACTGAGTGGGGGTAAGCGATCCAGTTGCTGACCTATGCATTTTCCTGAATAATGACTGCAATGAATGTCGACGGCCTCCAAAAACTAACTCCCCGTCAGAAGGAGATTTTGCGTCTTCTGCTGGTAGGCTTCGACACGAAATCGATTGCGCGCGAACTGGACATATCGGTCCACACCGTGACCGAGCATCTGCGTGAAGCCCGGCGTCATCTGGGCGTTTCGAACAGCCGGGAAGCTGCGCGAATCCTCGGGCAGGCGGAGGAGGTACCCCCTAATAACTTGGGACGCAGCACTATCGGGGTGGGCGATACGATTGCAGCATTTAGTTCTGTGATGGAATCCAGCGCGCGTCGTCGGCTGGTCTACATCGGAGCCACATTCATGATCCTGCTTACCACTGCTGCACTCGCCCTGACATTTTCGACGCACGAAACGCATTGGAAAGCTAACGATCCGGCATATGAGTCGAACTCAGCTAACCCAGAGGAAAGCGATCCTAACCACTTCCCAGTGCTCGCCATACCCGTTGAAGAATTCGACCAACTGAAGGTGTCAGGCGCGTTCAAAGTGAGCGTCTTTGTGAGCGATAGAGCTAGCCAGGTCTCTCTTGTGGGGCCACGGACAATGACCGCCGACGTCATCGTTTCAGTCGATGACGGAATTCTCACGATCCGCTTTCGCGAAGGAGCAGAACGAAGTTGGAATCCCGGTGCGGGCGTGAACGTCTCCATTTTGACTTCGGGCCTGTCATCCGTAAACATCGACGGACCGACGCAGATCGAAATTAACGGTCCAAAGGGCGATAGTTTCGCCGCAACAACAGAAGCGGCTGGATCGATCGAAGTGACCAGACTTGATGTTGGGAAGGTCGATTTGACGACGAACGGGGCCGGGAGCATATTGGTGGGCGGATCTGCTCGTGAGGCGACCTACTTGACTAGCGGCGCCGGTTTGATCGACGCAAAGCGGTTGCGCGTGACGAACGCGAAGATGGCGGTTGGCGGTGCAGGCTCAATCTACGCTGACGTGTCGGGCGACTCCGAAATTTTGCTTCGCCAGCGCCGAGGCGGACGCGTTGAAGTCGTCGGAGGCGGGACATGCATCTCGCAGCCCGCGAATTCGGATCGTATCGATTGCAGGTGACGGCCTAAAAAGGCGTCCGCTTTCCACCCAATTTCAGACATCCAATCCCGCCCACACTTTCAGCACTAGCCAAAGTCACCAAATTACAGGCGGCAGGCTTGCGAAGTTTTCCGACTTCTGCACTATCAGCTGAAAGGAGAATGACGCGTGCCCAGCGATGTTGTTTCGACGCTCTTGGCGATCACGGCTTGGGCGGCGGTCGGCGCCGGTGATCCGCCGTGCGCACATAACGCAGAGGCGCTGCTTGCGCTCGATTTTGCGGCGTTTGATCAGACCGAGGGATCGGGGTGGCGACCGCTCTACAAGGCTGGCTGTTATGTCGAGGCCGCAGAACTGCTGCGCGAATACCGTAAGCGTCGCAGCGACGAGATCGACGGCATAATCCCGTTTCATGAGGCTCAGATGTGGGCCTATGCGGGCGAGACCGAGCAGGCCTTACCCTTGTTCGAGCAGAGTTTCAGGACCGATGGGGCGTTCTCCGCCGTCGCATGGAACCTGTATGTGCACGGCAACATCGCTTTTCTCCGGCGTAATCGAAGCGGCCTCGATGGTGCGGCAGCCGCATTGGCCGCCCTGCCAAAGCCTGCCGGATGGGACAACGCGGTCGGCGTGGACGGAAAACGCTTCAGCTTGCCATGGCCGATGAACCTCAATGTGCTTGAGGCGATGCAGCGGTGCTGGGACGAAACGCACGAGGTTGCAGCGCATTGCCATTTGGCCGATTGGCGAAAACCCCGCCCTGCCGAGTGAGTGAATGATTAAGCGCCAGGCCGCGGTTTCCTACTCCGGCCAAAATCGCCATGTTTCAGACGGCTCTTTCACATCGTCGGCATCCCCCCCTTCCAGCGGCACAAAGATGATGCGCGTGCACAAATGTTGGACAAGTGTCACCCGTGTCCTACATTCACAAACCACTGAAAATCATAGAGAAACACTTGTAGGCACCGCATGACACCTGAGCCAATTTGTCAGGCACGTCCTACAGCCCGGCAAGCACCTCATAAGCAAGCACCGCAGCCGCTACTGCCGCATTCAGGCTGTCGGCGCGGCCGCGCATCGGCATCGTCACACGCAGATCGCATTCCGCCTCGTAATCCTCCGGCAAACCTTGCGATTCGTTGCCGACCAGAATGAAGCACGGCGCTTCGTAAGAGGCCCCGCGATAGGGCACGGCATCGCGCAGGCTAGCCGCGACAAGCTGGCCCGCGCCGCCCCGCAGCCACGGCACGAAATCCTCCCACCGGGCCTGCGCCAGGCTCTGTGTGAAGACCGCGCCCATACTCGCCCGGACGCCTTCGGCGCTGAACGGGTCGGCGCAATCGTCGATCAGGATTAGCCCGCCTGCCCCCACGGCATCGCCGGTGCGTAGCATCGTGCCGAGATTGCCCGGATCGCGCAGCGCCTGCGCCACCAGCCAGATCGGCGCGGCCTCGCAGTTAATACGGTCAAGCGCGGTGTCCCATTCATCGAACACGCCCACCACGCTCTGCGCATTGGATTTGCCGGTAATCTTGGTCAGGATATCGGGCGAAGTTTCGATAATTTCGCCGCCGCTGGCTGCAATCTCCGCCTCAAGCCGCTCAATCAAAGGATGCGGATCACGGTTTTCGGCCATAACGATCTGGCGCGGAATGCGGCCGCTTTCGCGGGCATCCTCCAGCAGACGCAGCCCCTCGACCAGGAACTGGCCTGCGCGTTTGCGGTGCTTTTTGTCCCGCAGGGACCGCAAGTATTTTACGGTCGGGTTGGAAAATCCGGTGATCTGTTTGCGCATTGCAGCGGTGTTTCGCGGTTTGGTTTCGTGGGGAAGGTCCGGCGCTATTCTTCGCCGAAGCCATCCTCGATCAGGCCGACCAATTGGCCAAGGACAGTTTCAGCCTCGTTTCCGCTGACGATGACATCGACATTGTCGCCTTTCGCAGCGCCCAGCATCATCAGGCCGAGAATGGAGCCGCCAGCGGCTTCATGTGCGTCCTTTGCCACCCGCACGGAAACGCCATCTGGCAAGGCAGCAACCGCGCCGACGAATTTGGCGCTGGCGCGGGCATGGAGCCCGCGTTTGTTGACGATGGTGACGTTCCGGCGCAGCTCGCTCATCCTTGCGATTACCCCTTTACGGCGGCCGGTGCGGCGGTATCGCCCAGCAATTCGCTGGCCACGGTGATGTAATTGCGGCCCGCCTGCTGCGCGGCCTCGACCGCCTCGACCACGTTCATACTTTTACGCGCGCCGCCCAGCCTGATGAGCATCGGCAGATTGATCCCGGCGATCACTTCAACGCGGCCCGTGTCGAGGAGCGATATGGCGAGGTTGGACGGTGTGCCGCCGAACAGGTCGGTGAGGATGATGACACCGCCGCCGGTATCGACCGACTTGATCGCTGCGGCAATTTCCTCGCGGCGCTGCTCCATATCGTCGCTGGGGCCGATGCAGACGGTTTCAATACCGGTCTGTTTGCCGACGACATGTTCCATCGCTTCGACAAATTCGTCAGCCAGACGGCCGTGGGTGACCAGGATCAAACCAATCATGCGGGAATGTGTGTCCGTCAGTTACCTAGCCCGGGTGCGCGTTCGATTTCATCGGTCGCACGGGAGCCCAAATTTCGATGGCGGACAGTGGGCGAAAATCCTGCCTCGCGCAAGCCTTGCGCCATCTCTTCGGCGGTAAAAACCGAACGGTGTCTACCTCCGGTACAACCGAATGCGATATGCACATACGCCTTTCCCTGCGCCTGATAGAGCGGCAGCAGCGTCAATAACAGATCGTGAATGCCCTCGTAAGCCGAGGCGAAAGCGGGGTCTTTGCGGATATGTTCGCCCACCGGCGCGTCGCGTCCGGTCAGCTCTCGCAAACCTTCGACCCAGTGCGGATTATCGAGAAACCGCATGTCAAACACCAGATCGGCAAGCGGCGGCATCCCGCGTGCAAAACCAAAGCTGGAGATGGTGAGCGTCGCCTCGCTCGCCCCGCTGGTGTCGAACTGGTCGCGAATATGCGCCTGCAATTCGTTCACCGCGAGCGCGCTGGTATCGATGACCGTATCAGCCCAGCGGCGCAGCGGCTCCAGCAATTCGCGCTCGGCCCCGATCCCGTCGAGCAGAGGCCGGCCCTGCGTCATCGGATGGCGGCGGCGGGTTTCGTTGTAGCGCCGCTCAAGCTCGCTATCTGCGCAGTCAATGAACATGAAACTAACCGACAGTCCGTCGCTTTCGTTAAGCGATTTCAGCAAGGCGATGATGTCGGCAGGAACGAAGCCGCGCGTGCGCGAATCAAACCCGATGGCAAGCGGGCCGCGGTCTTCGTCGGACTGATCGTCGAAGGGTAACACCAACCGTTCGAGAAATCGCACCGGAAAATTGTCGATCGTTTCCCAGCCGAGGTCCTCAAGCACATCGAGCGCGGTCGATTTGCCCGCGCCGGACAATCCGGTCACCAGCAGCAATCGACGGCGCGCCCCTGATGCAGGCGAGTTCGTGGCAGTTTTGGAAGGGTGGCCGGTATCCATGCGGTCTTTCTTGCGAGAATGCGACCCAATGTGAAAGCGACTTTTTTACACGATCCGCCGGAAATCTCTCAATCGTGTAGGCGGACGCCGTGCTGCTGCAAGGCGAGCTCGGCGCGGGGGGCAGGGGCTATCGTTCCGGGATCAAAGGGGATTTCAGGGATCAGGCATCCGCAAATCTCGCGGGTCTCGGCGGCTTTCGGGAGGCGTTCAGCCTCGCGGCCCAACATCAATATCAGCGCCGCCTGTATGTCGCAGGTGGTCGGAAACCGGAGAATACCCACCCCGCGCACTTCCAGCAGACCTTCGATATTCGGCGGCGGGGACGCGATGATGCGATCGTTTCGGGCGGCCAGCGTGATGCCGTCATCGCCGATCAGAGTCGCGCCGCGATCTATCAGCGCCAGCGCAAGGCTCGACTTTCCGGACCCCGGAGGCCCCTCAATCAGGAGCGCCCTGCCGCCGATGGCAACCGCGGTGGCCTGAATAATGATCGAGCCTGTGTCTGTCATGCTGGCGGCAGGCGCAGGCGCAAACACGCGCCCGGTTTGCCATCGGGCCGCGCCTCCGCGATGAGCGAGCCGTCATGCGCCTCGGCAATGGCGCGGGCAATGGCGAGGCCCAGACCCGAATGGTTGCCGAAATCTTCCTGCTCGGGCCGGATGGAATGGAACCGGTGAAAAACCTTTTCGCGGGCGTCCTGTGGAATGCCGGGGCCGGAATCGCAGACCATGAGAGTGACGCAATTGCCATCATTGTCGATCAAAACCTCAATCGGCGCCTCGGGAGGGGAGAAAGACACGGCATTATCAAGCAGGTTTTCGACAATCCGCTCCAGCCGCATACCCACGCCGGAGACCTTTGCTGCAAAGCCGCGCGTCCTCAGCTCTATCCGGTGATTGTGGTTTTCGGCGCGGTTTTCGCGTCCGCCGATAATCTCCGTGACAAGGCTGGCCATGTCGATGTTTTCACGCGTTGCCCGCGACATTTCCGCGTCGATCCGGCTTGCATCGGAGATTTCCGTGACCAGCCGGTCGATCCGGCGCACATCGTGGGTCGCGATCTGCTCCAGCTCGCGGCGCAGCTCAGGATCCTCGACGCGGGGCAGCGATTCAATGGCGCTGCGCAGACTGGCGAGAGGGTTCTTGATCTCATGCGCGACATCGGCGGCGAAACTGTCCACCGCGTCGATCCTCTGTCGCAGTGCCCCTGTCATGTCTGACACTGCACGGGCCAGCCGTCCTATCTCGTCGCCGCGTTCCGGCAGCCGCGGCACCTCCACCTCGCGCTCACGACCCTGGCGAACCTTGACCGCGGCATTGGATAGCTCTCGCAGCGGGGTGACGATTGTACGCGCGAGGTAAAGCGACAGCATCGCAGAGGCGAACAGGACCAGCAGCACCCCTGTCACTAGCGTGCTGCGCGCCGCACGCACCGTTGCAGTGATGTCCGTCGCGTTGCGCACCGTCAGCAGCGTCGCCCCGTCCAGTGCGACCGGCGCAGCGGCGGTGATGACGGGTGTGCCATCCTCCCAATCGTAAAGCGTAACCTGGCTGCGGCCGACTTCGCGCGCGCGGACAAGTTCCGGCCAAGCGTCGGCGGTCTGTGCCTCAGGCTCAACGTAATCGGTCACCGCCTCGGCGCTAACGATTGTGTCCACGGTGCGGTCCAGCCAGCGCGAAAGCTGCTGCTCCCAGCTGTCATCGTTGATATCGTCAAATTCGAACGAGGGCGTGTCCAGCGCGAAACTATCGGCCAACAGCGTTCCGTCGGCGTCGAACATGCGCAGCCGCATGCGCTGTTCCTTGCCGATCTGGACCAGCAAAGCGTCTTGCCGTTCGCGCGTTGCCCCCGCCAGCGCCTCTGCGGTAATCTGTGCCTCGATCCGGGCCAGCTTGAACCGTTCGTTGATCAACTGCGTGCGGTAAGTGTCGAGATAGAACAAGCCCCCGCCAAGCAGGGCGAGCGGGAGGATATTCACCGCCAGAATGCGCGCAGTAAGTGATAGCCTGCCGCTGGCGCTCAGCCGCTCTTTCGCATCGCCGATCCGGGCGGCGTCGGCAGGCTGGCTTTGCGGGCCGGTCTCAGCCATCGTTGAAGCTGTAACCTGCACCGTAAAGCGTATCGATAGCCTTGAACTGCGGATCAACGACGCGGAATTTGCGGCGCATTCGTTTGATGTGGCTGTCGACCGTGCGATCATCGACGAAGATGTCGTCGGGATAGGCTGCGTCCATCAATTGATTGCGGCTTTTGATGACACCGGGCCGCGCGGCCAGCGCCTCAAGGATGAGGAATTCGGTTACGGTCAGGCTGACGGATTTGTCGTCCCATGTGACCTGGTGACGGGCGGGGTCCATTTGCAGCCGCCCGCGCGCAAGATTCTGGCTGGCAACCTCGCGATCGCCGCCGCTCTCTCCAGCGGTTTCGCGCACTGGGTCGGCGCGGCGCAAAATGGCGCGAATACGGGCGATCAAAAGCCGCTGGCTAAACGGTTTGGCGATATAATCATCCGCGCCCAGTTCCAGCCCGGCCTCTTCATCGGCTTCGTCATCCTTGCTGGTCAGGAAAATGACCGGCAGCGGCACTTCCTCACGCACGCGGCGGAGCAACTCCATTCCGTCCATCTTGGGCATCTTGATATCGAACACGCCCAGTGCAGGCGGATTTTCAATGAGCGCCTTGAGCGCGGTTTCACCGTCGGAATAAAGCCGCGTGACGAACCCTTCGGCCTGCAGGGCGATGGAAACCGTGGTCAGGATATTGCGATCATCATCGACCAGCGCGATTACCGCTGCATCCTCTGCGTGAGTGGGCACTGCGGTGTCTGCGCTGCTGCGCATCCTTTCGGTTTCGCCAATTCCCGTTTCATCGCGGGGCGATTCGGTCATGAACATCTCTCCTGCGGCGCAGGGGGGCGCGCCAGTTCGTCCATTGGATTAGCCGGTTCGGCGCGCAGAAACAACGCGCTGCGGCACGGGGCTTTCATCGCACGTGCACTACGCCTTTGTGGGATTATCCTTAAGCGAGTTTGACGCAGGCGGGACGTGCTTCTATGCGAAACCTGTCTGGGATCGGACGAACTTCCAACTGGCATCTTTTGTTTCAAACGAACATCAAGATGCCCGATTTTGCTGCGATGTGCATACGTATGCAAGTCGCCTGGATTTTGTCGGTTCCCGCTCGCTGTTTTATTCCTTCGATGGAGATTTCACGTTGACGCCTCTTGCCCAATCGCTGTCCAGTCAGGGGATCGAAACCCGCGCAGAAATTCACCCCAATCTCGGCACGCCCGCGCTGGTTGAGGCTTCACTGGCAGCAGGCGAGGGGACGCTGTCGAAACATGGCGCGCTGGTCGTTCAGACCGGCGCGAAAACGGGACGCAGTGCGAAAGACAAATTTATCGTGCGCGATGCGACAACCGAAGACACGGTGTGGTGGGGCAAGGTCAACGCTTCCATGACGCCAGAGCATTTCGCCAATCTCAAAGCGGACTTCATGGACGCGGTGGCAGGCAAGGAAACGCTTTACGTTGCGGACCTCTTTGGCGGATCGCAGCCGGAACACCGCGTGAATGTGCGCGTGATCAACGAACTGGCCTGGCACAACCTTTTCATCCGCACCCTGCTGGTCCGCCCGGAAGCTGATGAGCTGGCGGATTTCGCCCCTGAATATACGATCATCGACTTGCCCACGTTCAAGGCCGATACCCAGCGCCACGGCACCAACAGCGAAACCGTGATTGCGGTGAACCTGACTGAAAAGCTGATCCTGATCGGCGGCACACGCTATGCTGGCGAGATGAAGAAGAGCGTCTTCGGCATTCTCAATTACCTGCTGCCGACCAAAGGCGTGATGCCGATGCACTGTTCGGCAAATATCAGCGAAGACGGCAAGACCGCCGTGTTCTTCGGCCTGTCCGGCACTGGCAAGACCACACTGTCCGCCGATGCCAGCCGCACGCTGATCGGCGATGACGAGCATGGTTGGTCCGACACTGCAGTCTTCAATTTCGAAGGCGGCTGCTATGCCAAGATGATCCGCCTGTCCGAAGAGGCAGAGCCGGAAATCTACGCGACCACTCGCCGCTTTGGTACGGTGCTGGAAAACGTGGTCATGGACCCAGAAACGCGCGAGCTGGATTTCGACGACAATTCGCTCGCCGAAAATACGCGCGGTGCCTATCCGATCAATTATATTCCGAACACGAGCGAGAAGAACCTCGGGCCAGTGCCTAGCAATGTCGTGATGCTGACTGCCGATGCGTTCGGCGTTCTGCCTCCGATTGCGCGGCTCACGCCTGATCAGGCGATGTATCACTTCCTGTCAGGCTACACTGCAAAGGTCGCTGGAACTGAAATCGGCGTAACCGAACCCGAGGCAACATTTTCGACCTGTTTTGGCGCGCCTTTCATGCCGCGTCACCCCAGCGTTTACGGCAACCTTTTGAAAGAGCGCATCGCCAAAGGCGGCGTTCAGTGCTGGCTGCTCAACACCGGCTGGACCGGCGGCAAATACGGCGTCGGCAACCGGATGCCGATCAAGGCAACCCGAGCATTGCTGAACGCGGCGCTCGACGGGGATCTCGACAATGTGGAGTTCCGCAAGGATCGCAATTTCGGGTTCGACGTGCCTGTCCATGTGCCCGTTCTGGCAGAGCAGGGGATCGACCAGACGATCCTCGATCCGCGCAGCACATGGTCGGACAAGAGTGAATACGATGCGACCGCGCACAAGCTTGTGCAGCTGTTCATCGATAACTTTGCCGAATTTGCACCGCACGTGGACGAAGGCGTGCGGCAGGCGGCACCGGCCGGACCGGTCGCAGCTTAATCTGCCAGAGAAGCTGAAGAGGCCAGATACAGCTTTACGAGCTGGAGAGGGGAGCCCCGCCTGGTGTGAATGCGCCGGGCGGGGCTTTTTCTATCACGTCGCCGCTAGGTTTTGGCCCTGTTTTGCGCCACACTCACGCAGCGAATCAGCCAAGGAGAGACATTATGAGCCTGCTCGACGGAATTCTTAAGAACATCGGCGGCGCGCCTGATGATGTTGCAAACCTGGCGGAGAAGGTCGGAATTGATCCTGCAATGGCGGAAAAAGCGATCGCGGTTCTTGGCCAGACACACCAGATGGAAGGCGACACGGTTGAACTCGCGTCGAGCAAGACCGGCCTTGATACCGGTGTGTTGAGCCAGATTGTCGAGCAGATCGGCGGCGAAGGATCGCTCACCAGCTTTGCCTCCATGCTCGACAAGGATGGCGATGGCAGCCCGCTTGATGACATTGCGGACATGGCCTCGGGCTTTTTCGGCAAGAAATAGTCCCAAGCCGCCCCGTTTCGAAATTCAAGACAGGAGGCTGATATGAGCCTTGCACAGATGTTGCAGCAAACCGGCGCGATCACCTCCATGGCGAATGAGCTGGGCGTGGATGAAACCACTGCAAAAACCGCCGCCGGTGCGTTGCTGCCCGCGATTGTCGCAGGCATGGGGCGCAGCGCGACCGGCGGATCGACCACGCCTGATCCGATGGGCGGACTGGGCGGTCTGGCGGGAGCAATCCTCGGCGGATCTTCTGGAGGCGGATTGGGCGGCGGACTGCTGGATGCGGTGCTGGGAAACAGCCCGACGCCGACGCAGCCGGGCAATGACATCCTCGGCACGATTTTCGGTAGCAAAGATGTCAGCCGGTCTGTTGCCGGTGAGGTCGCCGCGATGACCGGCATCGACGAAGGCCTGCTGAAGAAAATGCTCCCGATCCTCGCCATGGCGGTGGCGGGTTACATGGCCAAGCAGGCGACTGGCGGGGCCAGCACCGGTGCGTCTTCTTCGCAAAACCCGATGGGCGGCATTCTGGGTTCGATTATCGGAGGCATGATGCAGCGCTGATTAAGCCGCATCGCTTTACGCTATGCGCGTGACCCGCAAGAGCCTGCCTCTCTTACTCGCAGCTCCGTTGCTGCTGGGCGCTGCCCCTCAGGCTGCGCCGCCGCCGGCCGATGTCGCTGCTGCGGAGGCCCAGCCTCAGACTCAATCGGAAAGCGCCTATACCGGGCCGGTGGTCTACCGCGCCGAAATTGTGGCGCAGTATCCCCACGATAGCGGCGCCTTTACCCAGGGGCTGCTGTGGCATGATGGCGCGCTTTATGAAAGCACGGGCCGTGTCGGGCAGTCGCGCGTTCGCAAGGTCGATCTGGAAACTGGCAAAGTGCTGATGGAACAGGACATTCCGCCCGATCAGTTCGGGGAGGGGTTGGCGCTGTGGCACAGCGACCTGATCAGTCTGACGTGGCGCGACAATGCGGTGCATCGCTGGCGGCTGGATACGCTTGCGCCAATTGCGTCGATTGCCGATTTTCCCTTCGAAGGGTGGGGGCTGACCACCACCGACGATGGACTTGTTTTTTCCGACGGCAGTGACACATTGCGCTTTATCGACCCTGACACGTATGAGGTGGAGCGCAGTGTCAAAGTCACTTTGAACGGTGATCCGCTAACCCAGCTTAACGAGCTGGAGATGATCGACGGCCAAATCTTCGCCAATATCTGGCGCGCTCCTTATATCGCGATCATTGATCCGCAGTCAGGCGTGGTCACAGGCCTGATCGATCTGCGGGGCATCACATCGCAGGTGCCAGCAACCGGCATCGGAGCGGTGCTCAACGGCATCGCATGGGATGCGGATCGCCGCCGGCTGTTTGTTACCGGAAAGCTGTGGCCGACATTGTTCGAAATCAGGCTGGTGGAAACGACTGCACGGGTCGGCTGAGGTTTGTGCGCAGGGATTGGCAGGATTTACTCGCCGCCCGCGCCACCTTCACCATCGTCATCCGCATCAGCGTCATCATCATCCAGATCAATGCTCATTATCGCTGCACTGCCCGTCCTCAGGCGGAAAGGCTCACCCTCGGTCCCGTTATCAAGCGCGGTGATCATTGCCTTGGCCAGGTTTGCAGGTCCGCTGCCATGCGGATCGGCGGCGAGCGGTTGCAGGCTGGCTTTGGCAAGTTCGATCTTTCCCTCGCGCGCCTGCATCATCGCCACCTGCACCCATAATCCCTGATCGAACGGGGCGAGGCGCGCGGCATGTTTCAGCGCCGCACGGGCATTTTCTGGAGGCGACATGCCGCGTTCGGCGAAGCTGCGATAGAAATAGATCAGCGGCAGCGGGTGATCGTTTTCGCGCTTGTTCAAATCGCCGAACGGTTTCATCGCTGCCTCATAGGCTGCATCGGCCTCGCTGGCGTCCGCATCAGAAGCCTTGCGGAACAGCGCGTACCCTTTCTGCACATAGGGGTTGGCGCGGGCCGGATCGATGGCAATCGCACGGTCGGCAGCGGCGATAGCGGCGTCATCGTTTCCGGCATCGTATTCAGCCTCTGCCAGCGCGGAAAGCACGCCCGCATCACCGGGATATTGCGCGGCCACTTCGCGGATTTCGGGCAGCAGTTCTTCCGCCTGTTCCCGGGTGACGCCGCGCTGTGACACCATCCGCAGCGGCATCATTTCCGCCTCGCCCTCAGGCAGTTTGCGCAAGGTTACTTCGCCGATCTGCAACCGGTCGGGGCCAAGGTTGAATGTGTACATCCGGCGTTCGCGCAAATACGCTTTCAAATCCCTGTCCAGCTCGCGCAGATCGCCGAACACGGCCTCTCCCGCTTCGAGAGAAGGGACGCCGCTGGCGACTTGCTGCCAATAGGCGTTGAGCTGACCGGGCCTCTCCTCTGAAAAGGTCAGGTAGTGGTAGAGCAGCCAGCTGCGCCCGTAAAAGCCACTATTCGCTGATCTTCCGGCCTCCGCCGAGAGTTCGGGGTCGAGCAGTTCCCACGCCGTTACCGGAGTGCGATCTGACAGCTCATAAGCGCGGTGCTGCGCTGGGCGGCCGATCAGGATGCTTCCATCCTTGTTGAACGTGGTTGCCGCAAAAAATTCCGCTGCGCCTTCGCTCAACCAGCGGGGCATTGCGTGACGGTTGGTGGAGATCAGAAAATGGTGCGCATATTCGTGCAGCAGCACGACGGTAGAGAAATGCGGATAGCCGTTCTTGTGGCGAATGTTCTGCACGAACGCTTTGCTGCCGCCCGCTCTGGGAATGTAAAAACCTGCGATATTGCTGTTTTTCTCCCCGACAAGACGCCTTATATCGCGCCCCGATCCTGCGACGAAGATCGTCACACGGTTAGAGGGGCTGGGATTTTCCAGTTTGCGCCCCGTCAGGTTGGCAAGCGCGCTTTGATACCGTTCAAGGTTTTCAGCGAAGCGGCGAATGTCTTTCTCACTGTCATCGGCATAGATGACAAAGTGTTCGGACGATGCCTCATACCAGTCGGCCTTCGCTGCGTGCGAACCAAATGCGAGCGCGATCAGTGCAAAAGTAAAAGAAAAAATACGTAAATTCATGACCCTGCGCCCCTTTTGCCGGTCGAAGACTGCCAATAGTTTCCTGATCGCGCAAGCTATTCCTGAAGCCGAACTTTAGATTGACAGTGCAGGTCCGGTCTATTCGGTTATGAAATACGAAGAGATCGCGCTTTGGACAGGGACGGCTTGACCTTCGGGTATGGTCGCAAGGAAGGTCAGGAACTGGCGCACCTCTTCCGCCTTTTCGTTGCCATGCGGGTTGCTGGCAATCGGTTGGAGCGCGGCCCGTGCGTCGGCTATACGCCCGTCGTTCATGTGCATCATACCAGTCACCAGCCACAACTCCTGATCGAACGGCGCCATTTCGGCGGCGCGCACCAGCGCCGCCTTGGCGCTGTCAGTCGGTTTGAGCTTCTGTTCCGCGTAGTATCTATACGCGTAAATCTTGGGGACGATATGGTCCGCCTCCAACGCTTCGAGGGTTTCAAGTGCTTGCATCGCACGCGAATAGCCTGCTCGTTTTTGCTCCGCGTCGGGCGAGGCACGGGCCGCCCTGAACATCGCCAGTCCCGCGCTGAGATGCGCAGAACTAATGTCTGGATCAATTGCGATGGCACGCTGCGCCGCTGCAATCGCGGCGCTGTCATTACGCGCCTCGAATTCCACCTTAGCAAGGATCGACTGGACCGCCGCATTCTCGGGATAATCGGCGGCAATGCGGCGCGCCTCTTTGGCTAAATCTGCGGCTTTGTCAGCGCCCAGGCCGCGGTCTGACCGGACGCGTACGTCCATCATCTCAGCTTCGCCGACACTCAACGCTCGCAGCGTGACCGGGCTAACAGAGATTTCGTCTGCCGCCACTTGAAAGGCACGTTTGCCACGGGTGCGAAAATACATGTTAAGCTGACGTTCCAGCACGCCCAAATCGCCGAAAACGTCCCGCGCCGCGTCGAGTGACGGAGTGCCCTTCAGCACTTCGAGCCAGTATTCGCGCAATTGTCCGGCGCGATCCTCATTGGTCGAGAGGTAATGATATAGAATCCAGCTTCGGCCATAGAACGATTGTTTGGCCTTTGCGCCGCGCCCTTTCAGACGCTCCCAATCAAGGTCGAGCAATTCGCGAACCGAGGTCATTTCGTCTTCTTTCCAGAAGATCGTGAAATCGCGGTACGAATTCGGCATGCCCAGATAGACTGATCCGTCTTCATGAAAATAGGCGGAAGAAAAGAATTCGGCTGCACCCTCATTCATCCAAAGCGGCATGGCGAACCGATCCATCGAGCTGATGAAATGGTGCGCGTATTCATGTAGCAAAACTTTGGTCGACAGTGTCGGGCGTCCCTCCACGGTTTCGGTATCTTGGACAAAGGCGACGCTGCCTTGTGAGCGCGGGAGGTAGAACCCGGTTACACCGCTTGCACCCGCAAGCCGCCGGACAGCATCGGCAGAGCCAAGCGCGTAAACGTTAATCCGGTTTGAAGGGCTGGGGCTGGGCAGGTCGCGCTGGGTATAGCGTTCCATTGCGCTGTGATACCGTTCGAGTTTCTCGGCAAAGATCCGGACATTCTCTTCGCTGTCATCGGCATAGATCACAAAATGATCCGAGGAGGCTTCGAACCATTCGGCCTGTGCAGGGACGATGCCCAGCGCCAGCGCGAATACTGATAAAACCAGTGAAAAATTCCGAATAATCATGACCATGCGATCCCCTGCATGGCGATTTGTGGCAACAGTCTTTGCATTGCGCAACGGGATTTTGCAGTGCCGCTGATTAAGCGCGGTTCGCTTTTGCCCTTCGTTGATCGAGATAGCTCCAGATCTTGCTGACCACGACGGACCCCTCGCCAACGGCGCTGGCAACCCGTTTCACTGATCCAGCGCGGACGTCTCCGACGGCAAAGATGCCGTCCGTGCCCGTTTCGAACGGGCTTTCGCGGCCCACATCTGAGCCGGTGAGGACAAAGCCGCGTTCATCGGTTTTTGCCAGACCGGACAGCCAGCCAGTGTTGGGCGCAGCGCCGATCATGATAAACAGCGCGCGGGTATCGACGCGCTCTTCGCCGTCCGGTGTTTCAAACGTGACACCGTTCAGCCAGTCGTCGCCGTGCAGGGCGGTGACTGTGGTGTTGTAATGGATCGTGATTTTCTGATCGGATTCCAGCCTGCTCGACAAATAGCTCGACATGGAGGCCGCAAGGCTGCCGGATCGGACCACCAGATGGACATGCGATGCCGAGCGGGAAAGGAACATTGCCGCCTGTCCGGCGCTGTTGCCGCCGCCGATGACGACGACTTCTGTGTTCTTGCAAAACCGCGATTCCATTTCGGTCGCGGAATAGAAAATGCCCGAGCCTTCCAACGCCTCCAGGTTATCGAGCGGAAGGCGGCGATATTGCACCCCTGTGCTTACCAGAATTGCGTCAGCGCAAATCTCGTCGTCATCGTCGATCTGCGCGCAGAAACTGCCGTCCTCACGCCGGGTCAGGCCGACAACGCGGCGCGGCATGACGAACCTCGTGCCGAATTTCAGCGCTTGAATTTGCCCGCGATAGGTGAGGTCAGTTCCGCTGATACCGGTTGGAAAACCCATGTAATTTTCAATCCGGCTGGACGTGCCCGCCTGCCCGCCAATCGCGGTGTCCTCTATCACCAGCGCGTCGAGGCCTTCCGATCCGGCATACACCGCCGCCGCCACGCCCGCAGGGCCGCCGCCGACGATCAGCAGGTCAAATGTGCGCTGCGAACAGATGTCGAGATCCAGTCCGAGATATTGTGCCAGCTTGCGCGGGGTGGGGTCTTCGAGTTTCTGGTCCGTGCCCAGAATGACCGAGGGTTGGTGCCCTGACAGATCGCAGACCTGCGCGGTTTCGCTATCGGTCGCCTCCATATCAAAGCTTTGAAACGGGATACGGTTGCGCGACATAAACCGTTCGCACGCCTGCACATCGCCATCCCGGTCTGCTCCGATGATCTTGACCGAGGAGTTCCTCATCTCAAACTGTTTCCTGCGCCGCGCAGCAAAGACCGTGATGACGTGATCGGAAAGCTCTGGCACGCGGGCCATCAGGTCCAGCATCGCCGTGCGCGGTGCCTCTATCACGCGGGTTTCGGTCGCGGCCCGCATGGACAGGAACCAGCTGCCCCGATTGAGAAAGCCTATCTCGCCCATGAATTGTGCCGGGCCAAGTGATGCGTCGAGCATCCGTTCGCCGCTATAGGGATCGACCACTTCGATCTCGCCTTCGATTACGTAGACGAAAGTTTCCATCGGATCGCCGCTGCGCGCGAAGAAATGCCCCTTTGGATAAGCTTTCTCTTCCCCGATTTCGCAAATCGCCTGCACATGCGCATCGGCCAAAGGCACGCGGCGCATGGTTTCGAGGTCTTCTCCAAGCTGCTCCATGACGGTGTCCTTTCGTGCCCGCTACATGTCGAATTCGGTCAGCTGCGCGCGCTCGCAATGTGGCGTGATACGGTTTTTTCCAGCACGTCGAGCGGGCTGTTGCCGCCGAGTATGACGGCGGTGTTAAACGCCTTGAGATCGTAATCGCTGCCCAGCTCAGCTTCTGCGCGGGAACGTTGCCGCACGATCTCGCTATGGCCCAGCTTGTATCCGGTCGCCTGTCCGGGCCAGCTGCAATAGCGATCGACTTCGCTCGCGACTTCTTCGTATTTCGAGCCATTGCGCTCGACAAAGAAACTGCGCGCGCGCTCCCTGCTCCAGCCTTTGGAATGTAGCCCGGTATCGACCACCATGCGGCACGCGCGAAAGGCGAGGCTTTGCAGATAGCCAAGCCGACCCACCTTGAAATCTTCATACGCGCCGAGCTCATCGGCAATTTGTTCGCCATACAGCGCCCAGCCTTCACTGAACGGGTTGAAGGCGAGGATTGAGCGGATCAGCGGCAGGCGATTGGAATATCCGCCCTCCCACACATGGCCCGGAATCGTCTCGTGATAGGTCAGGTCAGCCAGATCGTATTTGCGGTGCAGATCGGTGCTGCGCAGGTTGATCCAGAACCGGCCCGGTATCGTCCCGTCCTTGCTGCCCGCGCCGCCATACGCGCCGGGCGCGCCGGCTTCTTCGGCTATGGGGATGCGGGTGACTTCGAGATTGGGATCGACCAATTGGTCAAAAGCGCGCGGCATTTGGGCGCGTATCCAATCGACACGGTCATCGATAAAGGCGAAGATTTCCTCGCGCCCCTTGTCACCTTTGGAGAATTTGTAGCGCGGATCGGCGGACAGGATTTGCATCCGTTCGCCCACAGTGCCGCTGGTGTAGCCGATTTCACGCAGGATCGGGTCCATGCGGTCATGCAGCAATTCCAGTTCTTCAAGACCCTGATTGTGGATTTCATCGGGCGTCAGGCGGGTCGTGGTGCTGGATCGCAGAGCCCAGTCGTAAAACTCTTCGCCGCCGGGGCGCGCAGAGATACCGGGATCGGAGGTTGCAACGCCGCGCTGCGCTTTCAATTCATCAAGCTGGCTGCCCAGCGCACCGGCAATCGCGCCGCTTTCCATGGCGAGCGCCATTTGCGCGCGGTCATCGGACAGGCCGATTTCATTCAGTTTGGCGCGCAGGTGATCGGCAAACAGCTCGCCTTTTGCCGCGCTCGCAATGGACAGCTCCATCTGCGCGATGGCTTTGTCGATCAGGAAATCGGGCGGAACCACGCCCATCGCCCGCGCGCGCCGCATCCGTTCCAGCTCCCCTTCGAGAGCGGCAGGAAAAGCGTTCACGCGTTCCAGATAAAAATCCGCATCCTCGGCGCTGCGCAGTGGCTGGTCGGACTGCATGAAACGGGGCAATCCGATATAGGCGCCGACATTCTGGATGACGACATAGGGCGCGGTGCGCCAATTGCCGACGGGGGTATCTCCGTAAGGCAAGGCAAAACCATCGAGCGCGAGCTCATAGGCGCTTTCGACGACTTCGATATTGGTGATCGTTTCGGTGTCCAGCCCGTCACGCGGATAGGCGCGCAGCCGGTTCAGGCTGTCCCGAAGTGTGGAGGCATACGCATCCTGCCCCTCCGGGCTCTGGTCTTCCAGCTTGCCGCGGAGGTGCGCGTAGCTGCCGGTATCGACACCCAGCGTGGTCGCACGCGATGGCTCGTGTTCCAGCATCGCATAGGCGATTTCGTCCAGCATCGCATTTGCTGCACCCGCGCCCGCACTTGATCCCGCGCCAGTGGCTGAAGAATTGTAGACCGGGCCAGCGCAGCCCGGCACCAGCGCCAATGCAGAAACGCCGCCAAGCCCCATTGCAGTTGAACGCAGGGCCTGACGGCGTGTGATTTTGTTCTGTTTCTCTCTCATGGAGAGGGGTTTAATGGCCGGTGGGGGCCTGTCAAACCCGGTTTTTCAGGATCAATCCTTAAGCTCTTTTGGCACGATACCGCCCGATGCAGCGATTTTGTTCATTACCGCTTTGTGCAGGGCGATATTGTCTTCTGCCGTCCCCGAATAATCGGTGTTGCCAAGCTCATGCGCGAGCTCTTTGCGGTTTTCATAGCTTGGATCGATACCGACAAGTTTCATCAGGTCGACAATCGATGTGCGCCAGTTGAGCTTTTCCGCGCCCGACATGTTCGAAAGGCGCTTCTCAACATCAACGCTGCTGATTGGCGCACGCTTGGGTGATGCAGCGGGAGTGGTGGTTGGCGATTTTGGTGCGGGGGTCGGCTCATCTTTGTCTTCACCGAAAATTGCGTTTTTGATTGAACTGAAAATACCCATGAATTCCTCCTCTTTATAATCTTGCAAATGCTGTGCCGGCGCGTGCAAAGCATTGCCCTGCGGAACCTGCATCAATTTAACGCTCGACGAGGCTATTCGTTCATGAATATCGTGCTTTCCATCGTAATGTTGACTGCGTTCGCCCTGATCGCAGGGGCGTTCGTTTTCTGGCGGCGCACGGGCGAGGCGAAACAGCCCGCTTTGATGGTGCTGCTGGCGGTTATCGCCATCGTGAATGTGTTGATCTGGACGGTCCCGGCAGATGACGGGACCGCCCCGATCGACGCGGTGGAGGCAGCGGCTGGGGGGTAGGGCCGCTGCCTGATCAATCCGCGTTTATTCAGGCAGTTTCCAGTTGACCGAATTGCGGTAAGTGCCGGCGACAGGTTTGCCGTAGCTGTCTTTTGCCGCATCAAAGCGCGCGCGGTTTTCAATCAGTTTACAGGTCGCCGCATCCAGCTGTTCGTGCCCGGTTGACCGTGTGATCGCGCAATCGCTGACGCGCCCTTTTTCATCAATTGAAAGCGTAAACCCGGCAACGCCTGACATGCCGCGCCTGATCCAGTTGCTGCGGTAATCGTTATCGGTCACCCAGCGGCCCGGATTGCCGCGCGGGCTGGCGCTGACGGGATTGGGCAGGGTGGGTGCCGGTTCGATACCAAGTCCGTTTCCGGGAATCTCGACCGGACCGATCACGCCTGTATCCAGTCCGGGAAGCTGATCGATCGGTTTTGACGGGCCGGGCGTAAAGTCGAAATCGAACGGCGGATCAATTGGTGCCTGAAATGTCGGAGTGACCGCGGGTGTCTCTGCTGTTTGTTCCTGCGTCGGCTTTGGCGGGGGCGGGGGCACGTCTGGTTCAATGGGTTTAACATCAAAGGTATCGGGGTTTTCAATGCGATCAGGCATGGTGACTTTCACCGCGAGGCCCAAGACCAGCACCGCGCCGAAAGCGGCGGGCACACCCAGCGCGCCCAGCAGGGCGGCGGGACTGGCTTTATTGGCTGTGTTTGCATAGCTCATATCGGCGATTCCTCTCTCACTTTCTTTCGTGAGGAGCGCCGGATCTGACGGAGGTTCGTGCGTCTGCACCGGCACCTCTCGTCTGCAATGTTACAACATAACATAATGATCGCAAGCTATTTCGCGTTGCGTTTCAGGACTTTGTTTGTTGGGCGCCCTCAAGCGCCGGGCGTTTTAGTTTGCGCACCCCATCCGGGGCGCGATTTCCTCGCGCCTGCGGCGCTGCGGGCGGGCGGTCGCCCTTGCGGCGCTGCGCGCCGTGCTCCGCAGCGACAATGCGATGTCGCGCAAGATGTCTTGGCACAACCCTGATGGCTCGAAATGGTGCGAGCCGTAGGCTCGCCAGCGCGCGACCGCGCGCCGCCGCTTATGCGGCGCAGCCAAGCGGGCCGGATGGCCCGCACCCGGCGCCTGAGGGCGCTAGACAAAAACCAATCAAATATCCTTACAGGATTATTTGATTGGACAATCCGGTGAGAGGCGGAAGTCGAGGTAGTTGTCGATCGACTTCATCATGTCTTCGGTTTCGTTCTCGAAGAAATGGTTCGCGCGCGGGATCTCGTCATGGTGGATCGTGATGTGTTTTTGTGTGCGCAGCTTATCGACCAATTTCTGCACGGCAGTCGGCTGAACCACGGTGTCGGCTGCACCTTGCACAAAAATCCCGCTCGCCGGGCATGGCGCGAGGAATGAGAAATCGTACATGTTGGCAGGCGGCGCAACGGAGATGAACCCGCGCACTTCGGGGCGGCGCATCAGCAATTGCATGCCAATCAGCGCGCCGAACGAATAGCCGGCAACCCACGTCGTCTGTGCCTCCGGGTGGATCGACTGCACCCAATCGAGCGCGCTTGCTGCGTCGGACAGTTCGCCAATGCCGTTGTCGAAACTGCCCTGGCTGCGGCCCACGCCGCGAAAATTGAAGCGCAACGTCGCAAATCCGCGGTCGGCAAATGTCTTGTATAGCCGCTGCACGATCCGGTCATTCATCGTTCCGCCGCCTTCGGGGTGCGGATGAAGGATCATCGCGACAGGCGCGCGCGGGCGCGGGGGAGGGGAGAAACGACCTTCAAGACGGCCTTCTGGGCCGGGGAAGATGACTGATGGCATGGATGGACCTTCGGCAAAAAGTTGTGACCGCGCGGACCGGGTGGCGCGCGGCAAAGCGCGCTCTATATAGGGAGTGATGCAGAATTCGCAATTTTTTCCAGACCAGTCCCAAAGCTGTCCGGTTTGACATGAAACGAACCTATCTCGACCATGCGGCAACCTCTCCGCTGCGCCCCGAAGCGCGGGCAGCGATTGAGGACGGTTTCGCGCTGTGGGCGAACCCTTCCTCCCCACACGGAGAGGGGCGCAAGGCGAAGGCCGCGCTGGAGGATGCGCGCGCACGGATCAAGGCGGCGCTGGGCTGGGACGGTGAATTGATCTTCACCAGCGGCGCGAGCGAGGCGCTGGCCATCGGGCTGGGTCAGGCCAAGGCGAAGCGCCGGATTATCAGCGCGGTCGAACACGACTCTGTTGTGCGCGCGGCGCCGAATGCGGAGGTATTTTCAGACGACATCGAGCTAGGCGAGGGTAGCATCCTCGCCGTGCAGCATGTGAATTCCGAAACCGGAGTGATCAATCCGGTGGACCAGATGGCGGAAACTATCAGGCCGACCGGCACGGTGCTGCTGTCGGATTGCTCGCAAAGCGCGGGAAAGATCGATCTGCCCGGCGCTGATATGCTGGTTGTCTCGGCCCATAAATTTGGCGGGCCAATCGGAATCGGCGCGCTGTTGGTGCGGGATTTCAACCTGCTGGAACCGACCGGCGGACATGAGCGTGGATATCGTCAGGGCACAGAGAACATGCCTGCCGCGCTCGGGATGGCTGCCGCTCTCGAAGCCGGCGACTGGGCCACCAATGCCGAGCAGCGCGCCGAATTCGCAAGCGCATTTTCGGGCGATATTCTCTCTATTGGCGATCAGGCCGATTATATTTTTGCGCTGACCCACCCCTCGATCAGCGCGCAGGCTTTGCTGATCCGCCTGGATGCGCAGGGTTTCTCCGTCTCGGCGGGCAGCGCCTGCTCTTCTGGCACGCTCAAGAAAAGCCGCGTGCTGGACGCATTCGGGGTGCCGGACGATGTGGCCGCGCGCACGATCCGCGTCAGCATTGGTTGGAACACGACTGCGAATGATCTGGAACGCTTTGCCGCTGCGTGGACTTCATTGAAATGATCTATCTCGATTACCAATCCACCACCCCGCTTGCGCCAGAGGCGCGTGATGCCATGCTGCGCTGGCTGGACGGGCCGGAAGGCACCGGGTTCGGCAACCCGCATTCCTCCCACCGGATGGGCCGACAGGCGAAGGCGGCGATAGAGCTGGCCCGTGACCGCGTGGCCGCATTGCTGCCAGCGGGCGGGCGCGTGATCTTTACCGGCAATGCGTGCGAGGCGATCAACCTAGCCATTCGCGGGTCAGGCAGCGGCGGATCGGTGTCTGTCTCCGCCATTGAACACGCCGCTGTCCTGGACACGGCGAAGGCGCTGAACGCGGCGCACATCCTGAACGTGTCGAAGGAAGGGCAGTGCAACACGGCGCAGGACGTGCCCGCCGATACGCGGCTGATCGCGGTGATGCAGATCAACAATGAAATCGGCACCGTCCAGCCGACAATCGACTGGCATCGCAAGGCCAAGGAAGTGAACGCGCTGTTCCTGATCGACGCGGTGCAGGCATACGGCAAGATGGAGGTCACCCACGCCGATATGATCGCGGTGTCGGCCCACAAACTGCACGGCCCCAAGGGGATCGGCGCGCTCTGGGTACGGGACGGGGTCGAGCTTGACCCGCAGATCACCGGCGGCCTTCAGGAAAGCGAACGGTCAGGCACACTTTCGCCTGCCCTCGTCGCGGGGTTTGGCGCGGCGGCACATCTGGCAAAAGAACTGCGCGAGCAGGACGCCGAGCATGTCGAGGCGCTCTGGACCCGCGCGCGCGAGCTTTTTTCCGACTGGACGCTAAATGGTGCAGAAGATGCTCGCTGGCACGGTAACCTCAACATCCGCCGCAACGGACTGGATGTGAACCGCCTGATGAGCGAGTGCCGGGGCGTGATGTTCTCCGCCGGAAGCGCGTGCGCCAGCGGCTCTGGCAGACCTAGCCACGTGTTGAAGGCCATCGGGCTGTCGGACAAGCAGGCGAAAAACTCCATCCGGCTGGGTTTCGGGCGTTACACGCAGATGGAAGACCTCGAAAAAGCAGCACAGGAAATCAACGCGGCGGCAGAGGCGCAGGGGCTGTGAGCATCAAAGTCACTTTCATGGACCCGCGCGGCAACGCGGTTGAGGCGGCGGCGGAGGCGGGCGACAACCTTTTGCGCGTAGGCCAAGCGGCGGAATTGCCGCTGGAGGGCACGTGCGAAGGGCAAATGGCGTGCTCAACTTGCCATGTTGTCGTCGCCGAGGACTGGTTCGATAAACTGACCGAGGCGAGCGAGGAAGAGGAAGACATGCTCGATTTCGCCGCCGGTGTGCGCCGCACTAGCCGCCTATCGTGTCAGATCGACCTTACCTCTGAACTAGACGGCCTGACCGTCAGCGTGCCCGCAGACAGCGCCGACGCGCGCAAGATGTAACCGGCGCTCAGCGCACCCGCGAAGGCGCAACCAGCACCGCGTTCGCCAACAGCAAATCCAGCCCGTCGAGATAGGCGCGAACGGTTGGATCATGCGCGAACCCGATCATCATGCCGTCACCGCTGGGCTGCGCCATCAAATACGGCTTGAACGCGAGCTGCCGCCGGTTTTCCTCCCACACATATCCGCTGGCGATCAGATCATCGGCTGCGGCGAACCGCATCACGTTGATGCCATCTGCACGGTCGAGCGGGGTGAAGATTTGCGATCCCTGCGCATCGACAACCGCGCCGCCGTCATAGCCTGCCGACAGGAAGTGGTCGGTATCCGCCACCGTATTCAGCAAAGCGCCGGGCAGGGTGTCGGGCACCGCCTGCTGGTCCTGGATCGCGGCACGATAATCATCCGCGCTGGTCAGCTCGCTGGCCTCGACGAGTGCAGGTTCGCTGTCCTCATCGCCGTTTTCACCGTCTTCTTCCGGTTTGAGGCCCAAGGCGGCTTCGCGTTTCACCGCCAGCAGCGGATCGGCTCCGCTGGTGAAGGCGTTGAGGCTGCCTTCGATCGCGACCAGCACGCCGCCGCGCTTTACGAAATCGCCCAGCGCTGCAACGCCTCCTTGACCCATCGCACCTGCCGGCGAGCCATTGGGTACGATCACTACATCGTAATCACTCAGGTCGGCGCGCGCGAAGCGGTCGGTGCGGATCGGTGTGACCGGCAGGCCGATCCTTTGTTCCAGCACGTACCGGACCGCGCCCGCGCTTAGCTGCGAGATACCCTCATCCCATGCAATCGCGACCTTGGGCAGGGTGAGCCGCGCAAAGGCTTCACTGCCCAGGTTGGGACCAGCCTCTACCCAGCTGCTGTCCAGCGCGACCGTGTGCGCGCCGACCTCGCGGGCAATCGCGGAAAGCCGGGCCATACCATCATCGCCGTTTGCGCTTGCGGTGAAAATGGCGGTTCCGCGCGGGAAATCCCGTCCCGATTTGGTGAAAGCTTCATCCGTGACGCGCGCTTCCAATCCTCCGCGCAAAGCCAGCGTAATCAGCCGCGCCTGACCGCTATCGGTCCACGGAACGGCGACTGCAAAATTGCCTGATCCTTCAGCGACGGACGGGATTGGCGTGTCACCGGATAGGGTCTCCCCACCGGCAGAGCCGCTGCACAGGTTGACGTCAGCGCCGGACATCAGACCGACCGACCACGCGGTCACGTCATACAGCTCATGGCGCAGATCGTTAGAGCGGCGCTGTTCCTGCTCGCGCACGAAATCGCGCGGTAGCGGCGTGTCGCGGTCCAGCAGGCTGCGCACCAGACGCGCGGCGGGCTGCGCCTGCGGCACGGCGATATACCCTTGCGGATAGCTTTTTCCGCAGACGGTCGCTGCGCCCCCACGCCGCACAACTTCGATGCCCTGCGCGGCCAGCCTGCGGCCCAGCGCCTCGGCATTCCAGCGGCGGGTGGATAGGTCGATCACATAGGTGCCATTGCCCGCTGCGCCGTTCGCATTCGCGGCGCGGTAGGCGGCATAATCCGACAGGAACATGTCTGCATTGTTCGCCACCGCCTCTGCGGTCGAAAGGCTCGCGATGAAGTGATTGCGCACTCCGTCGCCGTAGGTCAGCACAGTTCCGTCGCGCCGTTCAAACACCAGCCCGCGCGCGGACCCTTGCTCATACGTGCTGCCGATGGCGCCGTGGTGCGTGTTCCATGTGTCGCCGTAACCGGGGTAGAACAGGTCATAGACCTCGCGCGTGAAATATGGCTCCCCGATGCGATCGAACCATGCGGCGTTGTTGCGTCCGATCACCTCATAGGCGCGGCGCTGACTGGCGGTGATGTTCGGATTAAGCGGCTGCGCGGCGGGGCTGAAGAAGTATGTTTCATCTCCGCCCATTTCATGCACATCGACCACGACGACAGGGCTCCACTGACGGATGGCTGCGACCTTGCCGCGCGTTTCGGGCTGGCTCAATGTGAACCAGTCCCGGTTAAGATCGAACAGGTAATGATTGACGCGGCCCGATGGCCATTCCTGATCGTGCTCCGCCGCCTGACGATCAGCGGAGGGAACGATGCCGACCGCGCTGCGGAAATGATTGACGAAGCGAGCGCGCCCATCAGGGTTCTGCATCGGGTCGAGCACCACGATAGTGTCACGCAGGATCTGTTCGGCGCGCACATCGCCCTGGGCGGCGAGCAGGTGATAGGCGGTCATCAACGCTGCATCGGTTGAGGAGATCTCATCGCCGTGCACGCCGTAGGTAAGCCATGTGACCGGCAACGCGTTGCCATTGCCCGCGCGCCCGGCGGAGAGATTGGCGAGGTCGGCCTGAATATCATCCAGCCGTGCCATGTTCTGGGGCGCGGTCAGGATCACGTAATTGAGCGAGCGACCTTCCCAGCTTCTCGCATATTCGACCATCCTCATCCGGTCGGGCGCTGCCTCGGCAAGGGCGCGCAGATATGTCAGTGCTTCCTCCGGGGAAGTGATCCGCGCCCCCGGTTCATGCCCGACGGTTTCGGACAGGGTGGGGACGGCGGGATCGAATTGCGCTTCGAGGAAGGACTGCGCTGATGCAGCCGCTGGGGTTAGAGCCAATACGGCAAACGCTGCCACAAACCGCCGTAGTAACCCGCGCATCGCATATTCCCTTTGTGAAACGTCACCCGATCAAGAGGCCGTTTCTCCGGTAAGCGATGCGCGGGGTCAAGCGCGGCGTTCACGCGCTTTCGATTGGCGCGGAATGCTGTGTTTCGCTTGCTTGGGTTTCGTCAAAGCTGCGGCGGTTCCAGCGCCACAATTTGAAGACTAGGAAGGCGAGCAGGCCAATGGGTGCCAGAACGGTCACCGCGACCATCAGGAACCCGACAATCGAACCCAGAATGCCGCCCATCGACCCCCACGCACTGCGGATCGGATCGGTAAATCCGCCAGCGTTTGGCATGCCCGACTGGTAACTGATCGCCATCTTGCTGAAGGCGACCCGGCCGCGCATTTCATTGAGCCAACTGCTCGCCTGATCAATCTCCTGATTGACCTGAGCAACGCCGCGTTCGGCCTGCACCAGTTCGGCCACTGTGCCGCGGCGGGTGCGCAGCACCTCCATCAAACGGTCGCGCAGGACAGTGCGGGCGCGTAGGCGGGCTTCGGTATCGACGATCTGTTTGGACAGGTCTTCGCCCTCGATAGAGGACGAGACAAGCTCGCCATCGACCGGCCCGGAGCTGTTTTCCATCTCCTTTGAAAATGCGCGGGCTGCTTGCGAAGCGATGGCCAGTTGCAAATTGCCATAGGCATAATCGCCGTCCTCGTCGGTCTGCTGCATGGAAATGATGCGGCACACATTTGCACCGCGCGCTTCGCACATATCGGCATGGCGTTCCTGCAGCGGCTTGATCGCGTCCGATGGCAAGCGGAAGCCGAGGGCATAGCGATAGGCGATTTGCGGCAAGCTGACGGGGATGGCGCCGCCCGCGCTGGCGATGTCTCCGCCGCCGGCCGAAGCCTCTTGCGCAGCCTCTCTGTCGGCTGAGGAAGGGACATATGCCGGAGGCGAAGGCGGCTCCGCGATTTCGGCCACGGCCACATCGTAGGTTGAAACCTCCTCGGTCATTTCCTGCTCAGAATTGTCAGAACAGGCTGCGATCAGCAGCGTTGCAGTCAGCAAACAGGGGGCAGTTGCACGCATTTTCTCTCTCCGAATTGGGACGATAAACCGAGTCGCGCCTTAATTGAGCCTTATTTGTGCCACATTCTCGCCACAATGCAAGGTTTATAATGTTACAACATATCAATCAGTCCCTAAAGTCCAGAGAAGACATGAAAAACCCCGCCATGCCGAAGCAGGACGGGGTCTGAGCCAGCCAAATGACGGGAGGCCATGACTGAACTCGTTTCAGTTACGCGTTATGCGTCCTCTGGGATGCGATCGAGGTTGTCTGCCATTTTCAGCGCGCTCATCAGTGTGCTGGTAAAGGCGGGAATATCATCGGGGTTGCGGCTGGTGATCAGGTTACCATCCACTGCGACGGTCTGGTCGACAATGTCGCCGCCTGCGTTTTCAAGGTCGGTGCGGATTGATGGCCAGCCGGTTACGGTCTTGCCGTCGATAATGTCCGCCTCTGCGAGCAGCCATGGTGCGTGACAGATTGCCGCGATTGGCTTGTTCGCGCCGTCGAACTGTTTGACCAGGTCGATCACGGTTTCGTTCATGCGCAGAATGTCGGGGTTGATCTGGCCGCCGGGCAGCAGAAGCGCGTCGTAATCGCCTTCCGATACTTCTTCCACGGTCAGGTCGACAGAGACGCTGTCACCCCAGTTGCCGTCATTCCAACCCTTGATCTCGCCTTCTTCGAGGCTGGCGACCGTGATATTGGCGCCTGCGTCTTCGAGAAGCGATTTCGGCTCCATAAGCTCGGATTGTTCAAAACCGTCGGTGGCGATGATGAGGATGCGTGTCATTTTAATCTCCTTGGATTTGCTTTGGTAACTCTACGCATGGGGCCGTCATATGTTCCGTGTTGGCGGCTGGGCCGTTGCGGTGGTAAGGCGAGCCGAAACAGCGACCGTGCCGGGCGCGACAACTCCCTCGGAGCAAACCGGAAATGACATTGCAGATGCGTGCGAAAACGCTGGTCGAGGCGCGCTGGTTCGAACGGTTCATCATCACCGTGATTGTCATCAACGCGATCGGGCTGGGCCTCGAAACTTCGCCTGCGGTGATGGAGCAGGTAGGCGGGCTTGTCCGCCAGCTTGATACCATCGCGATCGCGATTTTCGTGGTGGAATTGCTGCTGAAGCTGTTCGCCTACCGCCTCGCCTTTTTCCGCAATGGCTGGAATATCTTCGACCTCGCAATCGTCAGCGCGGCGCTGGTGCCCGCGGGGGAGCAGTTCTCTGTCTTGCGTGCCCTGCGCATTTTGCGGGCGCTCAGGCTGGTGTCTGTCGTGCCCAGTATGCGTAAGGTGATCGTCGGTCTGTTCAGCGCAATCCCCAGCATCGGCACGGTGATCATCATGCTGTTGCTGCTGTTTTACATCAGCGCGGTTATGGCGACGAAGCTGTTTGGCGAGGCTTTCCCGCAATGGTTCGGTTCGCTCGGCTCCTCGCTGTATTCGCTGTTCCAGATCATGACGCTGGAAAGCTGGTCGATGGGCATCGTACGGCCCGTGATGGAGGTCTATCCGTGGGCGTGGACGTTTTTCGTGCCGTTCATCCTCGTCACCAGTTTCATCGTGCTGAATCTGTTTATCGGTGTGATCGTCAACGCCATGGCCGAAGCAACCGATGAAGAAGCGCACGACGAACGTGAGCTGATCATCACCGAATTGAGAGGGTTGCGCGAAGAAGTGACGGCGTTGCGAAAACAGCGCGAGGAATAGCGCCGGGCGCTGCTGCGGCGGGCAGGGCACAAATTGTCCATTCAGCGCCCGTCAAACCTCGGCCATTCATGACTCTTGATCCGCGCGCGCTCTGGTGGGATGAAGGGCGCTTGTTTCTCAATGCCTCGCCCCGGCGCGGCGCACATCCTTCCAACTGGAGCACATTCATGTCCGACGGCGCACCCAGCGCGGCCGATCAACCGGCTGTCAAACCGGCTGAAACCCGCCGCAACGCCTTCACCCGGTTTCTCGACGGGGTCGAATGGCTCGGCAATTTGCTTCCGCATCCGGTATCGCTGTTTGCGATCCTTGCACTGGGCATCGTCCTGCTTTCTGGCCTGCTCGGTTCGATGGGGGTGGCGGTAATCGACCCTCGGCCTGCGGGCGCTCCGGGTGTGGCAGAGGACGGGATGATCCGCGCGGTCAGCCTGCTGGACGGCGACGGGCTGCGGCGCATCTTCACCAATCTGGTCGACAATTTTACCAGCTTTGCCCCGCTCGGCGTGGTGCTGGTCGCGATGTTGGGCGTTGGCGTGGCGGAGAAATCCGGGCTGCTATCCGCCGCCGTGCGCGCGATGGTGCTGGGCGCGCCGAAACATCTGGTGACGGTCGCAATCGTGTTTGCGGGCATCATCTCCAACACCGCATCGGAGGTGGGCTATGTCGTGCTGATCCCTCTGGCGGGCGCGATTTTCTATGCGCTCGGACGGCATCCGCTCGCCGGCATGGCGGCGGCGTTTGCGGGTGTATCGGGCGGCTACAGCGCGAACCTGCTGATCGGCACAATCGATCCGCTGCTTGCCGGGATTACGCAAGAGGCCGCGCGTCTGATCGACCCCGAATACACCGTGGTCGCGACAGCGAACTGGTATTTCATGTTCGCCTCCACCTTCCTGATCACGGCCATCGGTTCGCTGGTGACGATCTACATCGTCGAGCCAAAGCTGGGCGAGTATGACAAGTCTGCCGCTGACGAGACGATCCTGGACGACCGCATGATGGAGCAAGTGTCCGCCGATGAGCGTAAGGGGCTGCGCTGGGCCGGATATGCGCTGCTCGGTGTGCTCGCGCTGATGGCGCTGACGCTCGCGCCCGAATGGGGCGTGTTCCGCAACCCGGAAACCGGCGACCGGATCGACAGCCCGTTTTTTGACGGGTTCGTGGTCTGGATCCTCATTTTCTTCATCGCGCTTGGCTATGCTTACGGCCGCGCGGTGGGCACGATGAAGACTGACCGCGATGTTATTGACGCCATGGCGGCGGCTTTGTCCTCGCTTGGCCTGTATATCGTGCTGGTGTTTTTTGCCGCTCAGTTCGTCGCGTTTTTCGGATGGACCAATCTGGGCGCGATTACGGCGGTGACGGGGGCAAACTTCCTTGTGGAAACCGGCATGACCGGGCCTGCGATCTTTTTCATGTTCATCCTGCTGTGTGCGGTCATCAACCTCTCATTGGGTTCGGCGAGCGCGCAATGGGCCGTGACCGCGCCGATTTTCGTGCCAATGCTGATGCTGATCGGATACGCGCCGGAAACCATTCAGGCGGCCTACCGGATCGGGGACAGCACCACGAACATCATCACTCCGATGATGAGTTATTTCGGCCTGATCCTCGCCTGGGCGACGCGGTATGACCGCAATCTGGGGGTCGGAACGCTCATCGCGATGATGCTGCCCTATTCCATGTTTTTCATGGCGTTCTGGTCGGTGTTTTTCTACCTCTGGACGTTCGTGCTGGGAATCCCTGTCGGGCCGGGCTCACCGACGTTTTATTCGGTCTGAGGAGAAGGTCTGGTACCGACCCGGTTTCGGTCGTTCCATTATCATGGCATATCTGCCCTCACGATTGGAGATACCGTGTCGGCATTTAGAACCACGAAAACTGTTTTCTGCTACCTTGTAGCGGGCTATTATTTTGACCGTCGTGAACTGGTCGTGGCTAGAAAATGGATGGATCGCTCAATGGTCTATGCGATCAAGGACTTTCCTTACATCAGTGCAAACAATGCCATCCTGTTACTCTTAGAAGACCGACATTCGGAAGCGCGGCTGTGGTTCAAGAAATGCCATGATTCACTTTTGGGAGCGTCAAATGCCAACCACGTCTATCTAAGGCAATTTTGCGAGTACTACCTCGCTTCCTACGGCGATAGGCATAGGCTTCCAGCTCTCGGATCAATCAAGGCCCGAGCGCTTGAATTAAAGGCCGACGAATGGCTTCGCCGCAGATTTCGATTTCCTTCCTCGCAGGCCATAGAAAGCCTCGTCAGCAAGGATCATCGCGGTGACGTGACTGGCAGATCATCAAGCTCTCATAAGGTTGATATCTCGTTTGAATTATAGTCCGCTCCCAACCCCAATTCCGACCAATACCCATTCCTGTGGAAACGCCTCTCCCCCGCGCGGCCGGGCGTTGCTAAGTCATCGCCATGTCCGAAACCACCACTCCCGACGATTCTGATCCGTTCGACGCGATTGTCGATGCGCCTTTCGATGCCGCCCTGTCAGAGCGGTATCTGGTCTATGCCCTGTCCACGATTACCGCGCGTTCCCTGCCGGACCTGCGCGACGGGCTGAAACCGGTCCACCGGCGGCTGCTGTGGACGATGCGCCAGCTAAAACTGGACCCGTCCAACACGTTCAAGAAATCCGCTCGCGTCGTGGGTGAGGTGATCGGCAAATACCACCCGCATGGCGACACGGCGGCCTATGACGCGATGGTGCGGCTCGCGCAGGATTTTTCGCTGCGGTATCCGCTGGTCGAGGGGCAGGGGAATTTCGGCAATATCGACGGCGATAACGCCGCTGCTTACCGCTATACCGAGGCGCGCCTTACCAAGACCGCGATGCAGCTGATGGACGGGCTAGACGCGGGCACGGTCGATTTCATCCCGACCTATAATGGCGAAGAGGAAGAGCCCGAGCTGATGCCGGGACTGTTCCCGAACCTGCTGGCCAACGGGGCGAGCGGGATTGCGGTGGGCATGGCGACCAACATTCCCAGCCATAATGTCGCAGAGATCATCGACGCCACGCTGGAGCTGATCGACAATCCGCATGTCGAACATGCGCGCCTGATGGAACTGTTTCATGGTCCCGACCTGCCCACCGGCGGACAGATCATCGATAGCAAAGAGGTTATCTCCCACGCTTATGAAACAGGGCGCGGGTCATTCCGCGTGCGCGGCGTGTTCGAGGCTCCCGAAGCGGAGAAGGCAGAGGATAAATCCGCCGGGATTGAACGGCTGGGCGGCGGGCAATGGCAGCTCGTCATCTCCGAAATTCCGTATCAGGTCCAAAAGGGCAAGCTGATCGAGCAAATTGCGCAGGCGATCGCGGACAAGAAGCTCCCCATCCTCGAAGATGTGCGCGATGAAAGCGACGAGACGATCCGCATCGTGCTTGTCCCCAAAAGCCGGAATGTCGATCCGGAGCTGCTGAAAGAAAGCATCTTCAAGCTGACCGATATGGAAACGCGCTTTGGCCTCAACCTCAACGTACTGGATGCGACCCGCACGCCGATGGTCATGGGGCTGAAGGAACTGCTGACCAACTGGACGGCGGCGCAGATCGAGATTCTGCAGCGCCGCACGCAGCACCGGCTGGATCAGATCGCGCGGCGGCTGGAACTGGTCGAAGGCTACATCATCGCCTTCCTCAACCTCGACCGCGTGATCGAGATCATCCGTACCGAGGATGAGCCGAAGCCGGTGATGATGAAAGAATTCGGCCTGACCGACCGCCAGACCGAAGCGATCCTCAACATGCGCCTGCGCAGCTTGCGCAAGCTGGAAGAAATGCAGCTGCGGCAGGAGAAGGACGACCTTGAGGCAGAGCAGGAAGATCTTGCCAAATTGCTTGAAAGCCCGGCCCGCCAGCGCACGCGGCTGAAAAAAGACCTGCGCACCCTGCGTAAGGATTACGCCGAGGATACCAAGCTGGGCGCGCGCCGTACCCGCATCGAAGAAGCGGAACCGGCGGTCGAGTTTTCGATGGACGCCATGATCGAGAAAGCGCCGGTGACGGTAATCCTCTCGCAAAAGGGCTGGATCAGGGCGGCGAGCGGTCACGTGCCGCTGGATCAGGAGTTTAAATACAAGGAGGGCGACGCGCTTGCCTTTATCCTCCACGCGCAGACCACTGACAAACTGCTGATCGCGGCGGGCAATGGCCGTTTTTACACGCTCGGCTGTGATAAACTGCCGGGCGCGCGCGGATTTGGCGAGCCGGTGCGCAACATGATCGATCTGGAGGCGGACACCGGCATTGCAAAAATGATCGTGCACAAGCCCGGTGGCCGCCTGCTGCTGGCATCGACCAATGGCAAAGGCTTCGTCGCGGAAACGAACGAACTGCTCGCCGAAACGCGCAAAGGCCGGCAGGTGGTGAACCTCAAAGGCAACGCCGAACTGCGCGTAATCCGCGAAATTGGCGCCGAGGACGATCACGTCGCCTGCGTGGGTGACAACCGCAAGCTGATCGTATTCAATCTTGAGGAAATGCCGGTCATGGCGCGCGGGCAGGGCGTGATGATGCAGCGTTACCGCGATGGCGGATTGTCTGATGCAACCACGTTCAAACTGGAAGACGGCCTGAGCTGGCAGATGGGCGGATCGGGGGAGCGCACCCGGACAGAAAACGAAATCTGGCAATGGAAAGTCGCACGCAGCGCCGCAGGGCGTCTGCCGCCGCAGGGCTTCCCGAAAGATAACCGTTTCGACTGATCGCCGAGAGGCGGACCAAACGCAGACATGAAAAAGGCCGGCAGGATCGTTCCCGCCGGCCTTTTTCTATCAATATCGGTCTGGTTTAGCCGCCTTGGACAGCTGCCAGAATGTCGGCGAGGTTCGCGCGGGCGACAAGAGCATCATCCGCATCGAGAGCGAAGAAATCGCGCGGCAGAGTGACGAGACCGACCGTGTCGTTCTCAACCACGACATTCGCGTCCATAAGCTCGCTGATCGTGCCGAGTGGCTGCGCATCGGCGGTAATCACCGGCGTACCTACTGCAAGGGCGGCATCCAGTTTGGAAGCAGCTTCAGCTTCGGCGGCTGCCTGAGCCTCGGCGGCGGCTTCCTGCTGGGCGACCTGCTGAGCCATCATGCCTTCGATCTGGGCTTTCGTCGCGTTGACGGTCCATTTGCCTTCACGCTCGGCCAGCAATTCTGCGGGCAGCGGGGCTTTATACGTTCCGGTGTCGACGGTGACGATCCCTTCGGCATTGCTCTCAACCGTACCAACAGGCGCGTCGTCATTACCGAACACAGTGGTTCCGGCGTCTTGCGCAGCGGCGATATTCGGGGTCGCTGCAAGGGCAAGTGCAGGGGCGGCAAGGATAGCAAGCTTGTTGAAATTCATGTGATATTTTCTCCGTTTTGTCTCGTCGAACGGCCACCACGTTGGAGAGGGCAGCACACGCTTATCCGCCAATCAGCCTCTGTTAGAAAAGACCATTTCGATCGGCACCGACAGCGATGGAATGCGCACAAACAACCGAATTGCACCGTGCGCGGGTGGGTTAGTAATCGGACCTGCGTACCAATACAAGGTGCCGTTCAGAACCCTCTGTATGCAGGGCCGCGTCTGAAGCGCGCCTTAACGTAAACGTCAAGTTCGGCTCAGTTCCTCGTCCAGCAATTCGTCCACGCGGCTGGAGGCGGGGAAACCTTCTGCAACCCATCGCTGCTCAATGGATTTGAGGATACGGGCAACTTGCGGACCGGCCCCGACGCCCCGCGCAACGATTGTACCGCCTTTCAGCGGGAAAGATGGCACGTCCCAATCAGCGATGCTGCGCACGTCGCCGTCCATCAGCAGCAGGCGATTGACCGCGATACCTGTCCCTTCGTTATACGCCAGCGCTCTGGGCGCATCGCGGTCGCTTTCCAGCCGGGATGCCGTCCCGACCAGCACACCGCGCTGTGTTTTCGACAGGCGCAGGCGCGCCGCGACAATCTCTGCAATATCGGGGGAGGGTGGTAGCAATGCCGACAGCCGGCGCAGCGGATCAGGCGCGAAACCCTGCTCGGCCTCTCGCACGATAACGTCGCGCATCAATTCGACCTGTTTCAGGCTGGTTTCCGGCAGGATCACGCGCAGCACGGCGCGGTCATACATCCGCTCAACCGTTTCGCCCGGATCGGGAAGGGCAAGCAATTTCAGCAGTTCATCGGCCACCCGCTCACGGCTTAATCCCTTAAGCGTATCGGCCATTGCGGCGCACGCATCCTCTGCCTGCGGATCAAGCTGTGATCCGAACCGCGCCTGAAAACGGTAATAGCGAAGGATGCGCAAATGGTCTTCGGCGATGCGTTCACTCGGATCGCCAATAAAGCGCACACGGCGCGCGGCCAGATCGTCCAGTCCGCCAAAATAGTCGGATATCTCCAGCGTTTCGGGATGCGCATACAGCGCGTTGATGGTGAAATCGCGCCGCGCGGCGTCATCGCGCCAGTCGCTGGCAAAGGCGATTGTCGCGCGGCGGCCATCGGTCGCCACGTCGCGGCGCAGGGTGGTGATTTCAACCGTGCTGTCGCCGGATAGTGCGGTGACAGTGCCGTGGTCGATCCCGGTGGGGATGGTGCGGATGCCTGCCTTTGCGCACAGGTCGATCACCGCATCGGGCAGGTGCGTGGTGGCGCAATCAACGTCGATCACTTCGTCATTCAGCAAGGTGTCGCGCACCGCGCCGCCGACCCAGCGGATTGCGTCCGCGCCCAGCGCAGCGGTGATCGCGGTCAGCCCTTCAAGCCGGGGCCACGCGGCATCTTGCAGGGAACCGGGGAATTCACGCGCGCTCACGCCTCGTCCTCCAGCGCCATGCGCAAGGAAAGATTGGCGATGATTGCCGCCGTTACGCCCCAAATCCGAAAGCCATCGTAATCCATTTCGAGATAGCGCCGGTTCGCCCCCTTCCAGAACACTTCGTTGACCGACCAGTTACTCCTATCAAGCAGCAGTGCAAGCGGCGCTTCGAACCATGCTTCGACTTCGGCAGGGTTGGGTTTCAGGTCAAGCCCCGGCGGAACCACACCCAGCACCGGCGTGACGGCGAAGCCGGTGCCGGTCTGATAGAGGTCGCTGGTGCCGATCACGCGCACCTTTTTACGCGGCAGGGCAAGCTCTTCTTCCGCCTCTCGCAGCGCTGCGGTGACAGCGTCTTCGCCGGGATCAATCTTGCCGCCGGGAAAGGCGACCTGTCCGGGATGATCGCGCATCGCATTGGGGCGCTGAGTCAGGATCACTTGCGGGTTTTCCGCCGCGTCGGTCACTGCGATTAGCACGGCGGCAGGGGTGGCGCGGCCATCTGCGAATGCGGCGTCTGACAAAAGGTCCGGGATCTCGCGCGCATGGCCCGCGTCGAACGCAGTTTTGAGAGAATCGAAAACCGTGCTCATACAGCGGGCATAAGGCGTTATGGCCGCAGAGAGAAGATAGCGCCCTGGCTCGTGACCATCAAACCCTGCTCCAGATCGTCTCCGCTGGTGTCCATCGCGATTTCGGCAAGCTGGGCATAGGTGGACCGGTTCAGCCGCGCCTCGCAGCCCCGGCGCACAGTCAGGTAAATAGCCGGAGTGTCAGGATCGCCCGCCGCGCGGATCGGATTGTCAGGTCCGGCGATGACCAGTTCATCGGTGTTGAGGCGAAACGCGATTTCCCCGTCGCGCATCACGCAGTCGGTCGCGACAAAGGCTGCGTCGTCAACCTCGATGCTCAATTGTTCAAACGGGGTGACGAGCCAGTGCTGCGCGGCTTTATCGCGGATCAGCAAGCCGGAAAATGCGCGCACCATTGCGGGGCGCCGAATGGGATCGCCCTCGTGAAACCATGTGCCATCGGCGGCAATGCGCATGTGGCTTTCACCGATTTGCTGGGGCGCCCAACCTTCAACCGGAGGCAGCTTTCGCTGCGCGACTTGTTCGGCAATCTGGGCAAGAGTGAGTTCGGCGAGATAAGGGGGCGGTTCATAAGGCATGGGGTTCAAACCGTGCGCGGCGGTGCGTGGTTCCCGCCAATGTGTATTTGTCTGCGTGTTTGCGGGCGGTCGCCGCGCCAGATTTCGCTTTACCCCTTACCGTCGAGCCCGCCTGCCGGGTTCCACGGGCCTAGCACGCCGGATGCGGGCATGGCGGATAACGCCGCGCCGCGCGCCAGCAAGCGGTCCTGTTCATACGGGCCGGGACAGCGCCAGCTGCCGGTTGCATTGGCGCTAAAACCCCAGCGTCCGTAATATTCCGCATCGCCAATCAGCACTTGCGGAAACGAAGGCGATCCGCTTGCAGAAAGCCGCGCTTCGGCGTCCAGCATGGCCGCCATCAGCCCTATACCGAACCCTTCGCCCTGACGTTCTGGCAGGACCGCCACCGGACCGACCATCACCAGCGGAACGGGCCGCGCATCATCGCCGATCAGCGCAATCGGCCAGCACTGGATCGTGCCAACCAGCATTTCTTCCGCGTCCACAGCCGCAAAGCTGAGTGCATCGAGGCACTGCATCCCGGCGCGGATGCGGTACGCGGTGCGCGCATGGCGATCGGGCCCGAAGTCACGGTCCAGCAATTGCTCGACCATGTCGGGCTCGACCGCGGATAGCGGGATAAGGGTGGCTGTATCGGCGTCCATCAGGAGGGGCGCTTAGACCGCGTGCGGAGCGGTGACGAGCAAGTTTTACTTTACCCGGCCAGTCACTGCGCCGACAGCTTGAGGATTCTGCCTTCCGGGCCGTCTTCGGCAATCCAGATGCTGCCATCGGGGCCTTCCTCGACCGAGCGGATGCGCGCGCCCATATCGTAACGCTCTGCCTCGGCGGCGGTCTCTCCGTCGAGTTCCACCCGCACGAGCCCCTGACTGACGAGGCCTGCGATAATCGCGTCCCCTTGCCATGGGCCGAACATGTCTCCGGAATAGATGATCATATCACCCGGCGCGATCACGGGCGTCCAGTGCGCGGCGGGCTTGGCGAAGCCGTCATCCTCTGTGTGATCGGGGATCGGGTCGCCATTGTAATTCTCACCGTAGCTGCGCGTGGGCCAGCCGTAATTCTGCCCCTCTTTGACGAGGTTGAGCTCATCGCCGCCCGCCGGACCATGCTCGATCTCCCACAGACGCCCTTCGCTATCAAAATCCATGCCCAGGATGTTGCGGTGACCATAGGACCAGATTTGCGCCGTAACGCCGCCCTGATCGGCCATCGGATTGCCCTCTGCCGGGGTGCCATCAAGGTTCAGGCGCACGATGGAACCCAGTGTGTTGGTGGTGTCCTGCGCAGGTGTTTGTTTCTTCCGGTCGCCGCTGGCAATAAACAGGTGCTGCTCATCCGGTGAAACCGAGATACGGTGCGAATATTGCCCGCGTCCCTCGACCTTGGGTGCTTGCCGCCAGATTACCTCAAGCCCGCTGATCGCGCAGGCATCTGCTGCTGCGCAGGAAAGCGTGCCGCGCCCGACAGCTGCGCCGCGTGTCCCGCCATCGCCCATTTCTGCCCAGCTGAGATAGACCGTGCGTTCGCCAATATCCGCGCCTGCTTCGCTTTCGAGGAACACGATATCGCCAAGCCCGCCCTGACCGCCGTAAGCGACCTCTGGCACGCCCGAAACGCTGCCCATCCGGCCCGCACCATCATTGGCGGCGGTGTCGATGAATTTGAGCGCACCCGATTTCTCGGTGATGAAAAGCATGTTTGTGCCCGGCGCAAATTCGATCGCCCATGGTTCGTTAAATTCACCCATGGGATCAATCGAGAGAGCCACATCGGCTGTTGCGCCTGCGGCACCGGCATCGGCGCTGTCCACATTTTCGCCCATGGCGCAGCTTGCGAGCGCGAGGGTAGATAGCGAAAGGATAAACGGAAGCTTGGAAAATTTGGTCATGGTTCGAATAACTCCGCAATGCGCATTTGGTGCCGGTACGTGACCGCAGCGCCGTTTATCATCGGTGTCGATGAGGCCGGGCGCGGGCCGCTGGCAGGGCCGGTCGTGGCGGCTGCCGTGGTTCTGGGCGAGGATATACCCGCAGGTCTCGACGATTCCAAGAAAATATCGGCGAAACGGCGCGCCGCGCTCGACCAGAGCATTCGCAGCACCTGCGGCTGGGCGGTTGCGGTGATCGATGCAGGCGAGATTGACCGGCTCAATATCTTTCAGGCGACGATGGAGGCGATGACCCGCTGCGTTGCGGAACTGGCCACCAAAAGCAGTTCGGTTCCTGACGAAATTCTGATCGATGGAAACATGACGCCTGCCGGACGGCGGGACGGCTGGCGCTGGCAGGCGCGGGCGATTGTCGGGGGCGACGGGATCGAACCTGCCATCAGCGCGGCTTCCATCATTGCCAAGGAATGGCGCGACCGGATGATGATCGAGGCCGCAGCCGCGCATCCGCAATACGGGTGGGAACGGAACAAGGGGTATGGAACAGCCGAACACATGGAGGCGTTGCGTGTCCATGGCCCCACATCACTTCATCGCCGCAGCTTTGCCCCCGTCGCGCAAGCAAACCTTTTGTGAAGCCTGCAAAACTGCCGTAGGCGGCGCGCCATGCTGAACGCGATTCTCCTTAGCCTTGCCGGATTGGTCGGCCTTGCCATTGGCGGGGAGCTGCTGGTGCGCGGTGCAGTGGGCATTGCGCACAAGCTGGGCGTTTCCGTGCTTTTTACCGGGCTTGTGATCGTCGGTTTTGCGACGTCCATGCCAGAGATGGTCGCCAGCGTTCAGGCTGCGATGGCGGGATCGCCCGAGATTGCATGGGGCAATATCGTCGGCTCCAACCTTGCCAATACGCTGCTCATCCTTGGTGTCTCGGCGCTTGTCACGCCTATCGTTTTGACTGGAACGGGCCGCCGCGATGCGGTGGTTGCATTGGGCGTGACGCTGCTGCTGTGGGCGCTGATCTGGTCGCAATTGGGCGCGCGCTGGATCGGTGTCGCGCTATTGGGCGGGATACTCGGCTACATCGTGTGGCGATATCGCCACCCCGGTGCGGCGCAGATGGAGGAAGAGGAAGACGAGGCTCCCAGCTCGATCTGGGTCGCAATCGGATTTTTCACCGTCGGGCTGGTGGTGCTGGTCGCAAGCGGTAATGCGCTTGTCACCGGGGCGATCGAACTTGCGACCATTTTCAACGTCCCCGAAACGGTGATCGGCCTGACCGTCGTGGCCGTCGGCACATCCTTGCCAGAGCTGGCCGCATCCATTGCCGCTGCGCTGCGCGGGAAACCGGGCCTTGCGATTGGCAATGTCGTCGGCTCCAACATCTACAACGTCCTGCTGATCGGCGGCGCAACCATGAGCATTGCACCGTTTGCCCTGCCGCTGGAGCTTGTCGGCCTGCAAATGGCGCTGCTTACGGGCAGTGCGCTGCTGCTGCTCGCGCTGCTGTGGAAAGCAAAGCGGATCGGTCGCTGGCTGGGCGCGGCACTGGTGGCGGCGTTTGCCGCGAATGTGGTGCTCGTTTTCAGCTAGAGGATTTGGGTTTGTCTGGCGCCCTCAAGCGGCGGCGCGCGGGCCATCCGGTTTTTTATTTGCGCAAGCCCATCCGGTTTTTTGTTTGGCGCCCTCAAGCGCCGGGCGCAGGCCATTCGGCCCGCTTGGCTACGCCGCATGAGCGGCGGCGCGCGGTCGCGCGCTGGCGAGCCTGCGGCTCGCACCACCCCTAGCCATCAGCCAAGCGCCAAGACGACGTGCGCTATCTCAGAAAGGGGCTGCGGAGCACGGCGCGAAGCGCCGCAAGGGCGACCGCCCGCCCGCAGGCCCGAAAGGGCCGAGGAAGCCGCAGCCCGGATGGGCTGCGAAAAACAAACAACGAGTCCTTCGCGCCACACCCCTGCATATCGAGTCCTGTAAACGCTTGCGGACTCAACATCTTGTGCCGGTCACCTTTCGTTCCGTGTAAAGCGAAACTTGGTTTACGCCGCTTTAACCATACTCCTCCAGAATCTTTCCTTGACGCGGACTCCCTCAGGACTCACCCTGTGGATAAGTCTGCAAAACAAGGTCGAGGAATTTCGCCGTGGGTGTGATCGAAACAACCAAGGCGCGCACGAAGCGTGTCACCAAACCATCGGAAAAAGAGGTCCGCGACCTGCTGCCCATCGGCCAGATTCTGTCCGGTGACTGCATCGAGGCGATGCGCACATTGCCCGACAATTCGATCGACTGCGTGTTCGCAGATCCGCCTTACAACCTGCAATTGGGCGGCGATCTGAACCGTCCTGATGGCAGCGAAGTCGATGCGGTTACCGATCACTGGGACCAGTTCGACAGCTTCAAGGTTTACGACGAATTCACCCGCGCTTGGCTGATAGAGGCGCGGCGCGTGCTGAAACCGGATGGCGCCTTGTGGGTCATCGGCAGTTATCACAACATTTTCCGCGTCGGCGCGATCCTTCAGGATCTGGGGTTCTGGATTCTCAACGATGTTGTCTGGCGCAAGACCAATCCCATGCCGAATTTCAAAGGCACCCGTTTCACCAACGCGCATGAAACGATGATCTGGGCGAGCCAGGGTGAAAAGGCGCGCTATCACTTCAATTACCGCGCGATGAAAACGCTTAATGATGAGCTGCAGATGCGCAGCGACTGGGTGCTGCCGATCTGTTCAGGCGGCGAACGGCTGAAAGAAGACGGCAAGAAAGCGCATCCCACGCAAAAGCCAGAGGCGCTGCTTTACCGCGTGCTGCTCGCCACGACAGAGGCAGGCGACGTGGTGCTTGATCCGTTTTTCGGCACCGGCACGACGGGCGCTGTGGCGAAACGGCTGGGCCGCGAATGGATCGGCTGCGAGCGCGAAGACTTTTATCGCGGTGTCGCGATGAAACGGATCGAGAAAGAGCTGCCACTGGATGAGAGCGCGCTCAAAACGATGCAGTCGAAAAAGGCCGCACCGCGCGTCGCCTTTGGCACATTGGTGGAAACAGGGATGATCGTTCCGGGCACGCAGGTTTTCGACAAGAAACGCCGCTGGGTCGCGACTGTCCGCGCGGACGGTTCGCTCGAACTGGACGGTAAGACCGGATCAATCCATGGGCTTGGCAAGGATTTGCAAGGCGCCCCAAGCTGCAATGGCTGGACCTTCTGGCATTACGAAGTCGATGAAGGCGGAAGCAGGGATGTGAAGCCTATCGACGCAGCGCGGCAAACCTATTTGCTCGCGAATGAGGATGGCTGACCTTCGCGCAAGTGCGGGCTGCGGCTCTGTGCCGCTGTCCTACAACGCGCTGGCAGACTAAGACGCAGAGCATGAACCTTTCAGCCGCCTTTGACCGTGTTTCGCGCCCAATGCTCGGCGCGTGTGCCAAGGCGATTTTTCTTTGCTCAGGACCGTGTAACATGCGGTCCATGTTACACCGTTACACGGGGCCAAAGCCATGACCGCAGCGTTTGAAAGAGGCGTCTACATTCACCCCATTGGCCTGGTGCCGTCGCCGCACACCGAACACGGAGCGGCGATCCGGCTGGCGGGCACTATGGTCTATGCCAGCCGCTTTGCCATGGTGGTGCGGGACGGTGAGCGAGCTGTGGAGCGCAAACTGTTCGGCGCGCGCGAGGCGGAGCAGGTCTTCGATGAGCTCGACGGGCTGCTGGCAACCGAAGCGGAGCAGCAATGGGCCAACCTGCAAAAGGTTCACGCACCGCTGATCGCGGGAGAGCGCACGATCCGGTTCGACCAGCCGCAGGTGATGGGTGTGCTCAATGTAACGCCCGACAGTTTCAGCGATGGCGGCGAGTTTCTGGACAAAGCCGATGCAGGACAGGCGCACGCGGCTTCCATGCTGGAAGCGGGCGCAGCGATCATCGACATAGGCGGCGAAAGCACGCGGCCCGGTGCAGCAGCGACTTGGGAAGGTGACGAGAAAGACCGCGTTCTGCCGGCAGTCGAATACTGCAAGGCGATGGGCGCCGCGATCAGCGTGGACACACGGCGTGCAGGGGTAATGGAGGCCGCAATCGACGCTGGCGCGCACGTGTTCAACGATGTGTCCGCTCTCCGATACGATCCGCGCTCTGCAGAGCTGGCCGCGAATACCGGCTGCCCCGTAATCCTGATGCACGCGCCCGGCAGCGGCGATGACCTTCACGAAGGCGGCGAATATTCCGATGTCGTCAGCGACGTGTTCGACTTCCTCAAAAACGCGCGCACCCGGGCCATCGCGGCGGGCATTGCAGAAGATCGCATCATGCTCGATCCCGGCATCGGTTTTGGCAAGTCGCTCAAGGACAACCTCGCCCTCATCAATTCCCTGCCGCTGTTTCACGCGCTGGGCAGCCCGCTGCTGCTCGGTGTGAGCCGCAAACGGATGATCGGCGCGCTCTCTAATGAGGAGGCCGCGCAAGACCGGCTCGGCGGATCGCTGGCGCTCGCATGCAGGGGCATGGATGCAGGTGTGCATATGCTGCGCGTGCATGACGTGAAAGAGACCGTGCAGGCGCGCAATGTGTGGCGCGGAACGCGCGATGCGGCGCTCACCGACTTTTCGCAATTACCGCTGGATTGACCCGGCGGCGCGCCGTCGCAATACCGTCATGCGAATACGCCAAAGCGGCGACAAATACGATTATCGGAGACTTTACTGATGCGCACCTTATCGCACCTCGCCCTAACCTCTGCCGCGGCCGCGCTGCTGTCGGCGCCCGCGATGGCGGACGGACATGGCCACCACCAGTCAGCTGCGCACCATGATGCAGGCGGCGATGCGAAGCCTCACGCGATGCACGGCGATGGCCATGTGCCGATTTATGCCGAAGACCTGCTCGCGGCGTATTACGCAAAGCTGGAGCAGCGCATCGACCTGCCGGTCGCGCCGGAAAACGCCGCGATCGAAGCGGACACGGTGATCACGCGCCTCGCATTTGGCAGCTGCAACCACCAGTCGCGCTCCCAGCATATGTGGGACCGGATCGCGGCGACCGGCCCGGACCTGTTCCTGTTCATTGGCGACAACAATTACGGCGATTCTGGCTGGAACGGCGATGCGGCGCTGACCACCCTTCGGATGGCATACCAGCAGCAGGCCGAGACGCCCGAACTGACCCGTTTTCGCGCATCGGTTCCGATGATGATCACATGGGACGATCACGATTACGGCTTCAACGATGCAGGCGCGAACTTCACCTTTCGCACTTGGTCCGAAACGCTGTTTGAAACATTTTGGGGCGCATCGGATGAAGTAAAATCGCGCCCCGGCATCTATGAAAGCCGCACATTCGGCACCGGTGGCAAAGTGACGCAGATCATCATGCTGGACACGCGGTTCTTCCGCAGCGATCTCGACCGGATGGAATACACGCCTGAGCGTCCGCCGCTGGGGCCATATGTGCCGAGCAATGATGCATCGAAGACGATGCTTGGCGGCGATCAATGGGCATGGCTGGAGCAGGAGCTTGCCAAGCCTGCGGATCTGCGCGTGCTGGTTTCCTCGATACAGGTCATCACCGACGCTCATGATTACGAAAGCTGGGAAGCACTGCCGCTGGAGCGGGCAAAGCTGTACCGGATGCTCGCCGCGCGTGAAGATAGCGGGCTGGTGATGCTGTCAGGCGACCGCCATGCAGGCGGCATTTATACAGATACGCCCGCTGCGGCTGGCGGTGAACAGATGTGGGAGCTGACATCGTCATCGCTCAACTATTCGTTCTCTTCGACCGAGCGTAACACCGCGCGCGAACCCGATCCAAAGCGTCTCACCGACTTCATCTCGGAAGAGAATTTCGGGCTGGTCGAAATCGACTGGGATGCGCGCACCTTCACCACGAGCCTGCGCGGCAGTGAAGGCGAAGTCCGGGTAACGCGGACTGTCGGCTGGTGACGCCTAAAGCGTGAAACCGCCGTCGGACACCATAATGTGACCGGTCAGGTTCGATCCGGCGTCTGACAACATATAAAGGATATTGCCAGCAATCTCCTCCGACGTGGCGAAACGCCCTGTCGGGGTGGTTGCGGCCATACCCTTGATCGTCGCGTCCCGGCCCTGCGCCTTGACGGACTGCTGAAAGTCATCGGAGCTTTCCCAGATCGCGGTATCGACACCGCCCGGTGCAATTGCATTGACGCGGATGCCATTGGGCGCACCTTCCAAGGCGGCGATGCGGGTCATGTGGGACACGGCCGCTTTCGCAACGCCGTAAGGCCCGATGCCAGCAATCGGTTTGATGCCGGTGGAGGACGAAGTGACAACCGCGCTGCCGCCGCCGTCTTTCATAGCGCGCATGGCGGCTCGCAAAGTCAGAAACACGCCGTCCAGATTGACGTCCATCACCCGGCGCCATTCCGCCATCGTCAGCGCAGTGATCTTTCCCGAAGAGCCGACACCGGCATTGGCGATGGCATGATCCAGCCCGGCGAGACGCGGCTCCAGATCGTTCCAAAGCGTCTCATCCGCGACGCTGCCGATAACCCGTTCAACCTCGCATTCCAGTCTGAGCGCGGACAGCCCGGCCTCATCTACGTCGATCAGGATCAGTTTGGCCGCACCTCTGTCGGCAAGCGCCTTTGCGCAGGCGGCTCCAATGCCGGAACCGGCACCCGTGACGAGCGCGGTGCGCCCTGCGAAGTCTTTATGATGTGTCATATGTCCGCCGCTAGGCAAAAGGCGGGACGCTATCAAGCGGTCAATCAGGCCGCGTTGTCGATCCCGAGGTCCGACAGTTTGCGATAAAGCGTCGATCGGCCAATGCCGAGCCTGCGCGCAACCTCTGTCATTCGCCCGCGATAGTGCCCGATGGCGAGGCGAATGACATCGGCCTCGATCTCTTCAAGCGGACGCAAATTGCCATCGTCGGTGTAGAGCATGACGCCCATGCCGTCATGCGAGCTGGCGAACGGGTCACTCTCGATCTCGCCCAGCATTTCGAGCAGCTGCGGAAAACTTTCCGCTGTCAGCGAATTGCCGTCGCAATAGACAGCGGCGCGGAACAGGACAGACTGAAGCTGGCGGACATTGCCCGGCCAATCGTAAGCGGCGAGCAGTGCGAGCGCGCCGTCAGAGACCGACAGGTGCTTAAGCCCAGGTTGCTCTCCGATACGGCTGAGGAAATGACGTGTCAGCGCAGGGATATCACCGCTGCGTTCGCGCAGTGGCGGTAATGAGATGCGCGTCGCGGACAGTTTTTTTGCGAGCTTGGCCTCGAAATGTCCCGCTCCGACCAGATCGGCGAGTCCGATGTTGCTGGCGGCGAGCAAGCGCACATCGACCCGGAAACCATGCTTGGCCCCGATGGGCCGCACGATCCCGGTTTCTGTGACTTCGGAAAGACGCGACTGGATGTGCGCTGTCAGCCGGTCCACATCGTCAAGCACCAAAGTCCCGCCATCGCTGTGCTGCAATGCGCCGATCTGACGGTCGAATGCGCCGGGAAACGCGTTGGGTTCGTGCCCGAACAGCACCGATTCGATAGAATTTGGCGGCACGCTGCCGATATTGATGAAGCGCAGCGATTCCTTTGCACGCGGGCTGGCGGCGTGCATTGCGCGCATCAGCATCTCCTTGCCCGTTCCGCTTTCGCCTTCGACCAGAGCATTGCCGTGCCCGCGGGCAGCCTTTGCCGCTTGAGCAAGGGCGGTACGAAATTTGGGCGCGGTGCCAATCATCGCATCGAAATCGAGCGCCGCGGACAGTTTTTCCGTCAGCGGTGCAAGCTCATCCTGCGGCGTTTCGGGGCGAGTGACGCTGCTCAGAGCTTCCATCAACCGATCAGGAGAGACCGGTTTGACGAGGTAATCGCTGGCGCCCGCGCGCATCGCTTCGACAGCGAGCAGCGGAGAAGCGCTGGTGGTCAGCATCAGGATCGGCAGGGCGGGGCGGCGCTTTTTCAGTTCGGCAATCAGAGCGCAGGTATCATCGCCCGGCACCCACTGGTCGAGCAGGATTGCAGACAGGCGCATGCCTTCCCGTGTGCCCAGCATCGCAATCGCAGTTTCGCCGTCAGGAGCGACCAGCGTGCGCCAACCGTCACGCGCCGCAATCGCCGTAATCAACCGGCTTTGTGCCGGTTCATCGTCGATCAGTAGCACATGACGCCTATTGTCCGGCGCATCGGCGCAATTATCGAGGTGCAGATCCATGTCGGACATAGGTTGAACCGCGAATCCCTTCAGCTCCCCGGCAATCGTCCCAGGGTTAAACGTCCAGTGGGTTTAGGGGTATGAGGTAAAGACCTTATTAAGGCTGATCGCGCGTCAGAGCGGCAAATCATCCGCAAATTTCCACGCCCCTGACATTATCGCGGGCTTGAGTGCAGCGGCTGCGCACGATACGGGCGTAAGAATAAACTAGTCAGCACTCGTTTGCTGAAATCATTATTACCATTGAAAGAGGATATCTTTGCCATGGCGACGCACGATATGGACAAGGCTCGCGCAACCTACAGCAGCTTTATGGGCACACTTAAATGGGCCGTGCCTGTCATCGCAGTCATAACACTTTTCGTAATCATCCTCATCGCCGAATAAAGGCAGATAAAACCACGTGAAAATCGCTGTCCTGAAAGAGCGCGCCGCGGGCGAGATGCGGGTTGCCGCATCTCCTGAAACGGTCAAGAAATTCATTGGCCTCGGCAACGAGTTCGCAGTGGAGGCGGGTGCTGGAGGCGGCGCGTCGATCCCCGATGAAGCGTACGCCGAGGCGGGAGCGAGCATCGGCGATGCTGCAGGATGCGTGAAGGACGCAGACATCGTGCTGGGCGTGCAGGCGCCGGACACCGCGCTGCTTAACGGTGCAAAACCCGGGGCATGGGTGGCGGCGCTGTTCGATCCGTTCAGCAATGGCCAACTGGTCGAATCCTACGCAAAGGCAGGGTTTGAGGCGCTCTCGATGGAATTCATGCCGCGTATCACGCGCGCGCAAAGCATGGATGTGCTGTCCAGCCAGTCCAACCTTTCCGGTTACAAGGCTGTGATCCACGCTGCGGACACATATGGCCGCGCATTCCCGATGATGATGACCGCCGCTGGCACAGTCCAGGCGGCGCGGTGCTTTATCATGGGCGTAGGGGTCGCAGGGCTTCAGGCGATTGCCACGGCAAAGCGTCTGGGTGCGCAGGTTTCTGCCACCGACGTGCGTTCTGCCACGAAAGAACAAATCCAAAGTCTTGGCGCAAAAGCGATCTTCGTCGAAGACGTCGCCGGGATCGAAGGCGAAGGTTCAGGCGGATACGCGACCGAGATGAGCGATGAATACAAGGCTGCGCAGGCGAAGCTCGTTTCCGAACACATCGCCAAGCAGGATATCGTCATCACCACTGCGCTGATCCCCGGACGCGCCGCACCGGTGCTCGTCACTGATACCCAGATCGCTACCATGAAACCGGGCAGCGTCATCTTCGACCTCGCGGTTGCACAAGGCGGCAATGTCGAAGGGTCGAAGCCTGACGAGGTTGTCGTCAAACACGGCGTGACCATCATCGGATACGCCAACACGCCCGCACATCTGGCCGCCGACGCATCGGCGCTGTTTGCGCGCAACCACTTCAACTTCCTCAGCGCCTTCTGGGACACGGAAGCGGGCAAGCCCGAACTCGATGAAGAGATCGGCGACGCCATCCGCCTGACCAAGGGCGGCGAAATTGTAAACGAGCGGCTTAAGGCATGAAGGCGCTTTTGGGTGTCTTGGCCATAGGGGCTGCACAGGTGTCAGCTCCATGCACGCTCGCAGCGCAAGTGCCCGCATCCCCAGCGGTCGGTTTCTCATATTCGCTAGAAGATGCACGAAACGGGGCTCAGCTGCGCTCAGAGGCTTCAATCGTGATACCGATCCTTCATGACCCTTGCGGATCGTCCGCTGCGATGGAGCCGGTAAGGGCGCGATATAGCGATATGCAGGAAAAATTGATGGCATCTCGCCAACAAATGGATTTGGCGATCGCCAAGGCCGACTATGATTATCGGATGTCATTGGTGGATATAGCCTGCGCGGAAATCGACGAAGCAACGGCACGTCAGGCAGAGAAGCTGGAAATCGCTATGGCCAATAGCGTCCTAGATAGAATGGAAGCGCTAATCGAGCCGCAATCCGGACAGGAAACGTAATGGACTTTATCTCAATCCTATCAATTTTCGTGCTGGCGTGTTTCGTCGGCTATTACGTGGTCTGGTCGGTAACGCCCGCGCTGCACACGCCGCTGATGGCGGTGACTAATGCCATTTCTTCGGTGATTATTGTCGGGGCGCTGATCGCTTCGGCTGAGGCCGGTAGCGCGATTGCAAGATATCTCGGCCTAGCCGGAGTGGTTCTGGCCAGTATCAATATCTTCGGCGGGTTCGCCGTGACCGAGCGAATGCTCGCCATGTACAAGAAAAAGGAGAAGTAAGAGATGACCTTCTCCCTTCTGGCAGGCGCGGCAGACGCGGCTTCGGCAACACCGGCATGGGTGCCGCTTGCGTATCTGATCTCCGGCGTATTCTTCATTCTGGCGCTGCGCGGGCTATCCAGTCCGGCGACAAGCCGTGCGGGCAATCGCAACGGCATGATCGGGATGCTGATCGCGGTCATCACGACCCTTGTCACGCATGATATCGCTAACATCGTTGAGATTGCCATTGCGATCGCGATTGGCGGGCTGATCGGCTTTACCATCGCGCGCAAGATCGCGATGACGGCCATGCCCGAACTGGTGGCCGGTTTTCACTCGCTGGTCGGCCTTGCCGCCGTGCTGGTGGGGTGGGCTGCGTATCTTAACCCAGGCGCATTCGGCCTGCTCGTGGACGGTGCAATCTCGCCTGTCAGCAAGATCGAGATGGGTCTGGGCATCGCCATCGGCGCAATCACATTCTCAGGCTCGGTCATCGCGTTTGCCAAATTGTCGGGCAAGATGAGCGGTTCGCCGATCATGCTGCCGGGCCGCCACATCATCAATCTCGGCACGCTTGCCGCGATTATCGTCCTGACGGCGCTGTTCGCGATGGCGACGGGTCCGGCTGAAACGCTGCCCTTTATTGTGGCGCTATCGGTGCTGGCGTTTGTCATCGGTTTCCTGTTGATCATACCGATTGGCGGCGCGGACATGCCGGTCGTTGTGTCGATGCTGAACAGCTATTCCGGCTGGGCTGCGGCGGCGATGGGCTTTACCCTCGGCAACACCGCGATGATCATCACCGGCGCGCTGGTTGGCTCTTCCGGTGCGATCCTGTCCTACATCATGTGTAAAGCCATGAACCGCAGTTTCATCAGTGTGATCGCGGGCGGATTTGGCGCCGACGCTGCTGCTGGCGGCGGAGAGGCGCGCGAACAGCGCCCGTTCAAACAGGGCAGCGCCGACGATGCGGCCTTCATGCTGGAACAGGCCGAAAAGGTCATCATCATACCCGGCTACGGTATGGCGGTCGCCCAGGCGCAGCACGCCTTGCGCGAAATGGCCGACCTGCTTGAGGCAAAGGGTGTCGAGGTCAAATACGCCATTCACCCCGTCGCAGGCCGGATGCCCGGGCACATGAACGTGCTGCTGGCAGAGGCCAGCGTCGAATATGACAAGGTGTTCGAGCTGGAGGATATCAACTCCGAATTCGCGCAGGCCGACGTTGCGTTTATCATCGGCGCAAACGACGTGGTGAACCCGGCGGCGAAGACCGACAAGACATCGCCGATTTACGGTATGCCCGTATTCGACGTGGACAAGGCCAAGCAGGTTTTCTTCATCAAACGTTCGATGGGCGGCGTGGGTTACGCCGGTGTCGACAACGATGTCTTCTACATGGACCAGACGATGATGCTGCTGTCCGATGCGAAGAAGATGGTCGAGGAAATCAACAAGTCCCTCGATTAAGCCGGACTGGTCAATGCGCAATATCGTCATCCTGCTGATCGTGTTCCTGATCGGGATTGCTGCGTGGTTTTTCCTGCGCGGCGATGGCTTTGTCGATCAGGTGACAGAGGCCCGGATCGAGCAGGCCTTGCTCGATAATCAGGTGCCTGCGCCGATGGCCGACTGCATGGCATCGCGGCTGGTGGACCAGCTTACCCTGGGCCAGCTGCGCAAGCTTGAGCGTGCCGCCCCGCAGGAGGGCGAAAGCCGCGTCCCGCTTTCCACGGGGGAGGCGATGGAGCGGCTGCGGCGTGTTGACGACCGCGAAGCCATTGAAACCGTTGCAAAGACGGCAGCGTCCTGCGGTTTCGACCTTATGCTCCAGCGATTGTAACGCGCCGCGCTAGCAGGCTTGCCAACCCCTGCCTTCCCGCGCATCATGCTGGCCGGGAGAGGGAGAATTTGCATGATCAGGACGATGGCCGCCGCGCTGGCGCTTTCAAGCGGAGCGCCACTGCTGGCTGAAACGCACACTGTGGCACCGGGTGAGGGCGCGCAGGAACGACTACAGGAAGCTCTCATTCTTGCGCAGCCGGGCGATGAAGTGGTGTTGCAGGCTGGCCGGTATGTGCTGACTGACGGGCTAAGTCTGGATGTCGATGGCGTCACGCTGAGGGGGGCGGGCATGGATGCCTCGGTCCTCGATTTCACGAACCAGGCAGGCGCGGGTGAGGGGCTGCTGGTCACCTCCGACAACGTGACGCTGCGCGATTTTGCGGTCGAGAATGCGAAGGGGGACGGCATCAAATCGAAAGGCGCCGACCGGATCGTGTACCACGCGCTGCGGGTTGAATGGACCGGCGGGCCAAAGGCATCCAACGGCGCATATGGCATTTACCCGGTAGAGGCGTCTAATATCCTCGTTCAGGACAGCTACGTTCGCGGAGCGTCCGATGCTGGGATTTATGTCGGCCAGTCGGAAAACATCATCGTGCGCCGTAACCGTGTTGAAGAAAACGTCGCGGGTATCGAGATTGAAAACAGCAATCACGCCGAGGTGACGGAGAACCTCGCCGTGCGCAACACTGGCGGGATATTGGTGTTCGATCTGCCCGGCCTGCCGAAGGTTGGCGGCGGCGATGTGCTGATCGCGCGCAATGCGGTGTTTGGCAACAACACCGATAATTTCGCGCCAGAAGGCAACATCGTCGCAAGCGTCCCTGCGGGAACAGGCGTTATGATCATGGCGAATACCGGCGTGCACGTGCTGGACAATGCGCTCGTCGATAACATGACCTCGCACGTCATGCTGATCGCGTATCAGGGTGAATACAGCGATGAACGGTTCAAGCCGCGCCCGGCAGATGTGGTCGTGCGCGGAAACATTTACGGGTCCGGCGGCGGTGCCCCTGATTTTGAAGGAGGCCCGATGCTCGCCGCGGCATTTGGCGGCGCGCTGCCTCCGATCCTGACCGATGGATTGCACACCAATCTGGCGGTTGAGGATGCGGTTTCGGTCGCCTCGCTTGGCCTTCAGACTGTTGGACAGCCATTCACCGAAGCGAACCCGTCAATGCTGAATCCTGTCGTTGGAGGCGAAGCGCCCGCGCTTTCTCCGGTCGCGTTGCCTGCCGAGATGGAGGCGCGTCTTAAGTGAAGACATCGGTGCTAGTCCTAGGGCTTGCGACAGCCGCGTTTGCCGGCTCTATCGCCGCGCGCGCCCTTCCGCCGCCGGTGCCGCAGGTGAACGACGCGGCGGTAATGGACGGGATGCCGCGTGCGCTTTCGCAGTTCGGTTTCTTTACCGATCAAACAGCGCAGCAACCGGCGGCTGAGGTGCGTTTCTATCGGCTAAAGACCCCGCTCTATTCCGATGGGGCGGATAAACTGCGCTTTATCTACAGCCCGGCTGGCACACAATTCGCGCCGAACGGCGATGGTCTGCTCGAAATGCCGGTGGGCACCGCGATTATCAAAACGTTCGCTTTTGGAGAAGGGGACGCGCGCCGCCTCATCGAAACACGCGTCCTGCTTCACCGGACAGAGGGGTGGGTCGCGCTGCCCTATCGCTGGAACGAGGATCAGAGTGATGCGGTGCTGGCGCTTGCCGGCGCGCGCATTGCCGTCACCCGGCCAGATGGGGCGGAAATCAGCTACCGCATCCCGAACAAGAACCAGTGCAAGACGTGCCATAGCAAGGATGGCGAGGTTATTCCGATAGGCCCAAAGGCCCGCAATCTGCCGCGTGAATGGCTGTCTTCGATGTTCGAAGCGGGGCACCTGTCCGCCATGCCTGCCGCCGGAGCCGGGTTGCCGGAATGGGCGGATCGCGCAGATCGCAAGGGGCGCACGGGCCAGAAAACCGCCGATCTTGCCCGCGCATATCTAGATGTGAACTGCGCGCATTGCCATCAACCGGGCGGCGGTGCGTCCAATTCCGGGCTTGATCTGAGGTGGGAGCAGCAGGATCCGGCTGCGTTGGGCATTGGAAAGCCGCCTGTCGCCGCCGGACGGGGCGCTGGCGGGCATTCCGTTTCAATCGCGCCGGGCGACCCCGATGCGTCCATTCTTGTGTACCGGATGAAGTCAACCGAGGCGGGTGTGGCAATGCCTGAATTGGGGCGGTCAACAACCGATGAAGAGGGGCTGGCAATCGTAAAAGACTGGATCGAGGGCATGCCCGCATCATGAAATGGCTGTTTCGCATTGCCGCGGTGCTGATTGCGCTGCTCGTCACCGTGTTCCTGATCTTTCGCACACCGGACACCGATGCCGAGGCGATGATTGCGAAATATGGTGGCAATCCATCGCAGTTTGTCGAGATCGGCAGCGGAGTGCGGGTCCATTTGCGCGACGAAGGTCCGCGCGGTGCGCCCGCAATCGTCCTGCTTCACGGATCAAATTCTGATCTTCACACATGGGATGAATGGGCAAACGGGTTAAGCGCGGATTACCGCGTCATCCGATTCGATCAGGTCGGCCATGGCCTTACTGGCGGAGACCCGGACGATGATTACAGCATCGCCAATTTTGTTGAAGACATCGGCGAGGTTGCCGATGCGCTTGATCTCGACCGTTTTGTGCTGGGCGGCAATTCCATGGGCGGCAAACACGCGCTCGCTTTCGCAGCGGCCTATCCAGAGCGTGTCGGCGGGCTTGTGCTGGTCGATGCGAGCGGCGGCCCGATCCCGGATGAAGTGCGCAATGACGAAGCCGATGACGATGGTGGCGGCGGAAATATCGGTTTCACCATTGCGCGCCTGCCGGGCATCAACAAAATTGCCGAGCAGATTACCCCGCGAAGTCTGATTGCGCAGAGCCTTGAGCAGACAGTTTCGGTCAAGGAGGTTGTCGATGATGCAATGATCGACCGATATTGGGAATTGCTGCGTTTTCCCGGCAATCGGGCCGCAACGTTGGCGCGCTTTTCGGCAAACTACGATCCTCTGACAGAGGCGCAAATCGCGGCGATCCAGGCCCCCACGCTGATTATCTGGGGTGACGAGGACAGGCTGATCCCGCTTAGCGCCGGCCGGTGGCTCGACCAGACGATGCCAAACAGCGATCTTGTTGTTTACGATGGCGTAGGGCACCTGCCGCAAAAAGAGGTGCCCGATGCGACGCTGGCCGATCTGCGCCGGTGGCTTGACGCGCAGCCATTTTCGCGTGTTTCTGCCACTGACACGAATTAACCACCTGATCTGGACGCAGGATCAAGTTCCGCGCTAAATCATTGTCAATACGATAGCCTAACATCGAGGAATATCTTTTGCGCAAATTGGGACTGATCGGCGGCATGAGCTGGGTGTCGACCGGCATTTATTACGACCGGATCAACCGTATAATCCACAAACGGTCCGCGCCAATGGCGAGTGCGCCCATGCTGGTCGAAAGCCTCGATTTTCGGGAGCTTTACGGGCTGGAGAATGAGCAGGACTGGAAACGCGCGTCTGGCGTGCTGACCCGCTGTGCAAAACGGCTTGAGGATGCAGGGGCGCAAGGGCTGATTATCGGCGCCAATTCCATGCACAAATTGTATGACGATGTTGCAGGTGCAGTGGACATTCCGATTCTGCATATCGCCGACCATGTCGGGATCGCGATGCAAAAAGCGGGAAAGAAAACCGCGGCTCTCATCGGCACAAAGAACGTCATGACGGAAAGTTTTTACCGCAAACGGCTGGTCGCGCACGGGGTTCAGTTGCTGGCGCCGAACATGAATACGGTCGATGCGCTGGACAAGCTGATTTACCAGCAATTGATGGTCGGCAAAGTGACGCGTGACGCAGAGCGGCAGATGAAAACAATCATCACCAACAAGGCGCAAGAGGGCGCGGATTCGATCGTTCTTGCCTGCACCGAGCTGAATCTGGTTGTGGATGTCGATGCGAATGTGCTGCCGGTTTTCGATTCAACACGAATCCACTGCGCGGCGGCGGCCGAGTGGATGCTAGAGAGTGACGCATAACCTCGTTTCGTGACAGTGCGTGGGGATTACCTCTCGACTAATCGCCCTGCGCGCCCAACTTGACGCAAGTTTAGCCGGTGGTCGGTGCATCATCTGCAATGTCTGCTACCTGCGAGCATGGAATTGTATTGGAACCGACCATAACAATCCGGGTCCTCGGGTCGCCTGAGGTCCCAAGGGCCGCTTCCAAGCTCCCCAATGCACATGGAAGCGGCCCTTCTCCTTTCTTCACATTCCCGGCTTTTGTGCGGAGATCGCGCCGAAACGTTTGCTGTCCACGGCTATCATGGCAGGTTGCTGATCTGTTCCCGTTGAGCCATCGGGCCTGCTGACTTAATCGCTGTTGCGTGATTACTCGCGCACCCTACGCCGCTGACCCGTCTCAATCTGGCGAACGGGAATTCGACGTCTCTTCCCGCGCGCCGCATGTATCTGCACATGGCGAGAACAGGGGGCCGCGCAGCGCGTTTCAGCGCGATCGTGACCGGATCATCCATTCGATGAGCTTTCGGCGGTTGAAGTCGAAAACACAGGTTTTCATTGCGCCGGAGGGTGACCATTACCGCACCCGTCTGACCCACAGCCTGGAAGTCGCACAGATCGGACGGGTTCTGGCCCGCGCGCTCGGCTTGGACGAGGATCTGACAGAGGCGCTATGCCTTGCCCACGATCTTGGCCATCCGCCGTTTGGACACGCGGGAGAGGCAGCCTTATCCGAAGCGATGAGCCGGCATGGCGGATTTTGCCACAACGCGCAGGCGCTGCGCACAGTGATGCGTATCGAAAGCCCGTATCCGCAGCATGATGGGCTGAACCTGACATGGGACCTGCTAGAGGGGCTGGCAAAGCATAACGGACCAGTGCACGCGCCAAACTGGGCCTTGGCCGAGCTGGACGAGGCGTTTCCAATGAACCTTGGCACATGGCCGTCGCTGGAGGCGCAGATTGCAGCGATTTCCGATGATATCGCCTATGACAATCACGATATTGATGACGGGCTGCGGGCCGGTTTCCTGGAACTCGACGATTTGCTCGAACTCGATTTTGTCGCTGATCAGTGGCGCGCAGTGGAACGGCGGTTTCCGGGGGCACCGCACGACCGGATGCTGCGCGAATTGATCCGAGACCAGATCGGCCTGATGGTGAACGACGTGATCGAGCACACCCGCGCTCAGGCTGCGGGCATGGATAGCGCGGCGGATATTCGCGCGGCGGACCGACAGATTGGCGGATTTTCGCCATCCATGGCGGGGCATGAGCGCGAGCTTAAGTCTTTTATGTACGAAAAGCTGTATTACCATCCCGATCAGGTTGGCGCAGCGGAGCGGGCGCGCGATGTTGTGGCCAGGCTGTTCGCAGCGTATTCACAAGACGCTTCGCTCATGCCGGACGATTGGCAGGCCCGATTGCCGCAGCACGATCCGCAGCGGGCCCGCACGATTGCTGATTTCATCGCGGGGATGAGCGACAGTTTCGCCATGCAGGCGGTGGCGGAAATATATGGCGAAAGACCGGAGGGTTTGAGCAATGTCTAATCTTCGCCGCGGCGCGGCTGAAAAGCGTACCATGGGGCGCAAAGTGCCCGAACGGATCGGCATGGTCGGCGCAACGGGGCTGATCGGCAGACGCGTGATCAGGACTGCCAGCGAGGGGGATCAGGCCCGGATAGTCGGTATCAGCCGGCGCGAGGCAAAACTGCCCGATGGTGCGCGCATGGAAATGTTCGTGGCGGAACCTGCCAAATGGGGCGAGGTTTTCGAGGCTGTGAAACCGCGCTCTTTCATCTGCGCGCTCGGCACAACGTGGAAAAAAGCGGGACGCGATGAAGAGGCGTTTCGTGCCGTCGATCAGGACCTTATCCTCAGCACGGCGGAGGCTGCCAAGGCAGCGGGCGTGCTCAATATGGTGCTGATCAGCGCCGCCGGAGCGGATCCGGGATCAAAATCGCTTTACATGAGAGTCAAAGGTGAAACCGAACAGCTCGTCACAAAAGTCGGTTTCAAACGGCTCGATATTCTGCGTCCCGGCCTGCTGCGCGGCGCGCGTGCGGGTGATTTCCGGCTGGCCGAAAAAGCGGGCATGCTGGTTGCGCCGCTGATCGAGCCGCTGCTCCCTTCGAAATACGAGATGTATCACTCTATCGACGCCGATCTGGTGGCGCAGGCGGCGCTGGGTCTGGCGCTAAGGCGGGCACAGGGCCGGTTCACGCATGATAATGAAGCGATGAAGCGGGCCGCGCGCGAATGGCGGGCCAAGGCCGAGAAGGAATTCGAAGAATAATGGACTGGAGCTTTGTCTTCAGCACGGTCAATTTCATGGCGCTTGCCGCGTGGATCGGCCTGATCGCCCTGCCGCGCTGGCCCGCACTGCTTTCGGCCATCATGTATGCGGGCATCGGTTTGTTATGCCTGATCTATGCCGCCTGTCTGATTGCGGTTTTGGGCGGGTTCGTTCCAGCGGGCGAGGGGGGTACGGATTTCACGTCGATAGAGGGCGTGCGCGCGATTTTCGGCAGCGATGCGGGCGTCGTCATCGGTTGGACGCATTATCTCGCATTCGATTTGTTCGTGGGATTGTGGATCGCGCGTGATGCCGATGCGAAGTATTTTTCGCGTTGGCTGCAGGCGCCAATTCTGCTGGCCACATTCATGGCCGGCCCGGTTGGCCTGCTGATCTGGCTGCTGGTGCGCGAACCGCGCGCCCGCGCCTCGGGACGGTGGTCTTGAGCGCATTGCCAGCGGCAATTATTGCTCGCTAGACTGCGCGTCCAAATGCCCTATTCTCCTACAAAAAGAGACATTGGGAGAATACCGCGATGAGTGATGCCAGCCAGCACACCCTGACCCATTTCGATGACATTATCGATTTTTGGGCGAAGGAACGACCGGATACGATTGCGCTCGACCATAAGGGGCGCACCACCAGTTTTCGCGAACTGGATGAGATAACGCGGCGCATCATCTCCCTATTTGAAGCGCGCGGCGTGAAAAAAGGCGATCGGATCGCCTGGCTGGGCAAGAACAGTGATTTGCACTGCATGGTCTATGCCGCGGCCGGGCGCTGCGGCGTGGTGATGGCCCCGATTGGCTGGCGCCTGGCTCCGCCCGAAATTGCATTCATACTGGAAAACACCGAAGCGAAACTGCTGTTTGCGGGTGATGAATTTGCCGAAACCGCGCGTTCGGTCGCGGCTGATCTGCCGACCAAACCCGAGGTGATCGCAGAGGCGGAAGCGCACGGGCTTATCGCCGGGCATGAACCGGCGACGCAATATACCCGCGCAGACAGCGATGAGCCGATCCTGCAACTTTATACCTCGGGCACAACTGGCAATCCGAAAGGCGTGCAGCTTTCTAATGAAAACCTGTTCCGCCTGCGCATCACCGGCAATGAAGCGGGCGTCGACTGGAACCATTACGAAGCGGACGACTGCGTTCTGTTTGCAATGCCGTGCGCGCATATTGGCGGCACCGGCCTTATCAACAATTCCATCTGTAACGGCGTGCGCTGCCGGATCGATGCAGAATTCACTCCCGACGGGGTGCTCAGCGCGATTGAAGCGGGCGCGACCCATCTGTTTATCGTGCCCGCCGCATTGCAGATGGTGGTGCAGCATCCGAAAGCCGCCGAAACCGATTTCAGCAAACTCAAATTCATGATGTACGGCGCTGCTCCGATGCCGCTCGAATTGCTGAAAGAGGCCGTGAAGACGATGCCCAATGCAGGCTTTGTCCAGCTTTACGGCATGACTGAAACCACCGGCACTGTCACCGCGCTGGGCCCGGAGGACCACTCGATTGATGGTAACAAGCGGATGCGGTCGGCGGGCAAAGCCGTGCCGGGCGCAAAGGTAGAGGTGCGCGGAGCGGACAACACGCCGGTGCCACTTGGCGAGATCGGGGAAATCTGCATCAAATCGCCGTCCAATACCGCCGGTTACTGGAAGCTGCCCGATGCGACTTCAAAGACAATCGACGCCGATGGCTGGCTGCACACGGGCGATGCCGGGATCATGGACGAAGACGGCTATGTCTACATTCAGGACCGCATCAAGGACATGATCATCACCGGCGGTGAAAACGTCTATCCCGCCGAGGTTGAAAGCGCGATCTATGGCCATCCGGCAATCGCGGAGGTTGCCGTCATCGGAATTCCGTCGGAAAAATGGGGCGAGGAGGTAAAAGCCTGCGTCGTGTGCAAGCCGGGGCATGACGTCGATGAAAGCGATATCATCGCCTACACCCGCGAACGCATCGCTGCATTCAAAGCGCCCAAGACGGTCGATGTGATACCCGAAATGCCGCGCAACCCATCGGGCAAGATCCTGCGCCGGCAATTGCGTGACCCCTATTGGGAAGGTCAGGACAGGCAGGTCGGCTGATCGTGAAGAAACACGCCCCCGCGACCGAGCGGAACCGAGCGCCGATTGCCGAGGTACTCGCGCACGAATTGCCGCCCAGTGGAACCGTGCTGGAAATAGCCAGCGGGACTGGAGAACATGCGGTGTATTTCGCCGGAAAATTCCCGCGCATCAATTGGCAGCCGAGCGATCCCGATGCGGAAGCCGCCGGCTCCATAACTGCCTACCGGAACGATTATGAGGGCGAAAACCTGCTGGAGCCTGCCATCATCGACGCTGCGGCAGAGGATTGGCCGTTTCAATCCGCCGATGCGATTGTCTGCATCAACATGGTCCATATCAGCCCATGGGCTGCGACGATCGGGCTGTTTTCAGGAGCGGCCCGGCTTTTACGCGAAAAAGGCGCGCCGGTTATCCTATATGGACCCTATTTCGAGCAGGGCATCGAGCCTGCTCCGTCGAACCTCGAATTCGACCTCAGCCTGAAAGCACGTAATAACGAGTGGGGCATTCGCCAGATCAGCGATGTGGGCGCCGTCGCCGCTGCCCACGGATTTGAGCGCACGGCGCGCTTCGAAATGCCTGCCAACAACCTTACGCTGGTTTATCGCCGGTCTTAAGTTTCGTCGTCTACCGCGTCAGCGACGGATTTGAGATCATCGCCAAGCCCGCGCACGGTATTGCACGCCGCGGTCGAGATAATCAGGGAGCCAAGCAGAACGGCAGAGATCAGTTTATGCTTCATCGCGGAATCCTTGAGATACCAAAGCAACAAGATCGCCGCAAAATAGTCTAGTGGCAAACAAAAAGGGCCCGCCTTTCCGGCGAGCCCCTGTTTTGCGGCAAACTAAAAATGCCGCCTGTTTTTATGTTTCCTCATCGACAGCGTCTGCTGCCGAGTTGAGATCATCACCAACACCGCGCACTGTATTGCATGCAGCAGCAGAAAGCGTCATTGCGCCGAGGGCGATTGCGATCATGGTTTTACGGATCATAATTGTTCCTTTCCTGAACATTGTGATCTTTCAATCGCTTCCATCGGTTTTGGTTCCTCGGATGCGGCGGACCGTCTTGTGGCTCTGGCGAGTTGCCTCTCGCGAAAGGCGATGAGTGCGCCCGCCCCGATGATCAACGGCGCGCCGATCCATAATCCGGCGCCCGGGGCGGAGCCGAACACGCTCCATCCATACCACGTCGCCCACAGCAGCGAAGTGTAATCCATGAGCAGGATGACGGCGGCAGAACCGAAACGTAGCGAGGTTGTCAGCAAAATTTGACCCAAAGCGCCGCAGAGCGCCATTGCCACGATAATCGCCCAGGTCTCTGCGGAATGGGATTGCATCACAAACGGCAACGCCAGCGCGGTTAGCGGTGTGGTGAGCGCGACGAACCAGAACACGATGCTCCACGGCGTTTCGGTCTTGTTTAGGTCCTGAATCTGGAAACTGATGGTGGCCACCAGCAATGCTGCGATCAGGCCCACCGCTGCGCCGACCGGATCGACCAGATCGCTTGCCCCGCCAAGAAAGCTTGGCTGAGTGATCAGCAGCACCCCGGTAAAGCCCAGCGCCACGGCCCCGCCGCGATAAATGCCGACTTTCTCGCGGAATACGATGACAGAGATCATCACGGCAAAGAACGGAGCGGTGAAACTGATCGCGGTCGCCTCTGGCAGGGGCAGCAGGATCACCGCGCCATATACAAAGAACATGCCGGTGATGCCAAAGATGGCGCGGCGGGCGTGCGCGCCGAACCGCGCCGTTTTTACGCTGGCAAGTCTGCCCCAGATCCCAAGCACGGCTACCAGGCACACGAGAGTTATGGCCTGACGCCAGAACACCAGCTCTGCCAAATGGACGCCGCGTGTCCCGGCCACTTTGACCAGCATGGCCATGGTCGCCAAAACAGCTGCGGTGGCAAGCCGGATGGCGAGCGCCAATAACGGGCGGGGGCGGGCGACTGATCCATCCATTGGCAGCGGGCTTTAGGCTGCAATGGGGATTGCGCAAGCGCGGTGCGCCTCTACATGCGCAGGCGTGACACAACTTTGGGTGCAATTCGAGCTATTGAGCGATGCCGCGCAGTTGGCGCTGGCAGGCGGCGGTTTCTGGGTGATGGCCGCCCTGTGCGCCGTGATGGAGCGCGTGCGCAACCGGCGCAGGAATGTCGCCCAGCTGGAGCGCGTCGGCTTCATGCCGTGGACAGGGCTTTTCCTGGCCTGCGCTGTGATCGGCGGCGGCCTGCTTGCGATGAGCCTGCCGGTCGTCTTGGGAAACCTCTGACGGCAGCCCTTAAAGGCACGCCTCCAGATAGGCCTGGTCGAACCCGAACTGGCGCGCTTTCTCCAGCGTGTAAGGACGCAGACCCGATGAGCGGAATTCGCCCAGAATCTTGCCGTCGTCACTTTCGTCCAGATATTCAAACTTGAACAGGTTCTGCGTGACGATGACATCGCCTTCCATCCCGATAACCTCGGTGATGTCGGTGGTGCGGCGCGAGCCGTCGCGCAGACGTTTCACCTGCACAATGATATCGACCGATTCAGCAATCTGGCGCGAGATGGCTTCTTTCGGAATCTTGATGTCGCCCATCAAAATCATGTTCTCCATACGGCCAAGGCATTCGCGCGGGCTGTTAGCGTGAAGCGTACACATCGAACCATCGTGGCCCGTGTTCATCGCGGCGAGAAGGTCGAAACATTCCGCGCCGCGAATCTCACCCAGGATGATGCGGTCAGGACGCATACGCAGGGCGTTTTTCACAAGGTCACCGATGGTAATCGCGCCTTGCCCTTCGAGGTTCGGCGGACGTGTTTCCAGCGGCAGCCAGTGCGGCTGTTGCAGGCGGAGTTCGGCGGCATCCTCGATCGTCAGCACGCGCTCGCCCGGGTCGATCATTTTCGACAGGGCGTTGAGCATGGTGGTTTTACCCGAACCCGTACCGCCAGAGATAACGACGTTCATCCGGCAAGCGCCCGCGATTTTCAGCGCGGTACACATCTTGTCCGACATTGAGCCGAATTCTTTCAGCATATCGAGCGTGATCGGTTTCTCGGAGAATTTACGAATGGAAATCGCGGTCCCGCGCAGCGAGAGCGGCGGGACAATCACGTTCACACGCGAACCGTCTTTCAAACGGGCATCGGCCAGCGGCGTGGTCTGATCGACGCGGCGGCCAACCTGGTTCACGATGCGCTGGGCGATCTGGAAAAGATGCTGTTCATCGCGGAACCGGATCGGCGCGATGGTAAGCTTACCCTTTTTCTCGATATAGGTCTGATCGGGACCGTTCACCATGATATCGGAAACGTCTGGATCGTTAAGCAGCTCTTCAAGCGGACCGAAGCCCAAAAGCTCGTCGATCAGAACCTTTTCAAGCGCGAATTGTTCGCGCCGGTTCAGCGTGACCTTCAGTTCGGCCAGCACTTCCATGATGATCGGACGAAATTCTTCTGACAGCTCTTCTTTGGTCAGCGTCGCTGCGGCTTCAGGGTCAACCCTTTCAAGCAAGCGGGGGAGAACCTGTTCCTTGATCTTGTGGACGCTCGCCTCGAACCCTCCGGTTTCGGATTCGGTATCGTGCGTTGCGTTCATCCGCTCGGTCAGGCGATCCATCGCCTCTGCCGCGTTTTGAGGTTTGGAGCTTTGCGAAGGAGGCGCGGCCGACTTAGCCTTCTCGCCTTCGCCAGGAAGCGGCGGAAACTGATCGCCGCCTTTGGAATCATTGCCCGAAGGTGTCCCGGTTTTCATAGGGCGCGCAACGCCGAATGCCGGGCGGCCGCCCGTTTTCGAACCGCCTGCTCCACCTTTTTTACCGAATGCGCTCATTCCAAGCCCCCGAGGACAAATTTCATAATCGCACTTGCTCGCAATACAGCGAACAGTGCCTCTCGAAGAGTGGTGAATAATTCGGAAACCTTATTTTTTTCCTAAAATCGAACCATGCGAAACCGGTTTCACGCACGCATCGGCGTTTCGCTTGCGTTTGGCCGGATCGACGTTCAGGGGCAGCATGGTTCAAGCGATGAGACGTGGCAGATGACGGCGAGCGAACGCACCGGCGTAGCGTATGCCATTGCGGGCTTTGCGCTGCTTTCTGTTGGCGATGCAGTCGTCAAAAGCATGGCAGGCGCTTCGCCGGCATACGCTGTCGCGGCGCTGCGGTTTTCGATTGGTGCCATCGTTCTGTCTGCGCTCTTGCTGAGGCAGGAGGGCGCGTCAGCTTTTCGGCCCCGCAACACTTGGCTTCAAATAGGCCGGGGCGCATCGCTGGCGATTGCATCGGTTTGTTTTTTCTCCGCCATTTATATCATGCCGCTGGCCGAGGCGATGGCGATCGGGTTTCTTGCACCTGTCCTCACGCAGATGCTGTCCGTGCCGCTGTTGGGAGAGCGGGTCCGCCCGTCCATGTGGGCCGTGTCGCTGGTTTCGCTGCTGGGCGTTGCAATCATCCTGCGGCCCAATCTGGCCGAGCTGGGTCTGGGCGCGCTGTTTCCGCTGATTTCGGCCATATTCTTTGCATTGATGATGATCGCGAACCGGGCAAGTGCGGGGCAAGCCAGCGCCTTATCGATGCAGGTTTTCGTGGCTGCGATCTGTGCCCCGATCCTGATATTGCTCTGCGCAGGGATCAAACTGTCCGGTATACCGGCGCTCGATTTCGACTGGCCGAGCTGGGACATCGCGCTGCGCTGTATTGTAGTTGCCGGCACTGCCAGCACCGCCCATTGGCTCGCCTATATCGGGCTGTCGAAAGCGGGCGCATCGCAGGTCGCCCCTGCAATCTATGTGCAGATGCTGGTCGCCATTGCGCTGGGCTGGTGGTGGTTTGAGGACCGTCCCGACGCATACACGATCGGCGGCGCATCGCTGATTATCGGCGCAGGCTTGTATCTATGGCGAGATGGCCTGAACGGGACAGTTGCATCACGAGGCTTGCCGCCGGATCAATAGCGTTTAGAAACGACGCACCTCTCGATCGCTTGTTAATCGAGAAGGCAGCATTCGCCTTTAGAATTGATGGCTTAGACGGCAACAGGGACTAGTTTCAGACATGTGCGGCATTATCGGAATTGTTGGAAGCGAACCTGTTGCGGACCGGCTGGTCGATGGGCTGAAGCGGATGGAATACCGCGGATATGACAGCGCCGGGATTTGCACGCTTCACGATGGCAAACTGATCCGCCGCCGGGCGAAGGGTAAGCTGAACAATCTCGTCAGTGTCCTGCGCGAAGATGATGCGCCGGGGATGGTCGGTATCGCGCATACCCGCTGGGCCACCCACGGTGCGCCAACATCGGAAAATGCGCACCCCCATGCGACCGGCGAGGTTGCCATTGTTCACAACGGCATCATCGAAAATTTCAAAGAGCTGCGCGCTGAGCTGCGCGAGGATGGCCGCGTTTTTGAAAGCGAAACCGATAGCGAGGTTATCGCGCACCTTATCTCCCGGCGCGTCGAAAACGGTGAAACCCCGGTAGAGGCTGTGCGCGATGTGCTGCCGCGCCTTCGCGGAGCGTTCGCACTCGCCATCGCATTCCGCCAGCACCCCGGCATGTTGATCGGTGCAAGGCTCGGCTCGCCGCTGGTGGTCGGGTACGGTCCCGAAGGCGAAGAGCCGGAAATGTATCTGGGATCGGATGCGCTTGCACTGGCTCCGCTGACGCAGCGTATTTCCTATCTTGAAGAAGGTGACTGGGCGGTCATCACCCGCGACAGCGTCCAGATTTTCGATACTGAAGGCGGCGAAGTCACCCGAGAGATCCGTGCATCCGGTGCGTCAGCATCCGCGACGGAAAAGGGCAATTATCGCCATTTCATGCAGAAAGAGATTTTCGAGCAGCCCACGGTCGTGGCGCAAACGCTCGGGTCGTATCTGCGCCGCGATGACAATTCCGTCGCGCTGCCGCAGTTCGATTTCGATATCTCCTCCGTCCGCCGTTTGACAATCGTGGCGTGTGGAACTTCGTTCTACGCCGGGATGGTGGCGAAATACTGGTTTGAACATTTCGCCCGCGTCCCGGTCGACATCGATGTGGCGAGTGAATTTCGTTACCGCGACCCTGTTCTGGAGGAGGGCGGGCTTGCGCTGTTCATCTCCCAGAGCGGAGAGACCGCAGACACATTGGCGGCACTGCGTCATTGCAAGGCTGAAGGGCAGACCATCGGCGTCGTCGTCAACGTGCCGACCAGCACGATGGCGCGCGAGGCCGACCTGCTGCTGCCCACTCATGCGGGGCCGGAAATCGGCGTCGCATCGACCAAGGCATTCACCTGCCAGCTTGCCGTTCTGGCGGCACTTGCTGCGCATATGGCGGTGAGAAAAGGGCTGATGAGCCGCGAGGAGGAGATCGAAGTTGTCGAGCACCTGCTCGAAACGCCCGCCTGCCTTAACGCCGCTCTGGATCATGACGATGACATCGCCGCGATGGCTCCGCTGATCGCACCGGCGCGCGATGTGCTGTATTTGGGGCGGGGGCAAGATTATCCACTCGCGCTAGAAGGTGCGTTAAAACTCAAGGAAATCAGTTACATTCACGCCGAAGGTTATGCCTCGGGCGAGATGAAGCATGGCCCGATTGCGCTGATTGACGATGATGTGCCCGTGGTCGTTATCGCTCCGTCCGGGCCGCTATTTGAAAAAACTGTTTCAAATATGGAAGAGGTCCGCGCCCGCGGCGGCAAGGTTGTCCTGATTTCCGATGCAAAGGGTCTGGAGGACGCTGGCGAAGGCTGTATGGCAACGATCGAAATGCCAAAGGTTCACCCGTTGATCGCGCCGCTTGTCTACGCAATACCGGTCCAGCTGCTGGCCTATCATGTGGCGGTGGTGAAAGGCACGGATGTTGATCAACCGCGTAATCTGGCCAAATCGGTAACGGTCGAATAATCCGGGTTTTTTATAAGTCTCTGATATTTCGATATTTTAAGGGGCTTTCCTGGGATGTCGCTGTTTTAAAGAATGCGCGCGGGTTTTACCCGGTCCTAACCTTTACAAACTATTCCTTCGGCACTGTGAATACACCTGCCGCCACTCCGCCAAAGGTCATCGAGCCTCATTTGTCCGTTTCTGATGTCCTTGAGTTAGGGGGCGGCAGCGATGCTGAATGGGCGCGCCTGCGCGGTATGCAAGATTCTGCGATGGCGAAATTCACGTTCCAGAGAGCTTACGCCAATGCGGTGCTCGCCCTGTTTGTCATCCGCATGTTCCTGGGCAAAGTGGAGCCCGTTTGGCTGTGCCTCTGGACTGCGGCGCTGGCTGCGGTTCACGTTCGCGGGATACTGATCGACAAGCGGTTGGCAGCGAAAAGCCAGCGCCCCGTGCCGCAGAATTACACGCAAAACCTATCAGGCGCGATGATGTCAGGGCTCGTCTGGTCGGTGCCGGTGCTGGCGTTTGCGCCATTTGGCAGTCAGGCCGATTTTGCCGCGCTGCTGATGATTTACGGTGCCTTGATCGCGGGATCGATTTTCTTCTTCACGAACTCGCCCATCAACATCGTAACTTCAACAATTATCCTCTGTTCAGCGACGATGATACACTGCGCGCTCCAGGGGTATTGGCTCACGATGGCTGCGGCGCTTATCTTCATGATTGCCGCCATTCTGGGAGCGATTGAAATGGCGCGGCTGCATCTGGTCGCGCGAACCGCCGAATCCACCATCGCGGAAAAAGAGGAAGTAGTCTCCCTGCTGCTGCGCGAGTTTGAGGAGAACGAGGCTGACTGGCTTTGGGAAGTCGATACCAATCGGCAGCTGCGTTCAGTAAGCCCGCGCTTCGCATTTGCTTTAGGGCAGGAACAAAAACAAGCGGAGGGCAAACCGCTGCTGGAGCTGATCGCTCTGCCCGATTGCAACCCGCGCGATTACGCGCCGAGTCTGCGCGAGTTGGCAGAACGCCTGAAGCACCGCGAAAATTTCTCGAACCTGATCGTGCATGTCTCGATCAGGGGTGAGGAACGCTGGTGGGAGCTGTCGGGCACGCCGATAGTTGATGATCGCGGGCGCTTCCTTGGCTTTCGCGGGGTAGGTTCGGACGTAACCGAAAAGCGCGCATCCAGCGAAAAGATCGCTTACCTAGCCCGGTATGATACGCTGACCTCGCTTCCCAACCGTTTGCAAATCAACGAAGGGCTCGGCGAGGCGCTGCGGTATGCCCATAAGCGGCGCAGCCGATGCGCTCTTCTGATGGTCGACCTCGACCGGTTCAAAGCCGTCAACGATTCGCTGGGCCACATGGTCGGTGACAAGTTGTTGGCGCAGGTGTCCTCAAGGCTCCGGGACATCATTGGCGACCGGCTGCTTTGCGGCAGACTGGGCGGCGACGAATTCGCAATCGTAATTCGCACAGCCGACGATCACGACGCGATCGACAAGATTGCCCGGCTGGTTATCGAAGCTTTGTCTGAACCGTATCAGGTTGACGAACATACCCTTTATGTCGGTGCCAGCGTCGGTTCTGCCGTCGGTCCGCGCGACGGCAATTCTGTCGAGGAGCTGATGCGCAACGCTGACCTCGCGCTTTACCGCGCAAAGGATGTCGGCGGCGGCGAACACTGCCGCTTCGAACCGGAATTACACGCCACCGCAGAGGAACGCCGCCGGCTGGAGGCTTCGCTTCGCAAGGCGCTGAGCGGTGACGAGTTTGTCCTCCACTATCAGCCGGTCGTTGACGCCCATAGTGAGGAGATCGTGAGTTTCGAGGCGCTGGTGCGCTGGAACAGTCCGGAACATGGCTTTGTCAGTCCGGGCAAATTTATCCCGCTGGCTGAAGATACGCGGCTTATCATCCCTATTGGCCGGTGGGTGTTGCAACAGGCCTGTTTTGAAGCACGCACCTGGCCGGATCACATCAAGGTCAACGTCAACGTATCGCCTGAGCAATTGCTCGAGCCGGAATTTCATCAGGACGTCATCGATGCCCTGACCAATAGCGGCCTGAGGCCCGAGCGGTTGGAGGTCGAGGTGACCGAGAGCATTTTCGTGCGCGATGCGACTACGGCCCGCAACTCGCTGGAACAGATCATGGCGCTGGGATGTTCGGTTGCGCTGGATGATTTTGGAACCGGCTATTCTTCGCTTGGCTATCTGCGCAAGCTGCGCTTTTCAACGATCAAGGTTGACCGCACCTTCGTTCAGGGGGCGGCGCAAAACAGCAATGAAAGCCTGGCGATCATCAACGCCGTGGTCGCGATGGCCAACAGCCTGGAAATGACGACGACCGCAGAGGGCGTCGAGACATCCGAGGAAGCGGAATTGATCCGCAGTCTGGGCTGCGACAAGATTCAGGGGTTCTATTTTGGCCGCCCGATGTCAAAGGAAGAAGCGCGCCGTCTTTTCGACATCAAGAAAACCGATTTGAAAGCAGGCTGACGCCGCTTCCGGTCAGGCGCTGACAAGCGATCCGATCAGGTTTTCAAAAAGGCGCCGGCCATCCGCTCCGCCAAGGGAGGGATGCGATGCAGCCTCCATCGCGCGTTCGGGATGCGGCATCATTCCCAGCACCCGGCCATTTTCGCTAAGGATGCCGGCAATGTCGCGGCGCGACCCATTGACCGACTCGCCATAACGAAAGGCGACGCGGCCTTCCGCTTCGAGTGCGTCGAGCACGCTTTCCTCGGCAAAATAATTGCCATCATGATGGGCGACGGGCACGCGGATCGTCTCACCCTGGGCAAACCCGCTGGTGAATGGTGAGGATGTGTTCTCAACCGACAAAGAGGCGGTGCGGCAGATGAACGTTTGGCCTGCATTGCGCATCAGTGCGCCGGGCAAAAGCCCGCTTTCCGTCAGGATTTGAAATCCGTTGCAAACGCCAAGCACGGGCACACCGCGAGCCGCCGCTGCAACCACGGCCCGCATGATCGGACTGTTGGCCGCCATCGCGCCGGATCGCAGATAATCGCCGTAGGAAAACCCGCCGGGAAGGGCGATCAGATCAAGATTGCCGGGCAGGTCGGCATCGCCGTGCCAGATGCGGATCGCCTGTTCGCCCGAAACCGCTTCAAGAGCGACGGCCATGTCGCGGTCGCAGTTCGATCCGGGGAAAGTGATTACGCCAGCGCGAAAAGCCATCAGGCCGGCTCCTTCGCGCCGTCCAGTTTTTCAATCGCGAAATCCTCGATCACCATATTGGCGAGCAATTTTTCGCACATCGTGTTCAACGCTTCGTCGCTGGTGTCGTCGGCAACATCCATTTCGATCATACGGCCGATGCGCACATCTTCGACACCATCAAACCCCAATCCCTCAAGCGAGTGGTGCACTGCCCGGCCTTGCGGATCCAGAACGCCGGGTTTCAGACGGACGAGAATGCGGACTTTCATGGGCTGGTTCCTAGATCAGGACTGTGGCTGTGACGTGATCGACCCTATAGCGGCGATATGGCGCGGCGCAATCGCCCGCCGGCAAATTGCCCACCGCAGACTGCAACGCGCCGATGTATCAATCCGGCGTTCGGGCATCCTCTCCGGGCACAACTTTCACCTCAAGCACGGCGGCGGGATCAAGATATTGGACCGCAGCGGCCTGCAAATCGGCGGGCGTTAGAGATTTAAGCAGATCAGGCCCGTCGAAAAAGCGATCCAGTCTTTCGGGCTGGCTCTGAGCGTTGTCGGCCAGCCCCATCCATCCGCCCAGACTCTTCAGCGCGTTTTCATACCCTTCGAGCAGCGGCTTGCGCGCGCGTTCGACCAAGTCGTCGTTTATGGCATCCCCGCTGCGGAAATCTGCGATCAATGCGTCGATCGCCGCTCGTGTCGGAGCGACCTGATCGACATCAATCGCCGCGCCGAGCGAGAATGTGCCGTAGTCGCGGTAAACCCGGCTATTCGACATGGTGGCGTAGGGCGAATAGGCCTGTCCCAATTCTTCGCGCAGGCGTTCGATCATTTCGAGCCTGACGGTTTGCGAAAGCAGCCAGAGACGCACGGTTTCGGCAAAATCATCATCGTCGGTTGTCGGCCAATAAAGCCGCAGGATCGCCTGATCAGGCTCGCCTGCATGAGTGATGGTGCGTGAGGTGCGGTCGCCTGTGAATGTCCGCGTGCGGGCATCCTCCCTTGGCAGGAAATCAGCTTCGCGCGGGGGTAGGGCGCCCAGCGTGGATGCAACCGCAGCAATTGCGGCATCCTCGTCAAAATCGCCGACAAGGGCGATTTCGATTGCGCCATTCGCCAGCCGGTCGCCGATTGCCGCGTCAAGTTTGGCATAATCAAGGTCGAGAAACGCCTCTTTCGGTTGAAGCGAGAAACGCGGGTCGCCGTCTGACAGGATCGCGCCGATCTGGGTTCCCAGTGCAGCGGAAGGGGTCGCGTCGAGGCTGGCGAAATAACTCTCGATACCGCGCCGGTATCTCTCTGCACCTTCGCGGCGATAGCCGGGATCGGTCAGGGTGGCTGCTGCAAGCTGCAATTGCAGATCCAGATCGCGCGGCGTGGTGCTGGAACTCATCACGAAGTTTTCCGCGCTGCTGCCCAGACCAAACGAAACCGTCTTTCCCGCAAGGATGGAGCCAAGTTCATCCTGACTGTGCCGACCCAGACCGCCACCGGCAAGGGCGGACACCATCGCGGTTTTGAGCGGATTTTCGGCTGTGTTCATCAGATTGCCGCCGTCCACCGACATGCGGAAACTGACCCGGTCTTCGCGAATATCGGTCTGTTTCAAGGTCAGGCGCACGCCATTGGCAAAGGTGACGTAGCGAAAGCCGAGCCGGTCTTCGCGTTCATCCGATACAGCAATCCCCGGCTCGCCAAAGTCGGTGTAAGCAAATTTGGCAGGGCCGGTATCTTCAGGCGTAGCAACCGGTAATGCCATTGCATCGGAGAACGCGGTGCGCAGGGCATCTTCGCCGCCCGCAGGAGCCTGACGCCCCTGAAACCGGATCAGAGGAGCAACCAGCGGCGCTGCATCCATCGTCAAGGCTCCCAGCACGTTTTGCGGCGTGAATTCGCCCTCCAATTCCGCGAACAGGGCGAGGCGATAGGCAGGGGTAGTCGGAATGCGATCATTTGAGATCAATGAGAGGGCCGGTCCGACATACGAATTGTTCGTCCGTGTTGCCTCGCCCTGAACTGCGTTTTCAAGGCTGGCACGCGTATTGGCGAGCTGTTCATCGATCTCTGCCTGAGTGAACCCGTAGGTAAGCGCCTCATTCACCTCTCTAACGGCGGCAAGCACGCCTTTGCGCCATTCGCCATCCGCGCTCGATACAGTAAGCGAAGAGGTGCGGGCGTCCTCAAACAGGTCATTGCTGCCATAGCGCGCCCCTCTGAAAGGAGCGTCCTCGCCGCGTGCCAAGCGGGCGAGGCGGCGATTGATGATCCGGTATCCGATCCCGCGAATGGTCGCCGCCTTGCGCTCTTCGGCGGTATCAGGGCGGTCGCGCCACGGGCCTAGCATTGTCATAGACACGCTTTCGGACAGGGCATGATCGATATAGATATCTGTCTGCCCGGCGCGTGTTATGTCGACCGGGCCGGTTTCGGGATCGACCGGGGCAGCGCCGCCTTCCCAATCGGAAAACTTGGCACGGATCATCGCTTCCATCACGTCTGCCGGATAATCGCCGACAATCACCAGAGTGGTGTTCGCGGGCGTGTAGACGCGGGCATATAGATCGCGGAGTTTCTGCGCGGTTGCGCCCTCCAGACTTTCAATCGTGCCGATGGGCAGGCGCTGGGCAAAGCGCGCACCCGGTGCCAGAAATTCAAACGCGTCTTCCTGCGCGCGCTGCCTGTATCCTGCACGGTCGCGCCGTTCGGCGAGGACGACGCCGCGTTCGCGCTCTACCGCATCCTGGGCGATGGTGAGTTCGGACGCGGTTTCCCGCATCAGCATCAGCGCGGTGTCCAGCAGCCTCTCGTCATTGCGGGGCAGGTTCAGCATATATGTAATGGCAGAAAGGTCGGTCGCCGCATTCGTATCGGCCCCGAAGGCCAGCCCTTCGCGTTCCAGCAGCTTGATCATCTCGCCCTCTGGAATGCCAGTCGAGCCATTGAAAGCCATGTGTTCGAGGTAATGCGACAGCCCGCGTTCGGTCTCAGTCTCGTCCAGCGAACCTGAATCGATCCGCATGCGGACGATTGCTGTTCCTTCCGGCGTCGCGTTTTCGCGCAGGATATAGCGCATGCCGTTATCAAGCTGGCCGAAAACGTAACCGGGATCGACCTCTATATCGCTTGTCTCGAATGCCCAGACCGGCTCCTCATCAGCAGTCTGCGTTTGCGCAGGACCGCTTTCCTGTGCGGCGAGTGCAGTGGTCAAAGCGGTATTGGGCAGGGCAAGCAAAAGCCCCGCAGCGAACACGCGTGCCGTCGATTTCATTGTGTCTGAAAGTACCTTCTCATCCCTCAAGCATTGCAGCTTAGCGAATGAACGGGTGCTGTCAGTCTATTTCTTTGGAGTGGGCGGAGTGCCGCGCAGGCGTGAGCGGTGGCTGGACAGGTCGAACACCTCGCCCGGACCGTTATCCTCTTCCTGAAGCAGGCCGAGACGGCGTGCGACTTCGCGGTAGGCCTCTTCCTCACCGCCAAGATCGCGGCGGAACCGGTCCTTGTCCAGTTTCTCGCCCGATTTCATATCCCACAGGCGGCAGCCATCGGGGCTGATTTCATCGGCGAGGATGACGCGGCTGTAATCCCCGTCATAAAGCCGTCCGAACTCAAGTTTGAAATCGACAAGGCGGATATCGATGGCGGCGAACATTCCGCACATAAAATCATTGATGCGGATCGCCATCGAAGAAATGTCCTGCATCTCTTCATTGCTGGCCCAGTTGAAACACGCAATGTGCTCCTCCGCGATCAGCGGGTCGCCCAGCGCATCATCTTTGAAATAATATTCGATCAGCGTGTGGGGAAGCGGCTCGCCTTCTTCGATGCCGAGCCGTTTGCAGATCGAACCGGCGGCGACATTGCGCACGACCACTTCGATCGGGACGATTTCGACCTGCCGCACCAATTGCTCCCGCATGTTGAGGCGGCGGATGAAGTGGGTGGGAATGCCGATATGTGACAGGCGGCTGAAAACATGTTCGCTGATGCGATTGTTGATCACGCCCTTGCCATTGATGGTGCCGGTTTTTTCCGCGTTGAACGCGGTCGCATCATCTTTGAAATACTGGATGATCGTGCCCGGCTCTGGCCCCTCATAGAGGATTTTGGCCTTGCCTTCGTAAATCTGGCGACGACGGGACATGAAAACAGCCTCCCAGCTCGGCATTGAACCTTCAGCAAGTGGTGCCCGGGGGCGGATTTGAACCACCGACACGCGGATTTTCAATCCGCTGCTCTACCCCTGAGCTACCCGGGCCCTTGCTGCGGCGACGATCTGAGCTGAATCGTCCAAACCGGCGAGCAAATGAGAGCGGGCCTATGGCGAAGTGCCGCGCCCTTGGCAAGAGGAAATGGGCGAAAACCCGATCTTGTTTGCCTAGTCCTGTTGGTCCCAGTCAGCCGTGGCGATTTCTTCAGGCGATGCAGGCCTGGTTGGCACGGCGTAGCCATCGCCAAACCATTGCGCGAGATCGCGGTCCTTGCACCTTACGGAGCAAAATGGCGTGTGCTGTTCGCTGCGGGGTTTCCTGCAGATCGGGCAGGGTTTTGTCGGCTTCGTAGTCATGCCCCGATTATCTGGGCCTGGCTCGCCTCGAGTGCAAGGGCGGCGCTGGTTTCAATGCGAACCTGTTTACCGGTGCGCCGGGCGAGCTGCGCAAGCCAATCAGGTTTCAGTTTCGCCTTGAGCGCGGGGTGGACCGTGACAAGCAGCACCGCGCCTGCACCTTCCGCCATCTCTGCTCGGCACAGCGCCATGCGGGCGCACATGCCTGTCCGTGAGGCGGCGAACCGGTGTAGCAGCGAAGGACCCTCAAGCCGCGCGACGAGCTGCACAAAGCCGAACCCGTTCATGGCGGTGCGCTCATGCGGCCAGTCGCCCAGCGCGTTCTCCAAGGCCGAATCCACTTCCTTGCGGCCAGCCTTTTCGGCGATGGACGGAAAATCGATCCCAACAGAACCGCCAATGTCGAACCAGCGAAGAGCCTGAGCGATGGCTGGGATGGCAGCGAGGGCGAGGTCGCGAGGCCGCGCATCACCGTCGATATCGATTACCGTCATGGCCGGTGTGGTGCTGACAAGGATTTCTCCGCCCGCAAACGCAATGCTGCCCGATGATGCCGCAGACCACACTTCATCCCATAGCCCCGCTGGAAAGCGGTGCACATTGGCTCCAAGGGCAAAGCAATTGCCTTGGTCGGGTAGCTGGGCGGGCCGGTCTTTATTTACGATCTGCGCAGTCGCGCGTTTCAGGCGGCCACGTTCGGCTATGGCTGCGCGAGTAACCTGCACGCCGAAGCTTTGCCCTTCCTGAACATTGGCAGGCAATTTATCGATCAAAAGCTCATTGCCATCGTCGTCGACGGCAAGACCGCGGCGACTGCCGCTCTGCTTGGAAACGAGTTTAGCAAGGGCCGGCTTGCCGCAATAAAGTTCGCCGGGCCAGCGCAGCTTTGCAGCGATTACGTCGCCGTTTTCGACAAGAAGTGCGCGCTCCTCGCCTATGCCGCGCTCGATCAGCCAGTCAGCCAATGGCGAAACCAGCCGATTTCAGCAGCGCGCGCGTCTCGTAAAGCGACAGGCCCATTACGCTGGAATGACTGCCCCTGATCCACTGGATCAGCCCCTCGGCTGCGCCCTGGATGGCATATCCGCCTGCCTTGCCGTGCCATTCTCCGCCAGCGATGTAAGCATCGATTTCTTCCGGTGAGAGCGATTTGAAACGGACGACATTCTCGCTGATCCGCGATTTCAGCGATCCGCCGGGTGCGCGCAGAACAATGCTGGAAAGCACGGTGTGCCTGCGCCCGGAAAGCAATTGCAGGCAATCGCGTGCCTCGCCCTCGGTTTCGGTCTTGGGCAGGATGCGCCGGCCGGCCGCAACGACGGTGTCACCGGCAAGCACATAGCCGGGCGCGGTAATCGCAGCGGCTTTCTGCTCGCCCATGCGCAGCGCATAGTCGCGAGGACGCTCCGCCTTTAGCGGATTTTCATCGATATCGGCTGGCACTACCGCATCGGGGCTTATGCCCAACCGGCCAAGCAATTCGCGGCGGCGCGGACTGGCTGATGCGAGAGTGAGGTGCAGCGCGGTCAACTGCTTGGTTTATTGCGGTCCGGGTCCGCCGCGGCCCGGCATGAAGCGGTATGTGATGCGCGCCTTCGTGAGGTCATACGGGGTAAGCTCGCAAAGCACTTCGTCACCGACCAGCACACGGATGCGGTTCTTGCGCATTTTGCCCGCCGTGTGGCCCAGAACTTCGTGACCGTTTTCAAGCTCGACCCGGAACATCGCATTGGGCAGCAGCTCGACGACGCGCCCGCGCATTTCGAGGAGTTCTTCCTTGGCCATGTAGTTCCTTCAATATGTATGTGCGCCATGGGCGCTAAAAAAATCGACCCACGATCGGGTCTGGCGGGCCATTTAGCGATGCGAACGCCAAATTGGAAGCCTCAAGCCGCGCAATTGCTTCATCGGGAACAATGGGCGGTGCGTCCAGTTGTGCTGTTCGACCGTAAGTTTTGGTGCAAACCGATACAATTACGCCGCTTGTCCGCTGCTCCAACATGGTAAAAAGGGTGCGCATGATCCTCCCCCTCTCCGCCCGTGCGCGGCTTCGCGTATCCACCGGTATTGCCTGCCTGACAGCAGCTGCCTTGTCCCAACCCGCCACTGCCGATGACACCCGCAACGCATTGTATTCAGGTGCAGGCACACTCGAATTGCAGCCAGCGCCAGAAGCACCGCAGGACGATGACGGCATTGATGTCTCCTCTGGCGGTGATGGTGAGCAGGGCGAGATCGTGGTTTCCGCCCAGCGCCTACGCGGGCAACTGGACGTCGAAACCGCCCCGCTGCTGGAACTGAACGAAGAAGATATCGCCGCAGAAGGCGTGGCCTCGATTGCCGATCTGGTAACGCAGGTCACCAACCAGACAGGCTCTGCGCGCGGGCGCGGCGATGGCGGACGCCCGATCATTCTGGTCAACGGCATCCGCGTCGGCTCTTTCCGCGAACTGCGTTCATACCCGCCAGAGGCGCTGGCACGGGTAGAGGTGTTTCCCGAAGAAGTCGCGCAGCGTTTTGGATTTTCGCCTGACCGCCGCGTCATCAACCTCATCCTCAAAGAAAATTATGCAAGCCGCGAAATCGAGCTGGAGTTCGAGGGGCCGGATCGCGGCGGCTATTGGGTGAATGAACAGGAGTTTGGCTATCTCAAAATTGCCGATGGCGGCCGCTTCAACATCAATCTGGAGGCGAATGACACCTCGCTGCTGACCGAGGCAGAGCGCGATATCATCCAGACCGATGGATCGGTTTCCGGCATCGCTACCGATCCCGACCCGGCGCTTGCGCGCAGCCTCGTTTCCGATGCCCGGCAACTGGAAGCCAATATCAGCTGGGCAAAGGCGTATCTCGAAAGCGGAACTTCGGTTTCGGCCAACCTCAATTACACCCGCAATGACAGCCGTTCCCTCTCCGGCCTCGATACCGTCACGCTAACCGATGCGGATGGCAACAGCCTGCTTCGCACATTTGGCGAAGACACGCCGCTGGAACAGCGTGTTGCGACCGATACGGTTTCGGCTGCCGGGTCGATCAGCAAACAGGTCAATGCCTTTCAGCTGACCTCAACCTTCGATGCGAGCCTGACCGAGGTCGAGCGCGAGATCGACCAGCAATTCGATACCAATCAGCTAGAGGCAGATGCGCTCGCCGGCACACTTGCACTGGACGGCGAACTGCCAAGCGCTGTCGATCGCGGTTTCGATATCGCGCAAACGCAGACGATTGCGGGAACGGCGCTCACGACATTGCGCGGCCCCGTAGCTGAGCTTCCCGGCGGAGAGGTGATTGCGACCTTCGATCTGGGCGTGGATTGGGAGCAGATCGAAAGCTCCGACACCCGCACCGCGCAGTCCGCGCAGCTGACACGCCGCGATCTATCGACAGGGGCCAATCTGGTCATTCCGATCACAAGCCGCCGCAACGGATTTGCAGATGCACTGGGCAGTTTAACCTTCACGGCGCAGGCCGGTCTGGAGGACTTGTCCGATTTTGGATTGCTGGGCGATTTCAATGTGGGCGTTAACTGGTCGCCGTTCGACAATCTTGACCTGTCCGCCAATTACATCGTTCGCGAGGTCGCTTCTTCGCTGGGCAATCTGGGCAATCCGCAAGTTACATCGTTCAACACCGCCGTATTCGACTTCACCAATGGCGAATCCGTGCTGGCGACCGTTACGACCGGCGGCAACCCGCTGCTGCCCGCCGAAACCCAGCGCGACTGGAAATTCGCGGCCAATTGGGAATTGCCGTTCTGGGACGGAACACGCTTTTCCATCGAATATATCCGCAACCGCTCTGACGATGTTACGTCAAGCTTCCCGGCGCTGACGCCGGCGATCGAGGATGCCTTTGCCGACCGAGTGACCCGCGATGCGGGCGGAACCCTAATCGCACTTGACCGCCGCCCGGTTTCCTACGCGGAAACGCGCGCCGACAGGCTGCAATTTATCCTAACCACGCGCGGCAGTTTCGGCGGCGGCGACAGTTCGGCTCGCGGCGAGCGCGGTTCTGGAGGCGGAGCGGCTAGCGGGCGGCCTGCCAATGCCGGAACTGCGCCATCCCGCCCGCAATCGGCCCCAGATGCCGCATCCGGCCAGCCGGGCACCGGCGCGCGGCGCGGGCCGCGCGGTGACGGCAGCCCCCCAACCGAAGAGCAACGCGCACAAATCGCTGCATTCCGCGAAAAGGTCTGCGCCGATGACGGACTGGATTTCCTCACGCGGCTTGTCGCAGCGGCGGAGAGCGGGGAAGACATGTCCAGCGAGTTTCCCGGCGTCGATATGCAGCGGATGGAGCGCATGCTGTCACGCGCCCGCGACGAGAACGGCGAAATCGCGCCAGAGCGCCTTGCCCAATTCCGCGAATTTTTCTGCGCGCGCAGTCCGCGAGGCGGACAAGGTCAGGGCGGCGGTCAAGCTGCGGGCGGAGAGCAAGCCGGCGCAGAGCAAGCGGGAGGCGGTCAAAGTGGCGGCCAGCAGGCCCGCCGCGGCGGCGGCTTCAACCCGCTCGCTGGGCCTCCGGGAGGACGCAGAGGCTGGCGCTATTTCGCGAACCTGACCTACAATATGGAGCTGGAGAACGAGATTCTGATCGCACCGGGCGTGCCAGTCCTCGACCAGCTGGATGGCGATTCCACCAGTGCGTTCGGATTGGCCCAGCATTCGGCGCGGTTGGAAGCCGGCATCTTCGGCAACGGGATCGGGATGCGGCTGTCAGGCCAATACACCGGTTCCGCCACGGTAAACGGATCGGATTTACCGGGCAGCACCGATATCTTTCTGGATGATCTTGCGACCTTCGACCTTCGCGTGTTCACCAATGTCGGCGAACTCGTGGGCCGCAATGACGGCTTGCTCAAAAACTTTCGCGTCAGTTTTCGCGTCGACAATGTCTTCGACGCACGCAGACAGGTGACCGATGAAAACGGCGACACGCCGATCAATTACCAGCCGTTCCTGATCGATCCGACAGGCCGGTTTGTAGGAATTGATCTGCGGAAGCTGTTTTAATCAATCCGCGTTTTTGGAAAGAGAATGCGCTGGTGCAGCTTTGGTGCGAAGGGTGACCATTCCCCTTCGGCCTGCGACAGCCGATCAGCCAATGCAACCATCACCGACGGGTTTACACCCATCCCGCAGTGGGAGGCATACACCTCAATATTCTCGGTCGGGTGATCGCCCGGCTGCTGCACGCTTCCGCGCCAGTGCACGATCCCATCGGTCTTGGTAAAGATCGATGTTGTGGGCACGGGCGGCGCGGTGTCCAGGCCCTGAAACTGGCCGCCGCGCAGGTTTTCAGGTTCCTCTCCATTAAAGAATTTGAACAGGCGCGCTGCGTTGGTGTGATTGCGATCATCCGAAATCGGACTGCCCAGACTGACGACCAGCCGCACTTTGTCCGGGTGTAGCTTTGCCAGTTCGCGAGCAAGCACGCCGCCCAGACTCCAGCCGATCAGGGAGACTGCGCGCCCGGTGCTTTTGTGCAGTCGCTGAAGCTGTTTTTCGAGCCGCGACAGAAGCGCCTCGTTCACACGGACATTGCGGCCCGAATCCCAGCCGTGCGCATCATAGCCAAGGCGGCTTAGCAACCGGCGCATCGGCACAGTCGAATTGTTCGTCGCCATAAAGCCGGGAAGGGTGACGACCGCGTGGCCATCGCCTTTCGGTAACGCCGACAGGAGCGGGGTCGCGGCGTAAAACGCCCCAAGTTCGAAAAGGGCGCGCCCCTCTGCGAAGGTCCAGAAACGGTTTGGCGGAACCGCTGCGGGCGTGTCCTGTCCGTTTCCGTGAATGCTGGGTGCCATGCTGGCCATTATTCGATCTCCTTCGCGATGCGACGCGTTGTTTTCTTTGGCGTTCGTTTTGCCGGTTTCTTGGCCGCCGTCTTTCGTGGCGTTTGTCTGGTCTGCTTTGCGCTGGCCGGTGTGGCTGCGGCTAGCATTTCGTCGAAACTCTCCTGAATGCACTCGGCGTAAAAATCCGGGTCAGGCATGATATCGCGGCAAGCGGTAAAGCTGATAATGGCCTCATCGACATAGCTTTGCACGATATGCGCAAGGCCCAGCCCGTCTGTCAGGCAGATGAGGGACAGCGCCATGCTCTCCATCCGCGCGCCAGCCGAATAGATGTGGATCGGCGGTCCTGGCACATTGGTGACAACCGTGTTGAACGGCATCGCAACCTTATGCGCCAAGCTGACCCGGCTGAACAATTGCGACCCAAGAGCCATGTATAGCAGCGGGTTGACCTTGCTCACCTCGGTCATGGTGCGCGCACCCAAGGCGTTTGTCATTGCCTTGGAATTTCTGGTTTGTCCAAAGACATATTCCAGCCGTTCTTTGGGATCTGCGATATGTGTGCCGAGCGGGGCGATCATGGCTGCGACCTGATTGCCCATGTCCCCTTTCTCATTGTCAGACCGGACGGAGATAGGGGCCATTGCGGTCATGGTCGATTTGGGCAGATCACCCTTGGCCGTTAGGTATTTGTGAAGCGCGCCGCCTATCACAGTCAGCGCCACGTCATTGACCTTTGCCTCCGGCAACAGCGCGCGGATCGACTTCATTTCGGCAAGCGAAAAGCTGCGCCCTTCGACAACGCGGTGCGGCGAGATGGAGCGGTTAAAACGGGTGCGCGGCGGGACGAGGTCGGTCGTCAGCTTGAAATCGCGTGTGACGAGGCCTTTGATCGCGCTGGCAACGCCCGGGACGGCCTGCGCCGCAACCTGCGCCTGTTTCAGCGGATTAAGCAGGGCATTGATATAGGATTTGCCGAGCAGCTCAACCGGACCAGGGATTTTTTCAGGCTTCCAGTCATCGGCCGAATTTGGCGGTGCAGTCGACGGGGTCATCGTGTGGACGGCCTCCATCAGGTCAATCCCGCTCATCCCGTCGATGGCGGAATGGTGCACCTTGGTCACGAATGCAAAGCAGCCCGGCGGGAAGTCGCGGACATTTTCCAGCCCTTCGATCACGGTAAATTCCCATGGCGGTCGGTTGAGATCCATCGGGCGGGAATGGATGCGCGCGGTCTGAATGCACAATTGCCGCCAATCGCCGGGCTTGGGCAGGGCGACATGGCGCAGGTGGTATTCCAGATCGAAATTCGGATCTTCGATCCAGTATGGATAATCCAGGTCGAGCGGGACGCGCACCAGCCGTTGCCGCATGGTCTTTGACAGGTGCATCCGGTCTTCGAAAAATTTCAGGATATCCTTGAAACGGACAAAGCCGCCCGGAGCCGTGGCCGGGTTGTAGATCAGCAAGTTGCCGATATGCATCGGCGAATTAGGGGACTCCAGCGCGACAAACGACGAGTCCATTCCCTGCAATTGCCGCAAGGCGCTCTCCTGCTTTCTTGTCACCCTACCGCTGCGCAAAATGAAGGCGAAACAGTTCGAGGATGACCCGGCCTTTTGGCTCTTGGTTACGGGCGTAAGCCTGTTTCAGTTCCGTTACAACCTCACGCGGACGGCAATCATTGCCGCTAGGGAAAGGGTGCGCGCAACTTTATTGCTCTGCCATCGCTTCGGCGCAGGCGACGCCGCTGGCCCAGGCCCATTGGAAATTGTATCCGCCCAGCCATCCGGTCACGTCCACCGCTTCACCGATTGCATAGAGGCCCGGCGCTTTTTTTGCTTCCATTGTTCGCGATGAAAGCTCGGAAGTGGCGATCCCGCCAATGGTAACTTCCGCTTTGGCAAACCCTTCGGTTCCGTTCGGTGAGAAGCGCCAGTCAACCAGTTTGCGCCCGGCAGCGCGCAGGTCTTTATCCGGCACATTGCCAAATTCGCGCTCCAGCCCGATGCGTTCGGACAGCGCATCGGCGAGCCGTGCGGGCAAATGTTCGCGCAGGACCGCCCGGATCGTGGCGCGCGGGTGATCGCGTTTCAACGACAGCAGCCATTCTTCATCGGCCTGCGGCAGAAACGAAATGCCGATTTCTTCGCCATGCCGCCAATAGGACGAGATTTGGAGGATGGCCGGACCGGACAGCCCCTTATGCGTGAACAGCGCCGCCTCATCGAAGCGGGCTTTTGCCTTGCCGCGGCCCGCGCTGGCAGAAACGGGTGCAGACACGCCGGAGAGTTCGCGGAACAGAACGTCGTCTCCGCCCAGCGTCAGCGGGACGAGCGCAGGGCGCGGCTCCACGATTTTCAGGCCAAACTGCCGTGCAAGATCGTAGGCAAACCCGCTCGCGCCCATTTTCGGGATCGAAGGGCCGCCGGTGGCGATGACCAGTTTGCCCGCTGTGTACACTTTGCCGCTGGCTATCACGCCATATTTGCCCTCCACAAGCTCCACCGCGCTTACTTCGGCATCGCAGATGACATCCACAGTGTCCGGCGGGCATTCATCCAGCAGCATTTGCACGATTTGTTTGGCCGAGCCGTCGCAGAACAGCTGGCCCAAGGTCTTTTCGTGCCAGGCGATGCCGTGGCGATCAACAAGGTCGATAAAATCCTGCGGAGAATAGCGGGCTAGCGCGGATTTCGCGAAGTGCGGATTGTCGGACAGGTAATTTCCCGGACCGGCATGGATATTGGTGAAATTGCACCGCCCGCCGCCCGAAATCAGGATTTTCTTGCCCGGTTTCTCAGCCTTTTCCAGCACCGCGACGCGCAGCCCCTTTTGGCCTGCCCGTGCAGCGCACATCAGGCCAGCGGCGCCTGCGCCCAGGATTATGACATCATACGAATTGGATGGGGCAGGCATAACGCGGCGCTAGGCTTTGTCAGCGGTTTTGCCAATGCGCTTTGGCCGAAAGAAATGCGCGGAGCGAAACCGGATCGGGGGCGAATAATCCAGTTCCGCTCCGCGCGGATTGACGGCGGATGGTTAGGGTTGGGCCACCGTCAGAAGTTTACCCAGAGTGTTCCATTCTTCACGCGGGGACCAATTGCGGTTCGCGCCGAGATAGGAATGATCGTCAAGTTCGAGCAGGCCGATAATCACCTCTGCCACAATGGTCGCGCCAACTGGGCCTAGCCCTTCGCCCTTTTTCGCGTTTTCGTTCTTGCGGGCGCGGCCAATGACTTCGGCCTCTGCAAGGATATAGAGCCACAGTGGAATGCCCTCCGCGCCCAGATCACCGTTCACATCGTTGGCCTTATCGACGACCTTTTTGATGTTGGCATCGCTTTCGCCGATTGCCTTCGCAATCTTCTCTCCGGCGGGCAGCAGGAAAGTGTTGCCGCGCAGCAGGTTGCGTGTCGCCAATGACTTTTCCTTTGCAGGGGCCGCCGGATCGATAAACGGTAGGTCGAGTAGGTCTTTCGCCAATTTGGTATCGAGCTTTTGCGCGCGTTCGACCTGCCTGTTTTCCGGTGTGAACAGCAGTTCATGCCAGTCCACGATAGCGGCAGGGTTGTTGAGCGGGTCAAAACCCTGCCCCAGCTCATCGCCGAACAATTCCAGCGGGTCGCCGTTCATCTGCACCTGCAGTTTCATCGGGATCATGGAATGGCCGAACCGGTATGCCGCGACCGAAAACTCGACCGGGATGAAAGGCACTTTACCGCAATAAACCTGGCGTCCGCAGCCAAGGATTTTCTCGACCACCGGCTCCCCGCACATGTCGGTCAGGAAATCGTTCACGACTGCCCATTGGTAATGCCATGTCGTCTCTTCGCGGGCAGCCTCATACAGGTCGTGTCCGCTCAGCCCTTCCTCGTCATGGAGTGTCTGCGCCACGTGATTGTGAAAGCGGATAATTGCGAGCTGTATCTGGCTGATGATCCGGTTTTCATCATTACGCGGATCGCCAATGATCGCGCGGCCATTGGGCGAACGCAGCAGATCGCTTTCCGGGATGCCGGCCTGACCGGGATTGTCCGCGCCCGTCAGCAGTTTGACGCCCGCAAACGGTCCGGGACGGGAGGGAGGACCGGGGTCACGATCCTGATTGAATAGGTAAGGCTGCGCCTCCGGGCCGAGGCCATAGATGCAATCCAGGTCCAGCGTCGGCGTGCGAAGATTGGCGATTTCGCCGGGATTGTCGACAACGCTATCGAATGTGGTCGAGGCGTCCAGCGTGATGTCGTGATCGACGAATTGGCCAAAGAAGACCATCCCCACAGGTACGGACATGGTGCGGCCCTTGTCATCGGGGTCTTCCATGTTGCCGCCGACCCTGCCGATTTCGATCAGAATATCAGGGTGCGTGTAGTTTGGCGGTATGTCTTTGAATAATCGTCCGAACCGGTCGTCGCGCTGCGGTTCACCATATTGGCTGGCACTGCAATATGGCGACAATCCTTCGAACTGCTTCATGCCATGATGTTCTGAATTGGACACGGGTTATCCTCCTGTTAGTTATAGTTAGACAACCCGTTACTTTTATATTTATCCAAACACTAAATCGGTCCCGTATTTTTACTCTATTAGATTCGTCATAAGGTGTATATTTAGCGACGAGTGATTGATGGGGCGCAGTAATTGGCGAAAGTATACAAGGGGGGGCCTTTGCACAGGTCCCCGCTTCCATCCGGGCGGCTCAGACCCTATCTGCACATCATGTCGAAAACCCCCGCTGGAACACCGCATGACCCCAGAGGAGCCGAACGTTTCAACGAGGAACGCGCGGCCTACACGGTCTCCAGTGCCAAACCGAACCTGGAGGCGGGCGTCACCGCCATTCGCGAAACGGTAAAGACGCTGAAGCCTGTGCCCGGCGTTTACCGGATGTGCGATACGCGCGGCGATGTGCTGTATGTTGGCAAGGCGCGCAGTCTAAAGGCGCGGGTGGCGAATTACACGCAGATCAACGGTCTGACAGGCCGCTTGCAACGCATGGTCAGCCAATGCCGCAGCATGGAAATTGTGACGACCAATTCCGAAGCGGAGGCGCTGCTGTTGGAAGCGCAGCTGATCAAGCGGTTTCGCCCGCCGTTCAACGTGCTGCTGCGCGATGACAAAAGTTTTCCGTTTATTCTGCTGCGCGCGGATCATGCTTTTCCGCGTATCCACAAACATCGCGGCGCGCGGCGGGCGAAAGGCAATTATTACGGCCCCTTCGCAAGCGCGGGCAACGTCAACACCACCCTGAATGCTTTGCAAAAGCTGTTCCTGCTGCGCAGTTGCACTGACAGTTTTTTCAACAATCGTGACCGGCCCTGTCTGCTCTACCAGATCAAGCGGTGTTCGGCCCCGTGCGTCGACCGGATATCAAAAGACGAATATGACGGGCTGGTAAACCAAGCGAAGGACTTCCTCGCCGGAAGGTCGGGGAAAGTGCAGGCCGACCTTGAAAAGCAAATGGCAAAAGCGGCGGAAGAGCTTGATTTTGAAACGGCTGCGATCCTGCGCGACCGTTTGCGCGCCGCCACGTTCATTCAAGGTAGCCAGGCAATCAACGCCAGCGGGGTGGGGGACGCTGATGTCTTCGCTCTCGCTGCCAAAGGCGGTCATATTGCCGTGCAGGCATTCTTCATTCGCGGCGGGCAGAATTGGGGACACCGCGCGTTCTTCCCCAGCCACACGAAAGACGTCGAAGAGGCGCAGGTCCTCTCCAACGTGATGCTTCAATTTTATGAAGAGGTGCCGCCGCCATCGACCGTGCTGGTTGATCGCGAATTGCCCGAAAGCGAGTTGATCGAAGCGGCCCTGTCCGAAGTCGCGGAAAAGAAAGTCGTGCTTTCTATCCCGCAGCGCGGCGACAGGCGCAAACTTATGGCGCAGGCCAGCCGCAACGCCACTGATGCGCTGGAGCGCCGCTTGGCCGAAACCGGGACCAAGGCAAAGGTGAACCGCGAGCTGGCGGAATTCCTCGAACTGGATGCCCCGCCGCAGCGCGTCGAGGTATACGATAACAGCCACATTCAGGGGACGAAGGCCGTCGGCGCCATGATTGTCGCCAGTCCCGAAGGCTTCGAGAAATCACAGTACCGGAAATTCAACATCCGCGAAGCGCAGACGAACGATGACTTTGCAATGATGCGCGAGGTGATGAAGCGGCGCTTTACTCGCGCCATGAAAGACGATCCCGACCGCGAACGCGCCGGAGTGTGGCCGGACCTCGTCCTGATTGACGGTGGCAAGGGCCAAATGTCGAGCGTGATGGAGGTGCTGGGCGAACTCGGCATCGAAGATCTGGCAGTCATCGGTATTGCCAAGGGGCCACATCATGGCCGCGAGGGGCGCGAAGTGTTCCATTTCCCGGATGGACGCGAGAAAACCCTGCCGACAAATTCGCCGCTGCTATTCTATCTTCAGAACCTGCGCGACGAGGTGCACCGCTATGTCATCGGGGCGCACCGGGCGAAACGGTCAAAGGCGATTACCGCCTCTCCGCTAGATGAGATTCCCAGCATCGGTCCGGCCCGCAAACGTGCATTACTGCTGCATTTCGGAACCGCCAGCAAAGTTCGCGCCGCCGCGTTGGAAGACTTGCAGCGCGCACCCGGTGTCAGCGAGACGGTTGCGCGGAAAGTTTACGATTTTTATCATACAAGCGGTTGATCGGCAGTGTGTCGTGACAAAGTCGCAATTGGCAGCTAGCCACGTAAGCCAACTTACCAATAGGATCTTTCGTGACATATCATACGACTGACGGCCTCACACCTGCGGCCCCGCAGCCTGTCGACACCAGTCTTGACCCGAAACAGATTGCGCGGGACCTGGCCAAGTTCCGCACGCCGAATGCCGCACGTAGCTGGTGGGAATTTGCAATTACGTTCGTGCCGTTCGCGGCGCTGTTTGCAGCGTTGCTGGCGGCGGTTTCCGCCGGGTATTATCTTGCGCTGCTGGCAACACCGCTGGCCGGACTGTTCCTGCTGCGGCTGTTCATCATCCAGCATGATTGCGGGCATGGATCATATTTCTCCAACCGAAAGATGAACGACTGGCTGGGCCGGGCGATCGGTGTGCTGACCTTGACCCCGTACGATTGCTGGAAACGCTCGCACGCGCTTCACCATGCCAGCACCGGCAATCTGGATGCGCGCGGATTTGGCGATGTCGATACGCTGACAGTACGCGAATTTCGTGAGCTGTCGTGGCTAGGCCGGCTCGGTTACCGGGTTTATCGCCATCCGATTGTCCTGTTGGGATTTGGTCCGGCATATCTGTTCATGCTTCGCCACCGGCTTCCCATCGGTCTGATGAAAGCGGGTTCAATTTACTGGATCAGCGCGATGGCCACCAATGCCGTGATTGCGGTTATCATGGCTGGCCTGATCTATCAGTTCGGTCTGCTTGCAACCGTGCTTGTGTTCGTTCCTGTGCTGCTTACGGCGGCTTCTGTCGGTGTCTGGCTGTTTTATATCCAGCACCAGTTTGAGGACGCGCACTGGGATCATGCACGTGAGTGGACATTCCACGATGCGGCCTTGCTCGGCAGCACGTATCTTGACCTGCCGATCGGGCTGCGCTGGTTTACTGCCAATATCGGCATCCATCATGTCCACCACCTGATGAGCCGGATTCCATTTTACCGCCTGCCCGACGTGCTGAAAACTCATCCTGAGCTGGCAGAGGTCAACAGGTATACGACTCGCCAAACGTTCAAGCCGCTATTGCTTACGTTATGGGACGAAAACCGGCGCAAGCTGGTGAGTTTCCGCGAAGCCAAACGGCTCGCCGCATAGGCCGCCTGATAGAAGCAGCGGTCCAACGAAAAAGGCCCGGTCCGCAGTGTGCGGGCCGGGCCTTTTCATTGTTCGGATAAGGCGCTTACTTCGGGTAAGTCCACGCTTCACCGCGCGCGAGATTTTCGCTGGCGAAAGCCCAGTTCAGCTTGGAACCAACGACCGCATCGAGATAGGCCGGCCGCTTGTTCTGGTGATCGAGATAGTATGCGTGCTCCCACAGATCGACGACGAGCAGCGGGTTTACGCCGTCCTGATCGGCGATGGTGTCGCCATCATGCGTTTCTTCGATGGTGAGTTCGCCGTTCTTTTCAGCGAGCCAGACCCAGCCGCTGGCGAAGTGTCCTGCACCGCGCTCTTTCAGCTTATCTTTAAGCGCATCGACGGAGCCGAACGCGCTTTCGATTTTCGCTTTCAGTTCATCGGACGGGGCGGTTTCTTCGCCAGCCATCGAATGCCAGTAGAATGCATGGTTCCAGCTTTGCGCCGCGTTGTTGAAGAGGCCCTGATTGCTGCCGCGTGCCGCGGAAACAACCGCTTCCAACGAAGCATCCGCGTGATCGGTACCTTCGATCGCGGAGTTGGTTTTGTCGATATAGGCCTGGTGGTGTTTGCCATAATGGAACGACAGGGTTTTCGCTGAAACGGCCGGTTCCAGAGCGGTGTCGTCATAGGGAAGGTCGATGAGTTGGAAAGTCACGATGATACCTCTTCTTGTAAAACTTGAATTCTTTTAACCACAACGCATTCCGCGCGGAAAGGTTGCATACCCTCGGTCGGATTTATACGCGTCAGGCAATAGCGGAATGTCCTGATCCCCCCGTTCAGCGCCGTACCACACCTTTCTCGGTAATACCGGGACATGAAAGCGATGCGCGAGGGAGCATAGGTTGAGGTTGTTTGGTTTTACTTTGCTGCGCGTAAATGCGCAATCAATGGACTCGACCTTGCCTGGCGGAACACTTGCGCTTTTCCGGCGGAAACGCACGGTCTTGAAAAACGATGTTGTCCTGGTGGATCATCCGCATTTCGGAACACTTGTGAAAACGGTCGCAGCGCGGGCGCGCAACGGGCGGTACTCGCTTCGAGGTATGCGAAAATATCAGTCTTCCAACGAGACACCTGCGAGCGTGACCGGAGCCGAAATCAGAGGAACGCTGATCTGGCAGTGGTGATGACCCTGACGGTGTGTAGGCAAAACAGATTTAGCTTGCCCGGTCGGCCTGCAATTGACCATGGCCCACCCATGCCGAGTGGACACCGCTGCTGATCTTGTGCGGCAGTTTTGCGAGGCAAATCGGCCCCTTGGTAACGTCAGCCGCGTCGAGGATCGCCAGTTGCGAACTTCCAGAATTCTCATCAATCAGGAACGTCACCAGATAACCATCATCTTCGGCCAGATCGGCGATCTGTTCGCCGGGCAAAGGGGTGCGCGGGACCATCGGGCTTTCGCTGGCATAGACACCGTCCGGCAGCTCAAACAATTGCTCCTCACCGGTAAGCGTATCCTGCCGGCAATACCCGTTGAACAGGAACCAGCCGGGCCGCGTGGTTGTGGACCACACATAGCGCGACTTTTTCATCAGCCGGTTTGGGTTGATCATGCCGAATTCTACAATCCGGTCGGACAATCGCTCCTCTGTGCATTCCCCGGTGGAAAGGTTGAACCGCCAGCGGTGCAGACGCGACTGAAATGAATGCTCATCCACATAAGCCATCATGTGGCTGAACTCGCCCGCCTCCTCAATCGGATCGGGCATGGGCTTGTCCTGATAATACCCTTCCAAGACGACCTCTTCGCCTTCCTCCCACGCGTTGGTCCAATGCAGGACATAGGTCGGAGACGCTTCGAACCAGCGGATGTCTTCCGGCTGGCCGCGGCGCGGGATGAGCGCGAAACGCGTCGGGATACCTTCGTGAATACGCGCGGCATGGATACCGCGTTTAAGAAGGTCTGCATCCCAGAACAGCGGCATATCGTTAAGGATCGACCAGCTTTTGGTGATCGCCATGTCGTGCGGCAGGCGCGGGCCGGATAGCGGGATCGGCACATAATGCGACAGCGTGCCATCGCGGTCTACCACGCCGTAATGCATGTAAGGGGCATGTTTGGAATAGTTGAAGAACATCAACTCTCCGGTTGCCTCGTCCACCTTGGGATGCGCGGAGACGCCGTCCAGCGGCCCCCACGGCGCTTTGCCCAGATTGTCCAGCGTTAAAGGATCGAGCTGCCATGCCTCTCCGCATTGATAAAACGTCGCCAGCGCCTTTCCCGCATGCACGATGATATCGGTGCTTCCGGTGTCTTTAAGGCTGCCATGCGCGCCAAATCCGGGCCGTTTGGAAAGCGATGGCGGGTCCATTAGCCCGCCCCAGATCGCACCGCCGGATAGCTGTTCCTCGACAAAGCACTGGGTGCGCACAAAGCGGTTGCGATAACTGGCTTTACCGCCCGAAATGCTGACCTGATGGATCATCGCGTCCCCATCGAAGGGGTGATGCCGCCCCAGCGGCTGATGCACCGGGTTTTCGGTGTTGCGTAGATAAATTCCGTCAATATCCGCAGGAATTTCGCCTTTGATCACCTCCAGCTCTTCAACGACAACCTCTTCGTGAACTGGCGTCCACGGCCCTGACAAATACGGATGGTTCGACGGCTGAAGCGTAATTTTGACAGGGGGCTGACGGGTAATCTGCATATTGGGTTTCTCTCCTCCCATGCAGGTTATAGAAGAGCAGCAGCCAAGAAAACGCCTAAATTTTGCGGGTGTTTTGACGTGGATCAAGGCGGCAACGGACCATTCGGCGCACACTTTCCGGCATACACAAGGAGAGTCCCAATGAAATCTATTCTGGTTCACGCTGACGGTGACAACGCAATGGAGGCCCGAATGCAGGTCGCCCTGGATATTGCCCGCGTCACTGGCGCGCATATCACGTTCCTTCAGGCTGTAAGTTTCGAGGTTTTTGCCCCCGGTGATTTTTACGGATCGGCAATGGCCGCCGCGATGCCCCGTATCAGGGAGGCCGCCGCAGAGGTGCGCGAACGGATCACCGCTGACCTCGAAAACGAGGACGTGAATTGGGAATGGAAATTCCTTTACGGAATGGCGGAACACCGGTTGATGGAACAATCGGCCCTGCATGACCTCGTCATTGTCGGCCCCCACGATGTAGGCGAAGAAGGCACCCGGCGCCCATCCAGCATGGCAGGCACTCTGGCTTTGAAAGCGCCGGTTCCGGTTCTCGTTGTGCCGAGCGAAACAAAGCGGCTTGATCTGACGAGCCCTGTCATGATCGCGTGGAACGGTTCGTCAGAGGCCTGTGTCGCACTGCGTGCTGCGGTTCCGCTGCTCAAATTCGACAGCGATGTGCAGCTGATCAGCGTTGCAGAGGAAGATGACAAGGACCGGTTTGATTTCCCCGCCAGCGAAGGGGCAAAATACCTCAGCCGCCACGATATCGAGGCCGAAATTGTCGAGATCCCTCGCGGCGATGCGAAAATCTCGGACGCGCTGTTTGCCGCGGCGAGCCAGCGCGATTGTTCGATGATGGTGATGGGCGCTTATGGACACTCAAGGCTGGCAGAGATGCTGCTGGGCGGGGTCACGCGCCGGTCGCTAACCGACCCGAAATTGCCGATTTTCCTAGCGCACTAAAGCTGCGCTGATCTCAGCCGGCGGGCTTGGCCTTGCGCTTTCGCATCATGCCCTCTTGCGCAACGCTTGCGACCAGATCGCCCGCCCGGTTGAAGATGCGGCCCCGGTTAAAGCCGCGCCCGCTGCCCGACCATGGCGCGTCTGTCGCGTAAAGCAGCCATTCGTCCGCGCGCGCCTCCCGATGGAACCAGATCGCATGATCGAGACTGGCACCCACAAGCTCGCCGCGCATCCAGCTTAGGCCGTGGGGCAGGGCGCTGGTCCCCAGCAACGTGTAATCGCTGGCATAGGTGATGATCGCGCGGTGCAGGTCTGCATCATCGGGCAGCGCCGCCGCCGTTTTGAACCAAGTATGCGCCTTGGGTTCTCGCGGCTCGGAATTCATCCAGTGCAGCCGGTCAATCGTGCGCATTTCAATCGGGCGAGGGCGCAGCATCAGCGCGCGCTGTGCGTCGGACAGCTTGTCGCCGATCTTGTCGGCCATTGCGCGCCGCATTTCCATATCGGACTTAAGCTCTTCGGGCGGCGCGACGTCGGGCATTTTTGCGTCAATGTGCTCCAGCCCGTCTTCCGGCGTCTGAAAGCTCGCGGTCAGGTTGAGGATAGGCGTGCTGGTCCCGTCCTCGTTTTCCTGCGCGGCGACCACGCGCCGGTTTGAAAAGCTGCGCCCATCGAAATCCCGCTCGATCCTGTATTCGATCGGCATCCCTTCCTTGCCTCCGCGCAGGAAATATGCGTGGAGCGAGTGGGCGGTCTTGCCATCGATGACCGAGGCCTGAGCCGCTTGCAGGGCCTGTGCTAGTACCTGCCCGCCAAACACGCGCCCGACGCCGCCCTTTTGCGGGTGGCCCGCATAAATATCGGCGCCGCGTTTTTCGACTGTGAGGAGGCGGACCAGCCCGTCGGCTAGCTTTTCAGGGGTCGGATTGTCGCTCATGCGTGCGGCAATGCGGTCAGGACGGTTTAAGGTCAAGATTGCAGCGGACCGGCAAAGGAAAACCCCGCCCGGATCGCTCCGGGCGGGGTCAACTTCCGATCAATCGGATGGGCGGGTTAATGCGCCCCAGACAGAGCCGCGAGCAAAAGCAGCGCAACGATGTTCGTGATTTTGATCATCGGGTTCACGGCAGGCCCGGCTGTGTCCTTGTACGGGTCGCCGACAGTGTCGCCGGTAACTGCGGCCTTGTGAGCCTCCGACCCTTTGCCGCCGTGATTGCCGTCTTCGATGTATTTCTTCGCATTGTCCCAAGCGCCGCCGCCGGCTGTCATGGAAAGTGCGACGAACAGACCGCCGACAATCACACCCAGCAGCAACGCGCCAAGAGCGGCAAAGCCGTTGTCCTGACCGGCAAGCAGAGTGATGACGAAATAGACCACAATTGGCGCAAGCACTGGCAGCAACGAAGGAATGATCATTTCCTTGATCGCGGCCTTGGTCACCAGATCGACGGTCCGTGCGTAGTCAGGCTTCTCGGAGAAATCCATAATCCCGGGCTTCTCTTTGAACTGCTCACGCACGTCTTTCACCACGTCCCCTGCTGCGCGGCCAACGGCGGTCATGCCCATTGCGCCGAATAGATACGGCAGCAATGCGCCCAGCAGGAGACCGACGATCACATACGGGTTCTCCAGACTGAAATCGACCGTCGCTTCGGGGAAGTAAGCCCGGAGATCGGCGGTGTAGGCAGCGAACAGGACCAGAGCGGCAAGACCGGCAGAACCGATTGCATATCCCTTGGTCACGGCTTTCGTTGTGTTGCCGACTGCATCGAGCAGATCGGTTTTTTCACGAACGCTGTCGTCCAGACCGGCCATCTCAGCGATGCCGCCTGCGTTGTCGGTCACCGGTCCATACGCGTCGAGAGCGACGACCATACCGGCCAGCGCCAGCATCGCGGTTGCTCCGTAAGCTAGGCCGATCAGACCTGCCAGCTGGTACGCGCCGATAATCGCAGCAATGATTGCCAGTGTCGGCAGGGCGGTCGATTCCAGACTGATGGCCAGCCCTTGGATCACGTTGGTGCCGTGGCCCGTTTCCGAAGCCTTGGCGATGGAGCGCACCGGGCGGAAATTGGTGCCCGTATAATACTCTGTGATCCAGATGATGATGCCGGTCAAAAGCAGGCCGATAATCGCGCAATAGAACAGGTCCATGCCGGTAAATTCGACCATTCCTGTTCCCGCGTTAATCACCGTGTTCATGTCCGTTCCGACCGAGCCGAGCGCATATTGCGTCACGAGATAGATCAGCGGGATAGAAAGCACGGCGGTGACGATGAAGCCTTTATACATGGCCCCCATCACATTCGTTCCCCCGCCAAGCCGCACGAAATATGTGCCGATGATCGAGGTGACAATACATGCCCCGCCAATCAGCAACGGCAACGCCATCAATGGCAGCAGCAGCTCGCCCAGCTGGGTTAGCAGCAGTGCGGTCAGAACCATGGTCGCGCCGACAGTCACAACATATGTTTCAAACAGATCGGCAGCCATACCGGCACAATCGCCGACATTATCGCCCACATTGTCAGCGATCACGGCTGGGTTGCGGGGATCATCTTCCGGTATCCCGGCCTCAACCTTGCCAACCAGATCGGCGCCCACATCGGCCGCCTTGGTAAAGATACCTCCGCCGAGACGCGCGAAGATCGAAATCAGCGAAGCACCGAATGCGAGCCCGATCAGTCCGTCGATAACGGCGCGGCTGTTAGGCTCAAGCTGCATGGGTCCGATCAGTACATAAAAGAACACAGCGATCGCCAAAAGCGCAAGACCGGCAACCAGCATGCCCGTAATCGCGCCGGCGCGGAATGCCAGGGTCAGACCTTCTTGCAGACCCGTGCTTGCCGCCTGCGCGGTGCGGACATTGGCCTGAACGGAAATGTTCATGCCGATATATCCAGCAGCGCCGGAGAGTACGGCGCCAACGACAAATCCGACCACCGGGATCAATCCGAGGAAAACCCCGACTATGACCGCGACGACAACGCCGACGATCCCGATGGTGGTGTATTGGCGGTTCAAATAGGCCTGCGCGCCTTCTTGAATGGCACCGGCGATTTCCTGCATTTTTGCATTTCCGGCGCTGGCGCTCAGCACTTGGCTGCGAGTAATTACGCCGTAAATCACGGCGAGCAGTCCCAGCCCGATTGATATCAGAATTAAGTCCACGAAATATCCCCTCTCAAGACGCGGAAATTTTTGAGAATTGCACCCTTTTTAAAAGATCCCGCTTATATTTTTTGCGGCGCAATCCGCACAGTCATACGAACTTGCCGCAAGCTGACAAGTCTGCGCGGTGGATAGAGCCTGCCTCTAGGCAGTTTTGGGAGGGGTGGAGGGTGTCACACCTGCCGCGATTGGCCGCGCGGCTTTGACGCGCGTTCAGCCGTGCTGGTAGCCAAGGCCATCGCTGTTGGCGACCGGGTGCCCGTCAATAAATATCGGAACAAATCCGCGCTGCTCCACCGTGCCTATCAGTGTCGCTGATACGGCTGGTGGCACGCCTTGGGGCAGGGTGAAAAGCAGCTCGTAATCATCGCCCCATCGGATGCATTCGTCACGCTTTTTCGCGTCAGCTACGGGTATCGCGGATAGATCGAGCGAAATCGATACGCCGCTGGCCTCTGCCATGCGGTAGACATCCAGCAGCAGGCCGTCCGACACATCCATCATCGCGCCGACCTGCGGTGCCAGTGCGATCCCCTCTGCAATACAGGCGCGGGGCCGATTGAATGCCTCGAGGTGCTTGGAAACCCCTTCGAAACCCAGCATCGCGCGCCCGATTGTACCCGTGACATATAGCAGCTGGCCGGGCTTTGCAGACGTTCTGGAGGGCACTGGCTGGCTTGTGGCGCGGCCAATTGCGGTGATGCTGTATGTGCTTGCGCCAGTGGCGGCGACGGTGTCTCCGCCCATCAGCGGAACCGAATATTCGTGCATCGCCTCGCGCAGACCGGTGATAAACCGTTGGTCGTTGCCGCCTAGCGAATGGCCCAGCATGATGCCGACAGGTTCTGCGCCCTTTGACGCAAGATCGGACAGATTGATTGCGACCAGTTTCCACGCGACATCGGCGAGGTCCGCGTCGCGGCGAAAATGCGTGTCTTCGGCCATCATGTCATGGTTGAAGATCAACGTCTCGCCGCCGATTTCGATGAGCGCGCAGTCATCTTTCAACCCGCGCCCGCCCGGATGCAGCGGCAAGGTTTGCAGGGCAGACAAAAATTCGCGCTCGGTCATCATGGCGGCGTGCATACCATGCCCGTCACAGCCTAGCGAACTTGACGCGCGTCCTTGGCCACCGCATCCAGAATGCCGTTTACGAACTTGGCTTCGCGGTCATCGAAGAACGCTTTGGCGACATCGACATATTCGCTGATTGCTGCGGCCTTTGGCACGTCTGCGCGGGCGAGCAATTCGTATGCGCCGCCGCGCAGCACCTGCAACATGGTCTTGTCCAGCCGCATGAGGGTCCAGCCCGCTGCCAGCTTGGCCGTCAGGATCGCGTCGATCTCATCCCGGCGCGCATCGACACCGCGCACAATATCGTCGAAAAATTCGACTTCTGCATCGGTGTAAACTTCGCCTTCGTGATCCTCATCATCAATCTCGCGGCCTAGCCGGTGCTGGTGAAATTCATTGAGCAGCTTCGGCAGCGGGGTTTTTTCCATCTGCTGCTGGTATAATGCCTGCACGGCGGCAAGGCGCGCGGTCGAACGGGCGGCGGATCGGGCGGTCGTATTCATTTGATGCGGAGCTCCACCGATTTGGCATGTGCCGGCAAACCTTCGGCATGGGCAAGGGCAGCTGCGGCAGGGCCGATAGCTGAAAAGGACGCCTCGTCGAGGCTGAGGAAGCTGGTGCGCTTCATGAAATCGAGCACCGAAAGCCCGCTGGAAAAGCGTGCTCGGCGTCCGGTCGGCAAAACATGGTTTGGACCCGCGACATAATCCCCGATGGCCTCGGGTGTCATCCTGCCAAGAAAGACGCTGCCTGCGTGCCGGATGTCGGCCATCAGCGCTTCTGGATTGTCGACCGCCAGTTCGACGTGCTCAGCGGCGAGCCGGTTGGCAAGGGCAGGGGCCTGCGCCGCCAAATCCTCAACATAGATGACAGCGCCATTGGCTTCCCAGCTCGTTTTGGCGGTTTCGCCCGTTGAAAGCTGCATGAGCTGCAATCTCAGGCAATCGCGCACGAGCAACCCGAAACCTTCATCATCGGTGATAAGGATCGACTGCGATGTCGGATCGTGCTCTGCCTGACTTAGCAAATCGGCTGCGATCCAATCGGGATCGTTCTTGCCATCGGCGATGACGAGGATTTCCGAAGGGCCGGCCACCATGTCGATACCGACAACACCGTAAAGCTGGCGTTTCGCCTCTGCCACATAAGCATTGCCGGGGCCGGTGATCACATCGACCGGTTTGATCTTGTCCGTGCCATAAGCAAGCGCACCGAGCGCGTGCGCTCCGCCAACGCGCCAGATTTCATCGACACCGGCGATGTGCGCGGCGGCAAGCACCATCGGGTTGGTAGTGCCGCCGGGTGTCGGGGTCACGACTACAAGCCGTTCAACCCCTGCCACGCGGGCCGGGATTGCATTCATCAGCAGCGAAGACGGATATGCCGCCCGGCCGCCCGGCACATAGAGACCGGCAGCATCCACCGGGCGCCAGATCGCGCCCAGCCGCACGCCAGCATCATCGGTATAATCGCGGTTCTCGGGCAATTGTGCCTCGTGATAGGCCCTGATCCGCGTTGCCGCGAGATTCAGGGCATCGCGCAGCTCATCATCGAGATCATCATAGGCCTGCTTGCATTGATCCGCTGTGATCGACCAGTCCGCCTCGGTCCTCAGTGAAAACCGGTCGAAACGCTGGGTGTATTCAAACAGCGCCTTGTCACCCTGACCCTTTACATCGCGGAGGATCGACTGAACCTGTTTTGCGACATCACTATCGGTTTCGCGCCGCCCATTGACCAGCTTTTGAAACGCGGCCTCGAATCCTGCGTCTTGTGAATAAAGCGACTGCATCAGGCGGCCTTTCCAGTGCGAGTTTCAGCATTGCTGCGGAAAGCCGAAACCAGGTCGGCAACGCGCGGATCTTTTTTCAATGCAGCCCGGTTGACGATCAATCGGGCGGAAATGTTGATGATCCTGCTCGTTTCGACCAAACCGTTCTGCGCAAGCGTCCGGCCTGTCGACACCAGATCGACAATTTGCCGCGCAAGTCCGAGCGAGGGGGCAAGCTCCATTGCGCCGTTCAGCTTGACGCATTCGGCCTGAATACCCGCAGCCTCGAAATGCTTGCGAGTGAGATTGGGATATTTGGTCGCAACGCGCAGATGGCTGCTGCCGGCATTTTCTGCGGTATCGTGTTCTAGCCGGGCGACGGACAGACGGCAGTGACCAATATCGAGATCGACAGGCGCGTAGAGGTCGGCGTAATCGAATTCCTCGATCACATCCGATCCGACGATGCCGATCTGCGCTGCGCCGTGCGCGACAAATGTCGCAACATCGAATGCGCGCACCCGGATAATCCGCATGTCTTCGCGCGTGCAGTCAAAGGACAGCGAGCGGTTGGACTTGTCGTGAAAGCCGTCTTCGGGCACCACTCCGGCCTCAGCCATAACCGGCAGCGCCTCGTCGAGGATACGTCCTTTGGGAACAGCAAAGGTCAGCTGCCCGAATGCGTCATTGGCTTGATCGATAGTCATTTCGTGTCTTTGTCCGATTGCGCTGGGGCACTTAGGCACTGGCATGCGAAAGGGCAATGGACACACGCACAGGAGAGATGCGGAAATGTCGGCGACAGATGCGAATTCGGGACCGGATTACAGCACCGTAATGGCGATTGAGGATATCGGCGCGGCGATCGACTGGCAGGCTGAACATGCCGAAATCAACGCTGCGCCATGCACCGCGCGGATCGTGCGCGCACTGAAGGCGGTTTTGCGCACAGACACGCTGACAGGGCGACGGATCGCCGGGTGGGAGGGGTTGACGCTGAAAGATGCGATGCCGCTGCGCGTTGCAGGCGGATTGCACCATTTGCTGCTTTCGGGACAGGACGACAGGCTGGCGCGCGTTTACAGCGGCCAGATCGCCGATCAGCAGCGCGTTGACGCTCTCGTATGCGAACTGGTCGAACAATTCGATGCGCAGCTGCTCCCTTGGCTGGATGGACCGCCGCAGACGAACGAGGCTGGCCGGGCAGCCAGCATCATGGGCGGACTGTTATGGCTGGCGCAGCGGACGCAAAGGAAATTTGAGCTGTTTGAACTGGGCGCGAGCGCGGGTGTGATCACCATGCTTGACCGGTACCGGTTCACTTTAGGCGAGACAGTGGTCGGGCCTGCAAATTCGCCCATGCACATCGCGCCGGAATGGAAAGGCGCCTCTCCGCCAGCTGCAACTGAGGATTTCGAGATCCTGTCCGTGGCCGGATGCGATCTTGCACCAATTGACCTGTCGGATGCTGACAGTGCGTTAAAGCTGAAAAGCTATGTCTGGCCTGACGCACCGGGAAGAATGGCACGGATCGACGCGGCAATCGAATTGGCGAGCAATCAGCCCCCTGTATTAACGCGAGAAGATGCGGGCGCGTTCGTCAAATGGTTTCTTGCCCAGCCGCAAGCGGGCAGCACCGCGCGGGTCATGTTCCATTCGATCATGTGGCAATACATGCCCGAAAGCACGCAGGCCGCCATCACTGCGCAATTCGAGGCTGCTGGCGAGCTTGCATCTTCAGATCGGCCGCTCGGCTGGGTATCGCTGGAAACCGATCCCAAGACATTCCGGCACGAGCTGAAAGTGCGCCTTTGGGATGGCGGCGATCATAGCGGCGAAACGGTGCTGCTAAGCCACGCGCACCCGCACGGGGCCTGGGTCGAATGGAGCGGTGGCTAAAGCCCATTACCGGTTTAGAAATTGCGTCATGGCCGCATTCACAGCACCTGGCGCTTCCCATGGGACGAAATGCCCGCAATCGGGCACGCGTTCGATGGTCAACGGGTCGATTATCTCGTCCAGTCCTTCGAGATTTTCCGGCGGTAATGCAAGATCGTCGAGCGCCCAGATTACGAGCGTAGGGATCGTAAGTTTTGGCAGGACAGGCGCAACATAGGCAGCGGGGATCTCAAACGGTTCGTCCATCGTGGGCACCGTGATAGGGCTGGCGCGGTAATAATTGATCATGCCGAATGCCGAATCGCGGTTCTGCCAGTCGCGCAGCAGCTGGTCGCGCTCTTCCGGCTCCATCGCCTGCGGCCTGTCCCATTTGACCTCTTGCTGCATCAGCCCGGTAAGCCCCTGATCCTTAATCAGCGGATCGTTGGCCGGGTCGCGAAAACCGCGGATATACTGGCTTGCCTCTCGCTGGCCGGGATGCGTGTAAAGCAGTTTCTGGAAGATTGCCGGGTGCGGCGCATTGGCGATAATCGCCCGCTCGACGCGCATATGCTGCCCGCCAAGTGCCACGCCCCATGCGATCGCGCCGCCCCAGTCGTGGCCGACAATCGTGAATTTTCCAACGTTCAGCGCATCGGCGAGCATGAAGACATCGCCGATCAGCTTGTCAGGCGTGTAGGCATCGACCTCCTGCGGTTTTGACGAGCCGCGATAGCCGCGCTGGTCGGGGGCGATGCAGCGATAGCGATCTTTGAAATGCGCGATCTGGTGACGCCACGTGCGGTGGCTTTCGGGAAAGCCGTGCAGGAAGATAAGCGCAGGCGCATCAACCGGCCCTTCATCAACACAGTCGAGGTGGATGCCATTGGCGAGCGCGACGCGTTTCTGTTCCATCTGGCCTCAGCCCTCGCTTTCCATCTTTTCCATATATCCATTTGCGACCATCCCCGCCATCTGGTCGAGCAGCGCCTCGGGCGTGCGGCGCACTTCGCCCATGCCTGCCTCTGCGCCTTGCGCAACGATGATCTCCCGCTCTCCGGCGGCCATCCCGTCCAGCATTGCCTTGGCCGCATCGGCGACCGGGATGCCTTCATCGATAGCCTTGTCACTGCGCCCGCGTTTGCGGCCATCGCCAAGCATCGCGTTGCGCGCCACATCGGTCGCGACTGATCCGGGATAGATGACGTGGACCTGCACCCCCGTTTGCGAAAGCTCGGCGCGCAGGGCATCGCCATATCCCGCAAGCCCGAATTTGACCGCGCTATACGCCGTGCGCATCGGCACGCCGACCTTGCCGGCAATTGAGGAAATGAAAGCGAGCGCGCCCGATCCGCGCTGCGTCATATGCCCGATCAGACCTTGGGAAAACGCGATTTGCGCCGTCAGATCAATGGCTATAATGTCCCGGTAGACCTGCATATCGGTGTTCAGCGCGCGGCTGCGCTGGGACACTCCAGCATTGGCAAAGGCAACATCTACGCCGCCCTTCCACGCTATCGCTTTGGAAGTGGCATCGGCCAGCGCGTTATCATCGCGAACATCGAACGGCAGGATTAGCGTCTCGCCGCAGTCTTTCGCCACATCTTGCAATCGCGCTTCATCGCGTCCTGATAAAATCACATGCGCACCGCGCGAGGCCGAATCGCGCACCAGAGCTGCGCCAATCCCGGATGACGCGCCTGTTATCCAGACCACTTTCCCAGTGTAATCCATGTCTCTCTCCCCTAATTCTGTTCAGGGATAGCTGACCGTCTTGGGCACTTCGGGCAAGGGAATATATTCTTCGGCATCGCCTGGGACGACCGGAAACCTCCCTTCGCGCCAATCCTCTCTGGCTTGCTTGATCCGTTCCCTGTCGGAGCTCACGAAATTCCACCATACGTGCCGCTTGGTAGCGAAAGCCTCTCCGCCCAGCAGCATCACGCGTGCGCCATCCTTGCTGGTTAGCGTCATTTCAGCGCCCGGTGCGAGCACCGCCAGTTCAAAGGACCCAAGAGCCGCGCCATCGACCGATGCCTCCCCGCCAACCAGCAGCACCGCCCGTTCATCCGCGTTGGCCTCTATCGGGATCGAACCACCGGGACCAAGCAGGATTTCAGCATAGATCGTATCTGCATAGGTCGTGGTGGCTGCGCTTTCGCCCCACAGATCGCCCATGATGACCCACGCTTTTGCGCCTTTATCCTCGACGAGCGGAAGATCCCGAACCGCCTCGAAAGCCGGGTCGATTTCCTCCTTTCCGTCGGGAAGCGCGAGCCATGTCTGCATTCCGTAAAGCATCGGACCTTTCGCGCGTTCATCCTGAGGAGAACGTTCGGAATGCACGATACCGCGTCCGGCGGTCATCAAATTGACCGTGCCGGGCCGGATCGTGGAAAACGTGCCGAGACTGTCGCGGTGTTCGATGGCGCCCTGAAACAGCCACGTGACGGTCGCCAGATTGATATGCGGATGCGGGCGAACGTCCATGCCCGTCCCGATATCCAGCTGTCCGGGTCCGAATTCATCGACGAACACGAACGGGCCCACCATTGTCCGCGCTTTGGAGGGAAGAACCCGCCGCACCTCGAATTGTCCGAGATCGTGCGTCGTCGGGGTGATGGTCTGTGTGATCATTTCGCCAGCTCGCTTTCGATGATGTCTCGCAGGTTCTCAGGAAACAATGCCTCATGCCAGTCTGAAAGCTCGGCAAGCGTGAACCAGCGGTGCTGCGTCATCAGGTTTTGCTCAAGCTCGGTGTGACGCGAAGTGTCGATGTCTGCATGATCGGTGCGCACGATAAAATACCGCTCGTCGCCCTGCACAGGCTCACCCTCGACCGTGACAAATTCAGGCGTGGTCCGCGCGATCTGCTGGCCGGGTTCAGCAGCCAATCCGGTTTCTTCGAACAGTTCGCGCTTTGCAGCCTGCTCAAACGTCTCACCCGCTTCGCATTCGCCGCCTGCCGTCACCCAGAAAGGCGGCCGGCCGGGCACATCGAACCGGAACATCAGGGCGCGTCCCTGCGGCTCGATCAGGATGATCCGGGCGGACCGGCGCAGGCGTTTTTCAGGGTTGAGATCGGCCATCAGGCCGGCACGCCTGCCTTGATCGCGACAGCATGAACGCGCTCTCCCACAATATCACCGAGCGCCGCGATGACAGCGCGCTGGCGGGCGAGGCGGCTCATCGGCTCAAACGCGGCGGACTCGATGATGATGGTAAAGTGGCTTTCCCCCGATCCATCATCGCCGGAATGGCCCGCGTGACTGGCGCTGTCATTGATGATTTCCAGTTTGGACGGTGCAAAAGCGCCGGTCAGCCGCTCTTCCATTTCGTGTGCGATAGTTCCGCTCATTCCGGCTTGTCCTTTTTGCAATAATCTTCGGCTTGGAATTTGGGGCCTTAGGCACCATTCTCAACCCTTATGGCTTCGTCAAAGTTTCATGGCCGTGTCGAGGACGCGGATCGGGTGTGCGAACACCCCACTTGCCGCGACGCAGGAGAATTCCGTGCACCGGGCTATCGCCCCAACGGTTTTGACGGGCCGGGCGAGTGGCGCTGGTTCTGCCTTGACCATGTGCGAGAATTCAACGCGGGCTATGACTGGTTCGAAGGGATGAGCGCGGAGGAAATACTGTCCGCGCAATCTCCCGCCAGCGGCTGGCGCACAGAAAGCGCGGCTTTTTCTCCCAAGGCCGCCGTCGATGGAATGCCGCGCTGGGCGGATTACGATGATCCTCTCGATGCAATCTCTGCCCGCGCAGGCGGCATACGCAGCCGCGCCGAGCGTGAGGCGAAAATGGCGATGAGTGGCCGCTTTTCCAAAGACGAGGCGCAGGCGTTGGAAACGATGGGGCTGGGCAGCAACACCGACAGCCGCCGTTTGCGCCGCCGCTATTCAGAACTGGTGCGCCGGTATCACCCGGATCGCAATGGCGGGGACCGGCAATACGAAACGCGGCTGAACAAGGTTGTCGATGCCTATCAGCTGTTGAAAAAAAGCGCAGCGATCAGTTAGGTTTCGCCAGCCGCCTCAATCAGTCGCTGGTCAATGGCGGTTGCTTCCTTGTAAGCGGCGCGGTCGGTGCAGCGCGCGACATACGCCTCGAACGCGGGCGTTGCCGGGATCGAGCCGAACCGCAGCCCCCAGATAAACTGGCTCCCAACATATGTGTCCGCCATCGTAAAACGGTTTCCGGCAGCGAAATCGTTCTCCGATAGCCAGCCATCCATCGCCGAGAGTGTTTTTTCCAGACTGCCAAACCCGGCCATCGCGGTGCGCTCCTCCGGCACTTCCCAGTCCATCGCCTTGGCTATGACGGCCTGCTCCAGCGGTCCGGCGGCAAAGAACAGCCAGCGAAAATAGGACGCGCGTTCGTGGGCATCGGGAAGCAGCCCTTTATCGGGATGCGTTTCGGCGAGGTAATGATTGATTGCTGCCGCTTCTGAAATCACGTGATCGTGATCCCCGTGATGATGCACGAGGGTCGGCACTTTGTTCATCGGATTGATATCGGCGAAGCCATCGGGACGTTTCGCCCAATCAAACGCGATCTGTTCATAATCTGCGCCTGCTTCGTGCAAGGCCCAGCGCGATATCTGCCCGCGGCTCATGGCGACGGTGTAAAATGTAAATTCGGCCATTGTATCAGCGTCCTTTGGTGAGGATCGGTTCAAAGCCGCCATAGATCAGGCGAGATCCGTCGAAGGGCATTTCTTCGCCGGGGTGAGCTTCGAACCCTTCGCCTTTCATCATCGCTTCGTTGGCTTTTTCGAAAGTCTGCTTGTCGGGCCAGATGACCCAGCCCGCGACGATCTTTTCGCCCTCGGGCGCAGCCACGGCTTTGCGGAAATCGGTATTCTTGCCGTCGGGAACGTCCTGTTCCCACGCTTCCATCACCTCGATTGCCCCGTGGTCCATCGACCAGTTCGCCATGAATTCCGCAGCCTCTTTATAAGCTTCACGGTTTTCCTCCGGCACGGATAGCGCCGCCACTGCCACATACATTGTATCTCTCCCGTCCATCTTCCCGGCGGGACACATAACACGGACCGCCCGGCCCGATCCATCAGTTCTGGCGAAAGGCCCAGCGCAGCGTGCGGCCCATGCCCCACGTGGCAGCGCGGGCGGGAAGGGCGGTCAAAACCGGCTTTTGCAGGCGCAGCATCCCGCGCGCCCAATCGGGCAACATCGCCACCGCCTCTGCCCCGATCATCGTCTGCAATGCAGGCGGAGCGCCTTTTGGTCGCTGACTGAGCACGAGCTGCGCAACCTCGCGCGCCGCAGGAGAGGCGCTGAGGTCGCTGCGCAGTTCGCGAAAAATGCTGTCCGCTTCGTTCTGCGTCTCGGGCACCGGGTCCGCGCCCAGTGCGCGGGCGATTACGGCGAACTGGCGGTAATATTCATCGCGGTCAGCATAGGGCATATCGGGCCGGACATGCCGTAAATATCCTGCCAGAAAACTTTGCGCCTCCACGACATGTACCCATGCAAGCGTCCGCGGATTGCTGGCGTTGTAGGGGGATCCATCGGGCAGAGTGCCGCCAACCTTTGCATGGATGCGGTTTACCCGCTCTATCGCTTTCATTGCCTCATCGCGGTGGCCGAACGTCGTGACCGCGATAAACCCTGCGGTGCGGCGCAGTCTTCCGTGCATGTCTTCGCGAAAATTGGAATGGTCGAGCACACCCTGCAGCGCGTGCGGATGAAGCATTTGCAGCATCAGCCCGCGAATGCCGCCAGTCATCATACCGACCAGATCGGCATGCACCATGCGGATCGGCGTATCGCGCGCAAACAGTGCGTCATCCGATGGGGGGACGGGTTTTTGACCCTTGGATGTGTCGTTGAAGACGCCGCGCACCTGTTCGACAAGTTTGGTGCGCAGCGATTCGATGGGATCGGCCATTTGGAAGATGTAGGGATGCCCGCTGGATTTTTCGAGCCGCACCGCAAAGCTACGCTGCACAAACCCCGAATTTCAGGCAAATTGGGCGCACTTGCAAATTTAGCAGGCCCCTTCGGCTTGCGGCATCGCCAATCGCGCTCTAACCGGATTGCGCAATGAATAACATGACCGATCACTCATTCGACCCTTCGAAGCAAACCGTCCTCGATTCGCCCGACACCACCGTGGATGTTCGCGATACATTCGGGCTCGACATGGACTGGCAGGTGCCCGCATTCAGCGTGCGCGACGATCATGTGCCTGATATCGACAAGTCTTACGTGTTCGACCCAGACACCACGCTCGCGATCCTTGCAGGTTTTGCGCACAATCGCCGCGTTATGGTTCAGGGCTATCATGGCACCGGCAAATCGACCCACATCGAACAGGTCGCCGCGCGCCTCAACTGGCCGAGCATCCGCGTGAACCTAGATGCGCATATCAGCCGCATCGATCTGATCGGCCGTGATGCGATCGTCCTGAAAGACGGATTGCAGGTAACCGAATTCAAGGAAGGCATCCTTCCCTGGGCGCTGCAGCATCCCGTGGCGCTGACATTCGACGAATATGATGCGGGCCGGCCGGATGTCATGTTCGTGATCCAGCGCGTGCTGGAATTTGATGGACGTCTGACGCTGCTCGATCAGAACCGCGTGATTACACCGAACCCGAATTTCCGCCTGTTTGCGACGACCAATACGGTCGGCCTTGGCGACACCAGCGGGCTGTACCACGGCACGCAGGCCATCAACCAGGCGCAGATGGACCGCTGGAACATTGTGTGCGCGCTCAATTATCTGCCCGCCGAAACCGAACAGCAAATTGTCAAATCAAAGGCGCCCGATGGCGATGATGCGATGATTGCGGACATGGTAAAGGTTGCCGAGTTGACCCGTCAGGGATTCATGAACGGCGATATTTCAACTGTGATGAGCCCGCGCACCGTCATCACCTGGGCGCAGAATGCCGCGATTTTCAATTCCGTCGGCTTTGCTTTCCGTCTTTCCTTCCTCAACAAATGTGACGAGGCAGAGCGGACTTTGGTAAGCGAATATTACCAGCGGGTGTTCAACGACGACCTGCCGGAAAGCGCCGTTAAATCCGCGTAACGAAAGGCGCTTGATCGCTGGTGTAATACCCTGCTAATACAGTTAGTATGGGTTTTCTAGCGCGATTTAGAAAAGGCTCCGGCGGGCAGGACCGCCGCGAAAGCGAGGCGGGATATTTCCCGCTTTACGAATCGCAGCGACCTGATTGGGACGCGGACGATTTCGCGGCTGACGGCGGCTCTCGCTATTCGTCCGATTTTGATCGTTGGGACAGCAAGCTCTCATCGCTCGATGGTGATGTCGCGCGGGAGGAGCGCAACCGCCTGCCGTGGTGGCGTCCTGCGCGGTATCGCGGACGGCGCAAACGCTGGTGGTTTGTGCGCCTGTTCGCGCTTGGCTTGCTGCTCTTCATGGCGATGATTGCATGGCTTGCGGTGACAGCCCCGCTATCGAAATCGCTTGAGCCGATTGCGACACCGCAGATTACTTTGCTGGCGAGCGATGGCACGCCGATTGCGCGCAGCGGCGCGGTTGTAGAGGCGCCGGTCGAGATCGAAACGCTGCCGCCGCACGTGGTGCAGGCATTTCTGGCGATCGAGGATCGGCGGTTTTATTCGCACTGGGGCGTGGACCCGCGCGGGGTCGCCCGCGCCGCGTGGACGGGTGTGGGCGGCGGCAGCACCATCACGCAACAGCTTGCCAAATTCACCTTTCTCACACCCGAACAAAGCCTGTCGCGAAAGGCGCGTGAGGCGCTGATAGCGTTCTGGATGGAAAGCTGGTTGACCAAGGACGAAATTCTGGAGCGGTATCTTTCCAACGCCTATTTCGGCGCCAACCAATACGGTTTGCGCGCGGCGTCGCTGCATTATTTCTACCGCCAGCCGGAAAACTTGCTGCCTCAGCAAGCCGCGATGCTGGCCGGGCTGTTGCAGGCCCCGTCGCGCTACAATCCGGCGAAGCATTATGACCGGGCGAAACGCCGCATGGACCTCGTCATCGGCGCGATGGTGGCAGAGGGGTATTTAACGCAGGCGCAGGCGGATGCGCTGCCCGATCCCAAGATGGATGTCCGCGCGCGTAACGATGTGCCCACCGGCACGTATTTCGCCGATTGGGCGCTGCCGATAGCGCGCAAGGATGTGGAGCAGACATATTCCCGCCAGACTTTCACCACTACGCTGGATGCACGGCTTCAGGAACTTGCTGGCCGAGTCACAAACAACGCCGCACTTGGCGATGCGCAGGTGGCGCTGGTGGCGATGCGGCCCAGCGGAGAGGTCGTCGCGATGGTGGGCGGAAAGAATTACTCGGCATCCCCGTTCAACCGCGCCACGCAGGCAAAACGGCAACCCGGCTCCACGTTCAAGCTGTTCGTCTATCTCGCCGCGCTGGAAGCGGGGTGGGAGCCGGATGATACGATTGACAACACGCCGATAGAAACCGGCAACTATCGTCCCAAAAATTCCGGCAACAGATACTCGCCCACGATCACGCTGGAAGACGCGCTGGCCACATCCAGCAATGTTGCGGCGGTGCGGCTGTTCAACGAAGTGGGCAGCGAAAACGTTATCCGCACCGCGCGCTCTCTGGGCGTGACTTCGCCGCTGCCCGAGGGCGATCCCAGTCTTGCGCTGGGCACATCATCAATGAGCCTGCTGGAGCTGACATCGGCCTATGCTGGGATCGCGGCGAATTCCTTCCCGGTCTGCGCCCACGCTTTTCCAGACGAGGAAGAGGGCTGGTGGGAATGGCTGACCACACCCGAAGATAACGTGTCCAGCCGCTCCCACGCCGATCTTGAACAGATGCTGCGTGCCGTCATTAACGAAGGGACGGGCAGGGCTGCGACCTTGCCGATCGCGAATTACGGGAAAACGGGCACGACGCAGAATTATCGCGACGCGCTGTTCGTCGGATACGCGGGCGATCTGGTGGTGGGCGTGTGGATCGGCAATGACGATAACTCACCGCTCGACCGGGTGACCGGCGGCGGGCTGCCGGCACGCATCTGGAAAGATTTCATGCGCGGCGCGCTATCGCTGCCAGCGCCTGCGCCCAGCGCCTCTCCCGATCCCGAAGGGCCAATCCAGCCATTTGATATCGAAGACGGCGCAGAATTTCCGCTGGATGAAAACGGATCGCGCATCCGTTTCGATGATGACGGGATCACTGTCAGCGCCGAAGTGGATGGCTTTCCGCTTGAGCTGAGGCTGGATGATGGCGGTCTGGTGATAGAGCCCGCCGAAGCGGAATAGCGTACCCGCAAAGCTGCGCCGCTGCCCGGTATCAGGCCATCAGGATGTTGAGGATGGCGGTCGCGATGGGCCGGTCACGATTGTCCTGCCAAGCCTCGACCGAGATATTTGCATTTCGCCGACCCAGCCGAGTGATCCGCCCCTTGGCGTAGCTGGGCTGCGCTTTTCCGGCTGAAAGATACTGGACGGTTATATTGACCGGCTTCATCTGCGCCTCGCGCCCCTCTTCGATCAGGCGGGCGCGCAGAGCGGCATAGGCTGCGTTTTCCAGCAGGCCTGCCGTTGCGCCGCCGTGATAAAACGCTGGACGCCCCTCAACTGACTGGCCGAATTCGACCGAAAGGACTGGCACACCGTCTTCTTCATCGGCGATCTTGATACCGAGTGCGCGGGCATAGGCGGGCAGGGCGTCGGCGGTCATTGTGGGCCGCTTTCATGACCAGAGCTATCGCCTTCTTGCATCACTTTGCCGTCTCTCGGGTCTTTATTGATGGTCATGAATACGCCGGCCACATGCGCAACCGGATCACTATGATCGCCGTCATGCGCGATGCCCCGGACAAACGCGGCAGAGCGCGTCGTGCGATAACATTCCACCCTGCCCCAGACCGATGACCGTTCGCGCGCAGGACGCTGGTAATCGACCCGCAGGTCCAGTGTCGCAATGGGCGTGAACGTCCCTGTTGTCTGCCAGATGCTCATACCGCTTGCCATGTCCATCAGGCTGATAATCGGCCCGGATGCGAGGACCGCGCGGTCCGGTTCGCCAAGAAGATGCTCGCCCCAAGGCAGTTCAAGCTCAACCCAATTATCCTCATGCGCGCTGTATTTCAGGCCGAGCCAGCCTGAATGGCCATGCGAGAAGAAGAATTCCGACGCTTTGCTCGCGTCAAATTTGGGGAGTGGAGTGCTCATCGCGGCGATCATTGGAAGCCGGGACGCTGCATTACAATCATTTAATTTCTCAGTCGCGGGTCGGCGCGCCAGTTAGCGGGCCGTGCCGCCAGCAATCCCGCTGCGGCGGATAATCGAGGGGAAACCGATGAATCTTCCGAAAATCGAGATCAACGCATTGCCCGGGCTGGACACCGCGCAGGCGCTTTACGGCTCGGTCACGCAAATGGGCGCGACCTATGACGACACCATCGTGGCGATCATGGTCTATGTTTACGAAACCGCGCCGCCTCCGCCTCCCGGCCTGTTCTGATCGGAGCGGACTGAACCGATGCATGTGCATCCCGAAATCGCGGCGCTGCGAACCGATCCGGCATCGCAGCGCTGCGCCCAGGACCGAATGCGCGAAGCGCAGGCTGATTGGCATCGCCTGCCTCAGGCGCGCCGCATTTCGTGCGAACTGGCGCAATACGGCGCGGGTCAGCCGCTTTCGCAGTGTCCTGGCCTGACCTCGCTGCTGACCGACCTGCCGGTCGCTGCGGCTTTTGTGGCTGAGTGGCAAAGCCGCATTCTGGGCGCGCTTTCCCGCGAGCCGCTGGGTGAGGTGCCGCACCATTATTCCTGCTCGGCAGGGTTATCCAATATCCGCCTGATGGAACACGGCCGTGCGGCGCTGAGTATTCTGGCATATGAACGGCGTGGCGGATCACAAACGCTTGCGCCGCAGACAGCCCTGTTCGCAGATCGCGAGTGCCGGGAACTGGTTTTGGCCGGAAGTGGATCTGGCACTCTCCATCACCGGCAGGGGGGATCAACCGGTAAGGGCTTGATCGCAAGCAACCCGGCGCATTGGAAAAGCGGCAACACGATAGAATTGGCAGGCGCAGATCAGGCGCGGCAGATATCGCAAGTCGAGGGATCAATGGTGCTGCTCCAACTCTCTCGAACCGCGGAAAAGCCAGGGCCGTCGCAGGAATTGCAGCTGGACGATGGAGAGGTTTTGCAATTGGCCAGCGGCGACAAATCGGCCAGCCAGCGGCTGATGGCGCTTGCGGTGCTGGGTGCGGCGCAATCCGAAAAGGCGCTGCCGGTGATGAGGGGCAGGGCGCTCGACAAGGCAGAGGATGCCGATGTGCGGTGGGAGGCGGTGCGGCAGACGCTGTCCATCGATGCGGCGCGCGGGATAGCCCTGCTCGACATACTTCGCCGTGATGAAGCTGATCCTCTGGCTGGCCCGGCCTGCGATCTCCTCGACAGTTTGATCCGCGCCAATCCGTCTATCTCCAACTACATCGCAGAGGCTGCGTGATGCCCCAGATTATCGAAAATCTATCGGCAGAAACGTGCACGCTTGAGGATTGTATCGAGGCGCTCGCCGCGCTCGATTTCGATCCGCGCGATCCTTCGAGCACGCAGGAGGCTGCGGGCTGGCTGCGGAAGCTGACCAATAACCGAGCTTTCCTTGCCGACGTGCTGATAGATCGGTTGCAAGGCAAAGCGGGCAGCGCCGTCGATAGCGGCTATGGACCGCAGGCGTTGGTCCTCAGCCCAAGGCGGGGAAACATGTTTCTGCGCGCCAATATCTGGCCCGCGCAGCAGGATCTGTGTTTCCGCACCAGCGGCGCAAAAGCGTTTGTTTACGGGGTGCCGCACGACCACAATTTCTCGTTTCTGACGAGCGGATATCTGGGGCCGGGTTACAGCAGCGATTACTACGAATACGATTATGAAGAGGTCACGGGCTTTGCAGGAGAGGCGGTCCCGCTGCGCTTCATTGAACGCAGTGCACTTAATGAGGGCAAGCTGATGCTCTACCGCGCACACCGCGATGTCCATTCGCAATTGCCGCCGGACAGCCTCTCTGTCTCGCTCAACGTCATGCATGTCGATCCGGCGCAGTGCTGGTTCGATCAATATGGCTTTGATCTGGAGCAGCTGGAGGTGACGCGGGTGCTCAGCCCGAATGCGACCGAGACCTTCCTTCGCGTGGCTGTCGCGTTGGGAAGCGATGAGGCGCTGGATTTTGCCGAGCAAACCGGGCGCACCCATCCCAGCGAACGGTTGCGCCTCGCCAGTTATGAAGCGCGCGCGGCGCGGCTATGTGCGCTCGGCGATCAGGATGATCTGTGGCGCGAGGCAGAACTATCGGGAAGCCGGATGCTGGTCGCCGCCGCAACGCAGCGCCGGGCGGCGATTGATCGTTAAAGCACTCCGCCAGCAAGCCGGTCTATCGCCCCTTGCAAAATGATTGCGGCCGCGTGGCTGTCGATGGCCTCGGCGCGTTTTGCGCGGCTCATGTCCTGACCGATCATTGCTGCCTCGGCGCTTTGCGTCGACCAGCGTTCATCCCAAAGCAGGACGGGGAGGGCGAAGGATTCTGCGCAATTGCGGGCAAAGGCACGGCTGGCCTGAACGCGCGGCCCGTCGCTGCCATCCATATTGCGCGGGAGGCCGATGACGATCCCCTGGACGCGGCGGTTTGCGATCAGGTCTGCGATCACGCCTTTGTCGCGCGCCCATTTACCGCGGCCCAGCGTTTTTCCATTGGTGGCAAAACGCCAGCCCGCGTCGCAGATCGCAGTGCCGATTGTTTTCGTACCCAGATCGAGGCCCAAGAGCACTCCGCCATCGGGAAGCGCATCGGCAAATTCGCTCGCCGATTCCGTGATGAGCACCATGCCTGTCAGTTCGCTGTGTCCATAGCCCGCACCCGGCGCGCTACATCGGCCTGTGTGTTGGCCCAGAACAGCGGGATATCGTATACGTGATAATTGTTGCCCGGCAGCACGTAAGAACCAAGCTCTGGCGGATCGCCAATCAGCAACAGGCCGCGTTCATCGCAGCGTGCAGGGACCGCGCCGGGAACCAGGTCGCCGCTCGACATGCTGTCATCGGGGACGAGCGTGCCGAGATTCTGGCTTTCAGGAGCGGAGCCGCCGAATGTGCCGGTGATCGGGTTGGTGCAAAGAATCGTGCTGTCGCCGCGCAATTCGCCGTCAAACCCGACAGAATTCGAATACGCCTTCATCACGCTGGATGGATCGGCAGGTTCGGCAAAACTTGACCATGACAGCAGGCAGCCCGTTTGTGACGGTGTGGCGCAAGCATCTATGCCCATCGCGGGCAGGTCATGATCGATAGAGACGGGCCAGCCTACGGCATAGGCTGCGACCAGCCGGTCCGCTTCGGACGATCCTGCAATCTCTTCGCGCAAAAGGCGCAGCAGATGCAGCGATCCTTGACTGTGACCGGCCAGCACAATCGGTGTGTCCGCATCCAGCGAGCTTAGGAAGTAGCGGTAGGCTTCGAGCACATCGGCATAGGCTGCATCGATTGCTTGTTCGCCCTCGGGTGCATCGGTCAGAAACGCGCCCATCGTTGCCTGCCGGTATCGCGGAGCCCAGATCTCGCTCGCTTTGTTAAACGGGCTGGCCATGCCGCGCACATATGTACGGGCGATGGTATCGGCGTCGCTGTCTGCGGCCTCTTCTATCGGCGCATTCCAGCTTTCGCGGCTGAGATAGCTGGTCGGATGGATGAAGAAGATCGCGAAATTCGGCACTTCGCTGGCAGCTGTGTTTGCCGGCTGCTTGGCCTCGGTGCCTGGTTCGCCCGCCGCCGCGGCCACGCTCGGTTGCCAGCGCGCAGGATCGTTTACCCCAAAACCGGGGCGCGAAATCCATAACGCCGGGTCTTGATAAGCGTTCGCCTCAAGCGGCTCTGTCGGAGTGAATTCAGCGGACGGGACGAACGCCATTTCGGCGAGCTCATCCTGAAACAGTTCGTATCCGATCCGTCCGATCAGAAAAAGCACGATGCAGGCGGCGATAAAGTAGAGGAATTTTTTGGCCATGATTGTCAGCTAACGCGCCTGCTACTCCTCGGTTTCATAGCCGTCGGCGATCGGTGGCCGTAAAGTGGACCAGGCGCGATCGGGCCTGAGGCTGGAAAACCACGAGGCTGGGTTCCAGGTGGTCGATCCATCGAGCGAAAACGTGATGAATTCTGCACGCCCGCCAATATTCTCCAGCGGGATACCGCCGCCCAGACCGCGGGCTTCTGCCGCGGCGCGGCTGTCGGCGCTTTCATCGCGGTTGTCACCCATAACGAAAACATTGCCGGCAGGCACGGTGTAGGGACCGAAATTGTCGAGGCGCTGCTGTCTGTGGTCGATGGTGAGATATGTCGCCCCGTTCGGGAGCGTTTCGCGGTATGCCTCCATCTTGAAGTAATCGCGCCCGTCCTCGCCAGTTACGCGGTATGGCTCAAAATTGTTGAGGCACGGCCCTGCTTCGCACGTCAATTCCGGTTCGAACGGGATGCGGATATCGGGCACCTGTTCGCGCTTGATCGGTGTGCCGTTCAGGATGATCTGCCCCTCGGCGACTTCGATGGTGTCGCCGGGCAGGGCGACAACCCGCTTGATATAATCCTCGTCACGGACTGGATGCACCGGGATCACGATGTCGCCATATTCCGGGGTATCGGGCATGATGCGCCATTCGCCGCGCGGCAGCAGATGAAAGCTCGCCGATGCCCATGACCAGCCATACGGATATTTGCTGACGACCAGCCGGTCCCCCACCCACATCGTCGGCATCATGGATGTCGAGGGGATGTAGAACGGTTTCGCCACGAGGCTGTGAAAGGCCAGCACGGCGAGCAGCATAAGCGCCAGTCCGCGCATTTCTGCGAACCAGTTGATCTTGTCCTCTCCTCCATCTTTTGATGCGGGAGCGGTGCTGGCCTGTTTGGTATCGGTGGACGTCACGGGTTCTGCTTTATCTCGGGGGCAGTCAGGACGATCATTTGCGCAGGGCCTCGATAATCACGAATGCCTGTGCCCATGGATGATCGTCGGTTAGGGTCAGATGAATATGCGCCTCATGGCCTGCGGGGATCATTTCTTCAAGCCGCTTTGCAGCGCCGCCCTCCAGTGCGAGCGTTGGTGCGCCTGAAGGAGCGTTCACCACGCCGATATCCTTCATGTAAACGCCGCGCCTGAAACCGGTGCCGACCGCTTTGCTGAAAGCTTCCTTGGCTGCGAAGCGTTTGGCGTAGGTTCCGGCGATGGTGAAAGGGCGGCGGCGGGCCTTTGCACGCTCTATCTCGGTAAAGACGCGGTTCTCGAACCGCTCTCCGAACCGGTCGATAGAGTTCTGTATCCTTTCGATATTACACAGGTCCGATCCGGTGCCGATAATCATATACTCAAATCCCTTGTGAAAACCGCGAAACCGAAAACTGCGATCATGCTCGCGCCGTAAAACCCGTTCGCGCATCGCAAACAATAGGGCTCATGAAAACCTTCGGCGGGACGCATGTAGTGCCGATTGGCCAATCATGCACCGCGCAGGAACAGCGCAATCACAAGTGCAAATACCAGAGCGTGCAGGCAAACCTGACTTTTAAACAGCGGGTGGGTGAAGTCACCCTTTCCGATGCGAAGCGCGCCGACAAACCCGAATATCTGAAACCCGGTCCAGCCAATCGCGAACGGCATCATCCGGCCCAAATTGAGCGACAGTCCGAGAAAACCGATGGAAATGAGGAACAGCGCTGCGGCCGCGAATGCCCAAAGCCTCTGGCTGGACGACAATTCAGGCGCAGGCTGATTATCGGGGGAAGGTGGCATCACGTCGTGACCGGATCTGGTTGGTGCGCGCAGTTAGCGGGCATCGTCTATCAGTTCGCGCATCCGGCGGATCGCGTTTTCCAGCCCGACAAACACCGCTTCACCTACTAGATAATGGCCGATATTCAATTCCGCCATCTGCGGAATAGCGGCGATTGGCTGGACATTGTCGAATGTCAGCCCGTGACCCGCATGAGGCTCGATCCCGTTCAAGGAAGCAAGCGCGGCCATGTCCGAGATGCGCTTCAGCTCGCTCGCCACGCGCTCGCTGTCGCCATCAATTACGGCGTGCGCATACTCGCCCGTGTGGAATTCGACCACCGGCGCGCCTAGCCGCAGGGCTGCGTCCAGCTGGCGCTCATTCGCTTCGATAAACAGCGACACGCGGATATCGTTGCTGCGCAGTTCATCGACGATAGGGACGAGAGTGTTGTGAAGTCCTGCCGCATCCAGCCCGCCCTCTGTTGTGCGCTCTTCGCGCTTTTCGGGGACAATGCAGGCCGCGTGCGGTTTGTGACGCAGCGCGATTTGCAGCATTTCGCGTGTCGCCGCCATTTCAAGGTTGAGCGGGAGGTCGGTCGCCTCCTGTATCCGCGCAAGATCTTCGTCGCGGATGTGCCGCCGGTCTTCGCGAAGGTGCGCGGTGATCCCGTCGCCGCCAACGCTCGCCACGATTTCAGCAGCGCGAACGGGATCGGGATGGTCGCCGCCGCGCGCATTGCGAATGGTGGCGACGTGATCAATATTCACGCCAAGCCGCAGCGGGTTGGGATGGAGCGATATGTTCATGGCTTGTCGGCTCCTGTTGCCTATTCCTTGCGGCTGCCGGGTTTTGTAATAGCTACGTTCGCCAGATCATCGGGGATGCTGTCTTCATCGTAGGTGGGAAAATCAAACGCGGCGAGCGGATAGAACGGCACGCCCAGATCGACCGTGCCAACCGACCGGTCGATGAGCGCGCATTCCGCGATGACCTCTCCGCCTTCCTTGGCGATTGCCGCAATCGCCTCGCGACTGGAAAGGCCGGTTGTGACCACATCCTCGACCATCAGAACCCTTGCCCCGCTATCAAGTGCGAATCCCCGGCGCAGATGAAATGTGCCCTCCGGCCGCTCAAGGAAAATCGCGTCCTTGCCAAGGGCGCGCCCGACCTCATGCCCTATGATAATGCCGCCCATCGCGGGGGAGACGACGACATCAACTTTGGCGAGCACGTCTGCTGGAATGCCTGCGACGACGGCCTGCGCGAGTCGGGCGGCGCGGTCCGGGTTCATCAGCACTCTGGCGCATTGAAGATAATGCCCGCTGTGTTTGCCCGATGACAGCTTGAAGTGCCCTTCCAACAGGGCGCCGCAACTGCGGAATTCGTCCAGCACCTGGGCCTGTGACAAGGGGAGGTTTGCGGTGTTGTTCATGGCAAAATATCTCGGGATACAGGCGGCTGGACCGGGTGGATTGCGCGGCGGTCATGCCGCATTGCATATTTTTCTCCCTAGAACCGCTTGAGACAGCGGGCAAGCGCGGCTAATAGGCACTCGAAGCTGGCAGAAATGTCGGCATTGGCGCTGCACGTTTCGTCCACCGAACAGGGGCGAAAGAATCGGGCAGCATGGGATAAAATCGAAAGCGATCTGGACACATTTATGATGGGTCACATCCATACCCGTATGAAATTCGGGGTAATTGCACTCCTTGCAGCTGCCATGGCCATGTTGGCTCCGCAGGCTGCCATGGCTCAGGAAGTTGTCGGCGCAGAGGTTCCGGAAACGGCTGAACCGCTCGAAGTGCCGGCTGGCGAAACCGAAGCGCCCGAGGCAAGTGGCGCTTATGTGCCAATGGCCCCGACAGAGGGTAAGGGTATGCCAACCTCGGCCCAGGATGACCTGCTCGCCAGCATGACCTTTCAGGACCAGTATACGGCGGATGGCCAATACGCGCTGTTCATGCACGATTATATCCTGCTGCCGGTCATCACGCTGATCAGCCTGTTCGTTCTTGGACTGCTGCTGTGGGTGATCTTGAAATTTAACCGCCGCTCCAATCCGGTGCCGTCGAAAACGACGCACAACACCCTGATCGAAGTGGTCTGGACGATTGTGCCGGTGATTATCCTTGTGATCATCGCCGTCCCCTCGATAACGCTGCTGGCACGCCAGTACGAAACGCCGCCAGAAGATGCGATCACGATCAAGGCGACCGGGTATCAATGGTATTGGGGTTACACCTATCCCGACCACGGCGATGTGGAGATCATCTCCAACATGCTGTCCGATGCCGATGCGATCGCAAATAACGAGCCTGCCCAGCTGGCTGTCGATAACCGCATGGTTGTGCCAGCCGGTGTTCCGCTCCGCATCCAGACGACCGGTGCCGATGTGATCCACGCATTCGCCGTGCCTTCGCTTTGGTTCAAGATGGACGCTGTGCCAGGCCGCCTGAACGAAAAGCTGCTGACCATCCCTGAGCCGGGTGTATATTACGGCCAGTGTTCGGAACTTTGCGGTGCGCGCCACGCTTACATGCCAATCGCCGTCGAGGCGCTTCCGATGGAGCAGTTCGAGGCTTGGGTTCTGGAGCAGGGCGGTTCGCTGCCCGGCGCGGACGAAGAGCTGGAAGCGGCTGACATCAACGCTGACGAGACTGACGAAGACCTCGACATCATCGGCGAAGACGAAGCTTAAATAGCGTCGATTGCGTAACTGATACGCAAACGACTGAATACGATAAGAAACGAAGAACCCGAGAGACATTGAACGATGGCTACCACCGCAGAAGGTTTTGACGCTCCAATCGCCGGACATGGCGGAGATCATTCGCATGATCATGCGGACCACAAGCCGGGCTTTTTCGCCCGCTGGTTCATGTCGACGAACCACAAGGATATCGGCACGCTCTACCTGATTTTCGCGATTATCGCGGGCATCGTTGGCGGTGCAATTTCCGGTATCATGCGTGCTGAACTTGCGGAGCCGGGCATCCAGTATCTGCAGTTCTGGGCTCAGTTCATGGGCGGTACGAACGATATCAACACCGCGCTTCACATGTGGAACGTGTTTATCACCGCCCACGGTCTTATCATGGTGTTCTTCATGGTCATGCCGGCCATGATCGGCGGGTTTGGTAACTGGTTTGTTCCGCTGATGATCGGTGCGCCTGACATGGCGTTCCCGCGGATGAACAACGTTTCATTCTGGCTGACGGTTGCCGGTTTCTTCAGCCTGCTGTTCTCGCTGTTCGTACCGGGCGGTACGGGGCCGGGCGCAGGCACGGGCTGGACGGTCTATGCACCGCTTTCCACCAGCGGTTCGGTGGGCCCTGCGGTCGATTTCGCGATCTTCTCGCTGCACCTTGCCGGTGCCGGTTCGATCCTGGGTGCGACTAACTTCATCACGACCATTTTCAACATGCGCGCGCCGGGCATGACGCTGCACAAAATGCCGCTGTTCGTATGGTCGGTTCTGGTCACCGCATTCCTGCTGCTGCTCGCGCTTCCCGTGCTTGCAGCTGCCATCACCATGCTGCTGACCGATCGTAACTTTGGCACGACCTTCTTCGATCCGGCTGGCGGCGGCGACCCCGTTCTTTACCAGCACCTGTTCTGGTTCTTTGGCCACCCCGAAGTGTACATCATGATCCTGCCGGGCTTTGGCATGATCAGCCAGATCGTCGCGACCTTCAGCCGCAAGCCGGTCTTCGGCTACCTCGGCATGGCCTATGCCATGGTCGCCATCGGTGTCGTCGGCTTCATCGTATGGGCACACCACATGTATACCGTCGGCCTCGACGTAAACACGAAGATGTATTTCACGGCAGCCACCATGGTTATCGCGGTTCCTACCGGCGTGAAGATCTTTAGCTGGATCGCCACGATGTGGGGCGGATCGATGGAATTCAAATCGCCGATGGTTTGGGCGATGGGCTTCATCTTCCTGTTCACCGTTGGCGGCGTGACCGGCGTTGTTCTTGCCAATGGCGGCATCGACGATAACCTGCACGACACGTATTATGTGGTTGCCCACTTCCATTACGTGTTGTCGATGGGTGCAGTCTTCTCACTGTTCGCCGGTTTCTATTACTGGTTCCCGAAGATGAGCGGCCGGATGCACTCCGAACTGCTTTCGCACCTGCATTTCTGGGCATTCTTCATCGGCGTGAACGTGATCTTCTTCCCGCAGCACTTCCTGGGGATGAACGGAATGCCGCGCCGGTATCCGGACTATCCAGAGGCGTTCGCATTCTGGAATGAAATCAGCTCCTATGGCTATCTCATCATGGCCGGTTCGATGCTGATCTTCTTCGCGAACCTCGCTTATGCCTTCACGGCAGGCCGCAAGGCTGGAAACAATCCGTGGGGCGAAGGCGCAACGACATTGGAGTGGACGCTGACCAGTCCGCCGCCATACCACCAGTTCGAAACGCTTCCGGTGATTGAGGATCATCACGATTACCACGATCACATGCCGCGCGATGCAAAGCCTGCGTCGGCGTAACCTGACCTGGGCGCGGTTCGCTGATCTGATGCGGCGCGCTTAGACAATCGAAACGGGGAGGGCGCGCTATCAAAAGTGCGCTCTCTTCAAATGGAAACTGAAACAAACCGCCATATGGACACCCTGCTGACCCCCACTGCAAAGCCGCAAAGCATGCCGGCGGATTGGCGCGATTTTTTCACGCTGACCAAGCCGCGCGTGATGACCCTGGTGATCTTCACCGGCATTTGCGGTCTGCTGGCGGCACCGGGCAGCATTCACCCGGTTCTCGGCTTTACTGCTATTCTCGCGATTGCGATGGGTGCTGGCGGGTCCGCCGCTCTCAACCATTGGTGGGAAGCGGACCTTGATGCAGGCATGAAGCGGACAGCGAACCGCCCCCTGCCGAGCGGGCGCCTGCGCGGCGTCGACGCGCGCGATTTCGGGATATTCCTGTCTGCTACATCGGTCGGGCTCATGGGCGTGGCGATTGGCTGGCTTGCTGCTGCATCGCTCGCCGTGGCGATCATTTACTACGCCGTTATCTACACCATGTGGCTAAAACCGCGCACGCCGCAAAACATCGTAATCGGCGGCGGCTCGGGTGCATTTCCGCCCTTCATCGGATGGATAGCCGTCACAGGCGAGATTACGCTGATGCCGGTGCTGCTGTTCGCGATCATCTTCATGTGGACGCCGCCGCATTTCTGGGCGCTCGCGCTGTTCATGAAGTCCGACTATGCGAAGGTCGGCATTCCGATGATGCCGGTCGTCGCGGGCGAGCGTTCGACGCGCCGCCAGATCCTTGTCTACACTGTCTTGCTGGCCCCTGTTGCTATTGCGCCGTGGGCTATCGGCGCGACGAGCTGGGTCTACGGATCGGTTTCGGTCGTGTTGTCCCTGATGTTCCTCGCCTATGCGATGCCGGTGGGCGTTCGCGAGCGGGCTGACGAAGACGCGATGAGCCAGGAAAAGACGTTGTTCAAATTCAGCATCTATTATCTTTTCATTTTGTTCGCCGCTCTGGTGGCTGACCGTCTGCTTGAGAAAAATGGCTTGATCGGTGGAGGCATGTTCGCATGACGCCTGAAGAGGAAACCGAAACAAAGCGCCGCCAGAAAGCACGCAATTGGGTGCTGGGCGGAACGCTGATTTTCTTTGTCGTGCTGTTTTACGCGATCACGATTGCGAGGCTTGGCAGCCAGTGAGCACAGCGCACGCCTCCATCGACGATCGGAACCTTCGCACCGGCGGCCTCGCGCTATTGGGCGCGCTGGCGATGCTCGGCCTGGGCTACGCGGCGGTCCCGCTCTACGATTTGTTCTGCCGCGTTACCGGATTTGGCGGGACCACACAGGTCGCGACCGAGGCTGAGGCGAGCAGTGCGGCCAGTGCGGGCATTTCAAAAGAGATATCAATCCGCTTTGATGCATCGACCGCGCGTGATGTTCCATGGGCTTTCCGCCCGGCACAGGCGACGGACACCGTCCGCATCGGGCAGCGCGACCTTGCCTCCTATGTGGCCCGCAATGACGGATCGGTGCCGATCACCGGCACGGCCACATTCAATGTCGAGCCTGCACAGGCGGGCAAGTATTTTCACAAGATCCAGTGTTTCTGCTTCACGCAGCAAACGCTCCAGCCCGGGCAGGAAGTGAACATGCCCGTGCTGTATTACGTCGATCCGGCCATCCTCGAAGATGAATTTATGGCTGACGTCGAACAGATTACGCTGAGTTACACTTTCCACCGCGCGAAAGAGCCCGTAAGCACGGCTCTCGACCGCTCGAACTGACGCATAACGTATCCTGAGGGATGGGAACGACACCATGGCTGGCAACGTAAACCACGATTATCACATTCTCGAACCCGATATCTGGCCGCTGATCGGCTCGCTGTCGGCGCTCGTCTTTACCAGCGGTATGGTGCTGAGCTTTTACCCGGACCTGTTCGGTGCAGCGAGCAGCGTAGTGATGTGGGCCGGTCTGGCCGGTCTGATCGCAACCTTCTTCATGTGGTTCAAGAACATCGTTGTCGAGGCGGAGCGCGGCGATCACACGCCTGTCGTGCAGCTTCATATGCGGTACGGAATGATACTTTTCATCGCTTCCGAAGTGATGTTCTTCGTAGGGTGGTTCTGGAGCTTCTTCGACTTTTCGCTGTTCCCCACACCGCTGGAATACGATGCCGCAACCGGCACAACCACGACACTGTTCGGTCAGGCGGGCGCGCTGGCAACCTTTGTGCCGCAGGGTATGGAAGTGCTCGATCCATTCAGCCTGCCGCTGCTCAACACGCTGATCCTGCTGTGCTCGGGCACGACGGTAACATGGGCGCACCACTCGCTGATTCACGGTGATCGTGAAGGTCTGCGGCAGGGGCTTTGGGCAACCATTGCCCTTGGCGCGCTGTTCAGCTTCATTCAGGCATACGAATATGCGGTTGCGCCGTTCACCTTCGGTGGCAACACATATTCGTCCGCGTTTTACATGGCGACCGGTTTCCACGGCTTTCATGTTCTGGTCGGCACCATTTTCCTCGCGGTCTGCCTGTTCCGCGTTTACAAAGGCCACTTCACACCGCGCCAGCACTTCGGTTTTGAAGCGGCTGCGTGGTACTGGCACTTTGTCGATGTGGTGTGGCTGTTCCTCTTCATCGCAGTGTACATCTGGGGTGGTTGGGGCGCTCCGGTCCATTGATCGACGCGGACCAGCAATCGAAACACAGCGAGGGGCAGCCGGGACTATTCCAGGCTGCCCTTTCTGGTTTGTGCCCGCGCTGCGGCAAGCCCACATTGTTTGAGGCACCCGCCAGCGTGGCGATAACCTGCGAGGCCTGCGGGCTTGATTTTACCAAGCTGGAACGCGGCGCAAGGCTGGCTGGCCTTGTGACCATCCTGATCGCCGCGTTGCTTATCGGAGCGGCAATCGGCGTCGATATCGCGATCAATCCGCCCTTCTGGCTTCAGGCATTATTCTGGGGACCATTCACGATCGCGGCCACAATCGGCACGCTGCGGTTTTACAAGACCGCGCTGCTTTACCGTCAATACGACATTCAAATCGAGCAAAAGGCGCAGGGCGAATGATCTCCCGCATCCCGATTATCCCGACGCTTATCGTCTTGGCTGCCGCGATCACGATGATCCGCCTGGGTTTTTGGCAGCTCGACCGCGCAGATGAAAAGGCCGAGATGCTCGCCCGGTATGATGCTGCGGTAGAAACCGGTGTTCAGGTGCCGTTCCCCGTGACAGGTGATGGCAAGGATGTCTGGTTCCGTCAGAGCGCCATCGATTGTGCCGAGGTCAGCGGCATAGAAACGGTCGCTGGCACAGCCGCCAACGGGCAAAAGGGCTGGACGCAGCGCGCGACCTGCACTCTCGGTGAGGGGGGCGTTTTGGTCGATCTGGGCTTTTCACGCGAGATTGAACCACCCGTTTGGGAGGGCGGCACGGTGACCGGCATTATTGCACCAGGTCCGCGGCTAGTCGCTGATCCCCCGCAGGCCGATCTGCGCCCGCTCGCCCGGCCCGATCCGAGCGAGCTTCCCAACAACCACTTGGCCTATGCCGGTCAGTGGTTCCTTTTCGCCCTCACCGCGCTGCTTATCTACGGATTTGCGCTACGATCGCGGTTTCGAAAGAAGCGCTGACAGAAAGAAAGACTAGCGGACGGGTCAAGCGACCCTTGCTTGCCCTTGCAACCACAGGCGGCTAACCGCATCGCACCTATGGAATACATCTCCACCAGAGGAAGCGCGCCCGCGCTCGATTTCGAAGGCGTAACGCTTGCCGGACTGGCGAGCGATGGCGGACTCTATCTACCGCGCGAATGGCCGCGTTTCAGCGAGGCTGAGATCGCCGCGATGCGCGGGCTGGAATACTGGCAGTTGGCTGTCAGGGTGATGCAGCCTTTCGTCGGCGACAGTCTGACCGAGGAGGAACTGAGCGAGATCTGCAAATCGGTCTATTGCGGATCGTTCAGCCACGCAGCCGTGACGCCTCTTGTCCAGCTGGATCAGCGCAACTGGCTGCTAGAGCTGTTTCATGGGCCGACCCTCGCTTTCAAAGACGTGGCGCTGCAATTGCTGGGGCGGTTTTTTGATACGTTTCTTCGGCGGCGGGATGAACGGCTGACGATTGTCGGTGCGACCAGCGGTGATACCGGTTCTGCGGCGATCCGCGGCGTTATGGCGTCGGAATTCGTCGAGATTTTCATGCTCCATCCAAGGGGCAAGGTCAGCGATGTCCAGCGGCGCCAGATGACCACGGTGCGCGCGCCCAACGTCCACAACATGGCGATTGACGGCAGTTTCGATGACGCGCAGGCGCATGTGAAGCGGATGTTCGGCGATGCCGATGTGACAGGCACGCTCAATCTGGGCGCGGTCAACTCAATCAACTGGGCGCGGCTGATGGCGCAGGTGGTCTATTATTTCTACACCGCGCTGCAGCTGGGATCGCCTGAACGCAGAATCGTTTATTCTGTCCCGACCGGCAATTTCGGCGATGTGTTCGCAGGCTATGTCGCGGCGCAAATGGGGCTGCCGATTGAAAAGCTGATCGTCGCCACGAACGTTAATGACATCCTGCACCGAGCTTTGCTGAACGGCGATTATTCAGCCGGCGGCGTAACGGCCACGATCACGCCTTCGATGGACATTCAGGTCAGTTCCAATTTCGAACGCCTGCTGTTTGATTGCGGCGGACGAGACGGCGCGGCGATGGCCGAACAGATGCGTGCCTTTGAAAGCAGGAAGGCAATGGCGCTCACCAATTCTCAGCGGGACGGTGCGCGCGATCTATTCCTTAGCTGCGCTGCGGGTCAGGATGAAACCTCGCAGGCGATGCAATGGGCGCATCAGCAGACGGGCGAGGTGATCGACCCCCACACCGCCGTTGGCCTCCACGCGGCAATGGCTCTGGCCAAGGGCGGTGACTATTTCGATCCGGGACTGCCTGTCGTGACGCTGGCAACCGCGCATCCAGCGAAATTCCGCGACGCCGTTGAGCGGGCGACCGGGTTTCGCCCGGCACTGCCATCGCGCGTTGGCGACCTATTCGGGCGCGAGGAACATTTTACAGAGCTTGGCGGCGATTATGAGGCTGCACGCGATTTTGTGCTGCACAACGCCGCCCGCACCTGATGGCAGACATTGCGCCGCAGCCTGTCCTGATGGAATGCGCCGGTTGGGACGCTTACCGCCTGCTGGATAGCGGTGCGGGCCGCAAATTCGAAGCGTTCGGCCCGCACGCCTTCATCCGCCCTGAACCGCAGGCGCTATGGCAACCGCGCCTTGCCGAATGGCCCGCAGCGGGCGAGTTCATTCCCGGATCGGACGAAGATGGCGGTGGGCGCTGGCATATGGAGCAGACCTTGCCGGAAGACGGGTGGGATTTGAGCTGGAACGATGTCCGCTTTACCGCCCTCCCAACTCCGTTCCGTCACCTGCAATTCTTCCCCGACATGGCGCCCGTCTGGGACTGGATGCGTGATCGGCTGAGCGGCCGCGAGGACGCGGAAACGATGAACATGTTCGGCTACACGGGCCTCGGCACGCTCGCGCTGAGCAAACACGGGCGGGTCACACATGTCGATGCGTCGAAGAAATCGGTCGCGCAGGCGCGCGAGAATGCCGCGTTGTCGGGCATGGAGGACAGGCCGATCCGCTGGCTGGTCGACGATGCGGCCAAATTTGCCGCGCGCGAGGTGCGCCGCGAACGCCGGTATGACGGCATTATCCTCGATCCGCCCAAGTTTGGACGCGGTCCGAAGAATGAAACATGGCGGCTTGAAGACGGGTTGCCGGACCTGATCGGGGACTGTGCACAATTGCTTGATGACAAAAGCGCATTCCTGTTTCTGACCGTCTATGCCGTGCGCATGAGTTCAGTCGCGCTGGCCGGTCTGCTTGAGGAAAAACTGCGCCATTTGCCCGGCACCATCGAACACGGCGACCTGACCGTTCGCGAAGAGGGCGAAGGCGGGCGGTTATTGCCCACAGCAATCTTCGCACGTTGGAGCAATCCCCGCTAAAGGCTGCGCATGAACGATTCGCTGATCCTCGAAGTCGCCGATCTTGAAGTGGATGTCCTGACCGGCATCTATTCCGAAGAAACCGGCAAGCCGCAGCCGCTGCGGATCACCATTCAGGCCCGCTATGACATTGCGGACCGATATGATCCCGACACGCCGCTGGATGCGAGCAAGAATTACATGGACCTCAAATTTGCAGCTTCCGACGGCCTGCCAGAGGGCGTGCATTTCAAACTGATCGAAGCGGTCGCGGATCATATTTGCGAAAGCCTGTTTGTGCAGGATAAACGCGTGCAAGCGGTCACTGTAAAGATCGTGAAACTCGCCATTGCCGAGGCGAACGAAAAGATCGGCATCACGATGCACCGCGAACGCCCGAACGGCAGCTAAGGGCGGGTGATGCAAAGCGTGCTGGCAGTCGGCGAACTCCCCGATGGCGGGATCGAGGCGAGCGCAGTGTTTCACGAGAAATATCTGACGCAGGCGCAGGCCGCGCTCGCCGATGACAGCGTGACGGCACTCGCCATAACGATGCCCGCCGCCCCGTCTTCGCACGATGACTGGCGCACGGCACTGGCGCGCGATCTGGCACGGGCGCACTCTCCGAAGCGGGTGAACGTGGTTGGCGGCCCTCAGGGTGAGGCGATGGATGCGGCACTCGCATATTTGGGGGATGCGCAGGGCGTCACTGGACAGTATTGTCCCTTGCATGAAGCATGATCGAGGCAGCATGAATAGCGGCAAACCGGCACGCAAACCCGATCTGATCGCGGTCGGCGGCGGTGCCGCTCCGCTGGTCGATAAGTTCAGCCGATCCATCTCGTATCTGCGGCTGTCGGTGACGGATCGCTGCGATTTGCGCTGCTCTTATTGTATGCCCGAAAAGATGAAGTTCCTCCCGCGCAAGGAGGTGCTCACGCTTGAGGAGCTGTATGAACTCGCCACCGGCTTTATCGCGCGCGGCGTAACCAAAATCCGTATCACCGGCGGAGAACCGCTGGTGCGGCGCGATATCGCCGATCTGTTCACCGCGCTGGGGCGCCGGCTTGGCAATGGACTGCAAGAACTGACGCTCACCACGAACGCGACGCAGCTCGCCCAGCATGCCGATGCACTGGCGAGGGCAGGCGTGAAGCGGGTGAACATCTCGCTCGATACGATTGACCGTGACCGGTTTGCCGCGCTGACCCGCCGCGATGCCCTGCCACAGGTCCTGGAGGGGATCGCCGCTGCGAAATCGGCTGGCATGAAGGTCAAGCTGAATGCGGTCGCGCTTAAGGGCGTAAACGAAGATGAGCTGCCGGACCTTATCGCATGGGGCCATTCTCAGGGGCACGACGTGACCCTGATCGAGGTAATGCCGCTGGGTGATATCGAGGAAGACCGGCTCGACCAGTTTCTCTCGCTCGCCGAAGTGCGCACCCGTCTGGAGCGGCGCTGGACGCTGACCGATAACGATCACAATTCCGGCGGGCCTGCGCGGTATGTCGATATTGCGGAAACCGGTGGCAGGCTGGGGCTGATCACGCCGCTAACGGGCAATTTCTGCGCGAGTTGCAACCGCCTGAGAGTGACCGCAACGGGCCAGCTTTATCCCTGCCTTGGCGGGGCGGAGCGGGTCGATTTGCGTTCCGCTTTGCGGTCCGACGATCCTGAGCGCAATCTGGCCGAGGCGCTGTCACAGGCCATGATGATAAAGCCCGAGAAACACGATTTCCGCATGGAAAAACGCGGTGCGGCGCCAGCGCAGCCCCGGCACATGTCGATGACGGGCGGTTAAGCGGATGGCCGTTTCGATCCTGTTCCTCGGCCCATTAAGCGACCTTGCTGGCAAAGGCAGCTGCGATGTCGATGCACCGCTCGATTGGGACGGGCTGATCGCGGCGGTCGGCCCTGCCGTGGCCGAGCAGCTGCAAACGAAGCGCGTTAATATCGCCTGCGCGGGGCGGGTTCTTGCCGACAAAACAGCTCTCGCTGCGAAGGACGGAGACGAAGTGGCGCTGCTGCCGCCCGTTTCTGGCGGGTAATCGCGCGTGCAGACCGTCCGCCTTTTGACCGAGCCGTTTGCTCCCGGCGATCTGACCGGGGCGTTCACCACTGCGCATCCGGGGCTGGGCGGGGTGTGCACCTTTGTGGGCGAAGTGCGCGGCGAGGCGGATGTATCGGCGCTTGAGCTGATGCATTACGAACCGCTCACGCTCCCGGGCATGGAGGATCTCGCCGCGCATGCTCAGGATCGCTTCGATCTGATGGGACTGCTGATGGTGCACCGCATCGGCATTATGCGGCCGGGAGAGCCAATTGTATGTGTGTCTGCCGCCGCCCGCCACCGCAGGGGCGCGATCGATGCGGTCGATTTTTGCATGGATCATTTGAAGAGCGCCGCATGGTTCTGGAAACGCGAAAAACGCGGCGATGGCTGGCACTGGATCGAACCGAGAGACGCCGACTACAGCGATCTTGCGCGCTGGAAGACGAAATAATTCGTTCTGTTTGATCTGGATCAAGGTGGGGGCGGGCGCCCTCGCATAATTCTCCTCCCAACGAAGGAGAAGCCCCATGAGTAAACAGCTATACGACCACCTCGTCCGCGGCGAAGCCCGCATTGTCGATGCCCCTGCCGCACCGGTTCAGCCAAAGCGCAACCAGGTCGAGGGAGACCGCAATTTTGAGCTGCCGACTGCTCTCTATGGCATCACTGTCGGATGCTACCTCGGATTTATCGCACTGATGTTCGCCGCTTTCAGCGCCCCGGCGATGATTATCCCTGCTGTCATCTTTGCCGTATTCGTCGTCGCGGGATTCGGTGTTCCAGCGGTGTGGACCAGGCTGGCTGGCAATGACAGCAAGGCGATGACCATGGGAAAATTCAAAAATGCCGGCATCATGACTTACACCGGCCGCCTCGCGCCGCGCGATGCAGCGATCCAGATGCTGATCCTGCCGGTGCTTATCGTTCTTTGGGCCTGCGCCGTGATTGCGATTGCCGCTCTGGTGTAATTCAAGGGGCTTGATTGCCCAGACACCGGGATCGAGTGGGCGTTAAACAGCCTGCCTGCCGGACAAAGCCTGAAGAAGCGCGGGGTCGACCAGTTCGATCCCGCGTTTTCCTTTGCGCAGGATTGCGCCCGCCTCTTCCAGCTCGCCCAGTTTGCGGCTGACAGTTTCGATGGTCAGGCCCAGCATGTTGCCGATTTCTCCGCGAGTGAGCGGCAGTTCGAATGATTGCGCGAGATGGCACGACGAATCGCTCGCCGCAGCGGCGAAATCGTGGATCAGCGCTGCCAGCCGGGTCTCGGCATCCGCCTGCGCGGTCAATTCCAGCAAGCTGCGCGTGGCAAGCAGGTCTTCCTGACTGCGCCGCAGCAATGCGCGGGCGAGGGCGGGGTAGGTATCAATCGCCGCATCGATATCGCGGCGCGCAAACGTGCACAGCGTGCTTTGTGTAAGGGCCACCACGTCGTGATGCGCAAACGGGGCGAACAACTCGCCGATAAAGCCTGCCGGATGAACCAGAGAGAGAATCTGCTCGTTCCCGTCCTGATCGATGGCTGACACTTTCAATGCGCCAGAAATCAGCGTGGCACAGGCTGCGTCCTCGTCTCCGGCAGCAAACAGCATTTCGCCGCGTTTCAGCGTTCGCGTGCGGCCCGCCGCTGACAAGGCGTCGCGTTCTTCAGGAGTAAGGACGGCGCAGGCGGCGCTGTCTTTTACCGGGCAGGTTTCGCACATCAGGCTCATGATTGCAGGCGAGCCCAAAGCGTGTCGAGCGCGCTGTCCTGCGCATCAAGCAAAGTGGATATCTCCGCGCGCGCTGCATCGATATCGGCCTGCGGGGCAAAGGTGGTCGCGGCCTCGGCTTTCAACAGATCGAGGTCGCCGATAGCGAGCGCGGTATCGCTGCGCAGTGTGGCGAGATCGGCCAGCGCGACCAGCGCGAGCTGGCGGGCGTTGCTGTCGATTGATCGGCCCTGCGCGCTGCGGACCAGACGCTCTGTATCGCCGCGCGCGTTGGCGAAGCGCAATTGCGACTGGCGCGCGCTCTCCAGCAGGTCGGACAATTGCGCCGCAGATGCGACGGGGCGAATCGGTGACTGGGTTTCTGCGCTGGTCGGGGTGAACTGGCCGGATGCGCGCTCCACATCGCGGATCGCGAGCGAAGGATAGCGGCCGGTATCGCCAGCGCAGCCCGATAGCGTCACAATAACTGCAACCGGCAGTGAAATTGCGGGAGTGAGGCGTTTCATGATGGCTCTTCGATTACCACGTTGCTATGCCTGCGCATAGGCGAGGCCTCACAACGATACAAAATGTCGGCGCATTTGTAAGAATCTGGCCCGGCGGACGTTGACTTGATGCAGCCTTTCCCTTAACGGCGACCATCTTTCCGACGCTGCATCTGTTGCAGCGCCGCATTGCCGTTTGATTGACACGGAACCGTCCGAGCCAAATCAGACACGCCAAGAGATTGAGAGTATAAGCCATGTTCGCGATAGTGCGCACGGGCGGCAAGCAATATCGGGTTGCCGCCGGAGACAAAATTGCCGTTGAGAAACTTGCTGGCGAAGCCGGTGATACCATTACGCTGGGCGACGTTCTGCTCGCGGGCGAAGGTGACAATGTCGCTGACGCTTCGAAAGTAAGTGTTTCGGCAGAAATCATCGCTCAAGCGAAGAGCGAAAAGGTCGTCGTTTTCAAAAAGCGACGCCGCCACAACTATCGCCGCAAGGCCGGTCATCGTCAGCAGATGACCCTGCTGCGCATCACCGACGTCGGTGAAGGTGCGAAAAAGGCTCCGGCGAAGAAGGCCGCTGCTCCCAAGACGGAAGCAGCCCCTGCGACCGAAGCGAAAGCTGCACCTGCGAAGAAGGCTCCGGCCGAAAAGCCAGAAGCCAAAGGCGCGGCAGCAGAAGCGAAAGCGACCGCAACCGAAGCAAAGAAGACAGCACCGGCTAAAAAACCCGCCGCCAAGAAAGCCCCAGCCAAGAAAGCGCCTGCCAAAAAAGCAGCGCCCAAGGCTGACGACAGCAAGTAAGGATCAGGACCCATGGCACATAAAAAAGCAGGCGGTTCATCGCGTAACGGTCGCGACTCAGCAGGTCGCCGCCTTGGTGTGAAAAAGTTCGGCAGCGAAGGCGTTGTTGCGGGCAATATTATCGTGCGTCAGCGCGGGACCAAGTTCTATCCGGGCACCAATGTCGGGATGGGCAAGGACCACACCCTATTTGCGCTCGAGCACGGCGTGGTGCGATTCCACAAAGGCAAACAGGGCCGCAAATACGTGTCGGTAGACGCACTGGCCGAAGCAGCCGAATAACCGGACTACTCGCGAAAGGGGTCGTCCGTCAGGACGGTCCCAGCCGATCACATCGGCAGACGTAGAGGGAGATGGGGCTTTCCTGATTACCAGGGAGCCCATCTCCCTCTTGTCGTTTCTCCCTCACACGTCGGCGCATCTGCAAAGAAATTTGCGTGTGTCGCCATGCAAATGTCACGCACCGGTTCTAATTGGCCGAGGCGGGGCGATGAGGAGAGAAATCGTGTTCCACCGCAGTGCCAGATTGCTGTTGAGACCCCCTTGGCCAGAGGACTGGAATATCGTCCTTGGCGGGATTGCGGATGAAGGCGTGGTGCGTAACCTCGCCAGAGCTCCGTGGCCTTATAACGCCGAGGATGCGCGCAAATTCGTGCAGCTTCCCGTTACTCCGCAGCATCCGCGATTCCTCATCACCCGCGCGCGCGACGCGGCGTTGGTCGGTTGTATCGGAATTGATGTGCGTGATGGCAATGCCAGCGGCGAAACCGAACTGGGATACTGGATTGCGCGGCCATATTGGGGGCAAGGCTACGCCACGGAAGCGGGCCGTGCGGTCTTGGATATCGCCCGAATGCTGGGACACGAGCGGATCGTCGCATCGCATTTCCTCGACAATCCTGCCTCGGGCAAAGTGCTGGAAAAGCTCGGTTTCGAGGCCACCGGACGCATTGTGGAGCGGCATTCATGCGGACGCGGTGCGAAGGCTCCGACCGCAGAATATGAGCTCAAACTGGTGGAAAATTCCGATTCGGATGTAAGTCAGGCGGCCTGATGCTCATGAAAAAGCCCCGGCGCTCGTCCTGAGCGCCGGGGCTTTTCAATTTCAAACGCAAATCGCTGTATTATTCGGCGGGCATCACTGCATCAGAATACGGGCTTTCCCATTTCTGGATCAGATCGCGGTCATCGTGCTGCCACGGGTGAAAGCTGGGTTTAAGGATGCTCGCCCATTCAAAGAACATGCGGCGCATCATGCCGGGCTTCCACCAGAGAAACGCGTAGAGTTTCCGCTTTGCCTGACTGCGGGAATAGCCGTCCTGTTCCAGCAGGCCAATGGCATCGCGAATGCGGTTGCCGAAATATTTCTTGGTAATGAGCGCAGCAATCAGCGCGCGTGTCTTATACCGTTTCCAACTGCTCCAATCGCGCGTCGCGTGCAGCCACACGTCATAGACCAGCCCCTTGTGCTCGATCTCTTCGGTGGCGTGCCAGCGCCAGACCTCGGCTGCGACTGGATCGGCGTCTTTAAGGTAATCGGGATATTCCAGCAGGTGGCGGCTGATGATCGCGGCAAAATGTTCAAGCGCGATGGTGATCGCGAGGTTGAACTCCTTAGGGCGGCCTTCTGTCAGCGCGAGCATTGCCTGAATGCCCTGATCGATGCTTTCAACGTTGTAACCATGATCGGATACAAGCCGATTGAACGCGACATGTTCGCGAGTGTGATTGATCTCTTGTGTGGTAAAGGCCTTCACCTCGCGCGCCAGCTTTGGCGGGAGGTCGTCTCGGAACAGTCGCAAGGTGTCGATGAAGAATGCCTCACCGCGCGGCAGGCTGGCGGAAACCGAATTGTACCAGGCAGTTGCCACAGGATCGCCCGAATGCCAGTGGCGCGGGACCATTGCCTCTCGCGGGAATCGTTCGTTACGAACAATCAGCTCATGTTCTTCCGGCGTTGCGGTTCCGCGTGCCAAACCAAGGTCTTGCGCCGCATTTTCGGGGGCTTCGACATGCGTTTTGCGGTCGAGATCGAATGAGGTTTGCTTGTTCATGGCTTAACTTTTTATTAGGGACATCCGTTAATGACAAGTCGTAAGAGGTTAACGCCCGAAGAATCGCGCAGTTCCGCCCTGGAAGCGGCGCGGGCGCTTCTGATCGAAACAGGTCCGCAATCGGTCACGCTAAAGGCTGTGGCCGGGCGAATCGGGCGCACCCACGCCAATTTGCTGCACCATTTCGGATCGGCATCAGGCCTGCAAAAGGCGCTGGCCGAACATCTGGCAAAAACGGTGTGCGAAACCATCATAGACGCCGTCCGCGCAAGCCGGGCGGGGCTGGGGTCAGCCCGCGAGGTCGTGGATCTGGCTTTCGATGCGTTCGACCGCGAAGGGGCAGGCGCGCTCACCAGCTGGATGCTGCTGACGGGTAACGAAGACGCGCTCAATCCGATTATCAGCACCATTCACGATCTGGTGGACGAGATCGCGCCGGATGAGGCGCTGACACACCGCGACGATATGCACATTCACGAAGACACGCTTAGCCTGGTGCTTCTGGCGCTGGGCGATGCGCTGATCGGGGCTGCGCTGGCCAAATCGCTGGGTCTGCCGCGTGATACGGCGCGGGACAGGGCGGCCGCCAATCTCGAGGCATCCCTAGCCGAGCATTATCAGATATAGGCTATTGCGTGATGCCTGCGGCTTGCCAATCAGGGAGTGCCGCCGGGTCCAGATCGGCAACGCGCAGGTGATCCACCGCTTTGCCAATATCGGGGTAAGCCGTTTTGCGGCGCTTTTCATCAGACGCTGCAATCGGGACGACCACCAGCCGGCGATTGACCTTTTGCCGCCAATTCATCCGCGCGGTGTTTTCCTGACCGATATAGCAGCCCTTTTCAAAACTGACGCCGTTGAGTTCCACCGCATTGGTTTCCAGCCACAGGACGTCGCCCAGTTCTTCGCGGCCTTCAGCAACCCCCTGATCGAGCCGGTGAGACAAATACAGATCGTCTCCGCTTGCGGCCTCTGACGCAGGGGCTACCGCGCGAAATCCGAGTTCAGGTAGCCTGGGGTCCGGCACTCCGCCGTCAAATTGCGACGCGCTCCAGTAAACCGCCAGATCATCGCTGCGCGCAATGTCGATTTCGCGGCGCAGCCGGTAAAGCGACAGCCGCTTGGCAAGATCGTCTGCCGCCTGCGCCTCGCAATCCAGCAGCAGTTCACCCGAAGCGCCGGCCCATACGAAAAAATCGAACATCGCCTTGCCCTGCGCGCTCAGCAGTGCGGCATAGACGGGTAGTTCGCCTGAGACATCGTTGGTCACCAGCCCTTGCAGAAACGCGGCGACATCCTCATCCGGGGTGCGCGGCGCAATCCGCACGATGGCGCGGCTTTTCAAAATCTTGGCTGACATAATTACGAAACTCTCTGCAAAACGGCGGCGGCGAGTTTTTCGCCCAGGTCTGGCCCTTGTTCAGGATAGAGATAGGGTTCGATCATCTCCGCTTCCATAACCATCAGCCCGCCATCCTCTGCGCGCAGCATGTCGATACGTGCATAAAGCGGCGCGGGGAACGGCAGTGCGCGGATAATTGCGGCGGCGGCATCCGCTTCGTCCGCCGAGGGCGCATACACGCTTTCGATCCCGCCATAGAGCGACTGGATGCGGTAATCGCCTGCTGCCGGCACTTTGCGCAGAGCATGGCTGAACGCGCCGTCGATGAAGATGAAGCTCAACTCACCCTCTTCGGCAATGGCCGGGAGGAACGGCTGGAGCATCGCGCGGTGGCCAAAAGTCCATCCGGTTTCGGGCAAAGCTTCGCGGCGCAGCAACACCTGATCTATCGCGCCCGCACCCACCTGACGTTTCACCACCAGCGTGTCGCACTCAAATTCATTCATCGCTGACTGCGCGTCGGCAGGGGTGACATCATTCAGCCAGATCGTGGGTATGGTGCGCGCGCCCCGTAACGCCAGTTCTTTCAGATAGGTTTTCGACGCATTCCAGCGAACGGGGCTGGACGAATTGCAGACGATTATGCCGCGTTTCTCCAAACCTTCCAGCTTGGCGAGGAATGCCTCCGCCTTGTCCTGATAATCCCACGCCGTCCCCAGCATCACAAGAGCCAGCCCGTCAAATTCTGCCAGCGGCGCCTCCCAATCGATGACGCGCAGCTCCAGCCCCTTTGCCGCGAAAGCTGGCTCCAGCGCAGCGATCATCAGGTCGTGCTCAAACGCGTCGCCGCGGCGTTCTCCGGCGCTGGGCAGGGTGGTTTCGCAGGCGAGAAATCCGATGGCTGTCATGCACTGTCCCATATGCGCGGACAGCGGGGCTGGAAAGAGGCGGCTTGGCTGCTTAAGGGGGGCAGCATGACCGATACGCTGACAATCCGCCGCCCTGATGACTGGCACCTGCATTTCCGCGATGGAGAGATCATGCGCGGCGTGGTGCCGTATACTGCGCGCCAGTTTGCCCGCGCGATTGTGATGCCGAACCTGACGCCGCCGGTCACGACGGCGCAGCTTGCGCAGGAATATCGCGAGCGTATTCGGGCCGCGACACCGGCAGGCACCGCGTTTGAGCCGCTGATGACGTGCTATCTCACCGATACGACTGATCCCGACGATCTGGCGCGCGGCGCAGCGCAAGGCGTGTTTACGGCAGCAAAGCTTTACCCGGCCAACGCCACCACCAATTCGGCGAGCGGGGTAAGCGATGTTGCCAAGCTTTATCCGGTGCTGGAGCGGATGGAGGCGGACGGCATAGTCCTTTGCATCCACGGGGAGGTGACGGACCACGATATCGACGTGTTCGACCGGGAGGCTATATTTATCGAGCGGCATTTGCGCGCAATCGTGCGTGACTTTCCGAAACTGAAGGTGGTGTTTGAGCACATCACGACCGCCGACGCGGTGCAATTTGTCGAGCAGGCGGGCGAGAATGTCGCGGCGACAATCACACCCCAGCACCTCCACATCAACCGCAACGCCATGCTGGTTGGCGGGATACAGCCGCACAATTATTGCTTGCCCGTCGCAAAGCGTGAGACGCACCGGCTGGCGCTGCGCAAGGCGGCCACATCCGGCTCGCCCAAATTCTTCCTTGGCACGGACAGCGCGCCGCATCTGCGCGGGGACAAGGAAAGCGATTGCGGATGCGCAGGCATTTTTGGCGCTCCCTATGCGCTCGAAAGCTATCTCACCGTCTTCGATGAAGAGGGTGCGCTGGACCAGTTTGAGGCGTTTGCTTCGCTGAATGGACCCGCTTTTTACGGGCTGCCGGTGAATGAGGATCGCATCACGCTGGAACGGGCGGAGATTGCCGTGCCGCAGGAACTGGATCTTGCCGGGGCGACGATTGTGCCGTGGCATGGCGGGCAGACCATCGGCTGGCGGATAGCGGATTAGGCGGGCTGCGCGGCCCGGCGGCTTTTCGCCCAAAGGTCGCCCATGAATATCGCAACCGCAATCCAGATCAGCACAAAACTGCCGAGCTGCGCGGGCTTCAGTTCCTCTCCGAACACCGTCAGGCCCAGAATGAAGACGATCGTGGGGGCAAGGTACTGAATGAAGCCAAGGGTCGAATATTTCATTCGCTTTGCCGCAATCGCGAACAGCAGGAGCGGCACAGCGGTAACGACGCCGGAAAATGCGATCACCGCGCTAAGGAATGCGTCCGTGCCAAAGGCTGAGCCGGCCGCGCTGCCAGCATACCACATCGCAATGCCAGAGGCGGGCAGCAGCAGGATTGCGCTTTCAATGGTAAGTCCGGGCAGCGATCCGACAGGTACTTGTTTGCGCACAATACCATAAAGGCCAAAGCTGAAAGCAAGGCTGAGGCTGATCCAAAGCGTTGTCAGCGCGCCGATTGCCAGCAGCGCGACCGCCGTCGCGGCAATCGCCACGGCCAGCCATTGCAACCGGCTTAGCCGCTCACCCAGCAGCAGGGTGCCCAGCAGCACATTGAGCAGCGGGTTCAGGTAATAGCCAAGGCTGGCCGCGTAGACTTGGTTCTGCATGATCGCCCAGATGTAGACGAACCAGTTGATCGCGATCAGCAGCGCGCTGGCAAACAGCGCGAGCAGCGTGCGGCGATTGGTGAGGGCCGCTTTTAAAGCGGGAAATTGGCGGCGCAGCGCGACGATCAAAAGGCAGAATGGCAGCGTCCAGATGATCCGCCAGCTGACAAACTCGAACGGCGGCACGGTGGTGACCAGCAGCAGGTAAAGCGGCAGGAAGCCCCACATCACATACGCTGCCAACGCGGCGGGAAGGCCGGAGGGTTCGGCGCTATCGGATGCCGCTGATGCTGGGGGAAGTGTTGCCATGAACTATTCGCCCTAAGCGCAGCGCGCAGCGGCGGCAAGCAGGCAAAGTGGCATTTCGAAACTGAACGGCGGCTTTCAAAACGGATTGCAGCGCGTTCAGATTACTTACCCTATACATGAACAACAAGATCGGGAGACGCTGGCAAGCCAACACTTTCCATGCCGATCCCCACCTGCTTGGGCCAATCCCACCAATGGCCTAAGACGCGGCATCTGCCGCAGGGAACGCCTTCATGCCCCTTGGGGTATGGAGGCGTTTTTGTGTGCGGATTAGCCGGTGTTGCGCACGCAGGGATGGGCGAATTTTAACCCGTCTGCGTTAGGGGCTAGGGCATGATGTCGCCGCGCGCTTTCCTTGCTGCACAGATCGCCTGCCTCACAGGGTTTGCGATGCTGGCTGCCTGCGCTCCCGAAGCGGCCGAAAGCGACGGCGATGCAGCTGAGATCCGCGATCCGGTGATGGCGCGCGCGCTTAATGATCCGCTGATGTCCGATCCTGACCTTTCGCATCTCAACGAAGCAAACGCCGCGCTCACCATCCGATACGATATGGCGCTGCCCCCGCTGACCAGTTCGCCAGAGCTGGCGAGCAGGGCGCGCGAGGTTGCGCTGGCGCAATTGCTGACGGGCGGCCCGATAGCCGATATTCCGCAGGCCCAAACGGCAGGCGCGCCGCAATCGCTGGCCGCGCTGCGATATGCAGGCGACATTGCCAAGGCGGCTGGCAGCCCCGCTAACTGCGCCGACCTGCTGACAGACAGCCTCGACTGGGCGGCGAAAATGCCGGATGCTGCGATGATCATGCCGCACGGCATGGTGCAGCAGGCAGCTGGCACCGATGCGGGCAATTGCAGCCTCCGCGTGGTCCGATATCTGACCCCGGCTGCGCCGCAGGACGTCCTCCAATGGCATTTTGCGAAAGCCGATCGCGCGCGGTTAGATACGCGCATTTACCGCGCAGAAGATGAAGTGATGATTGCCGATGGTCGGACAGCGCGGGTGATCATGCACACCCGGCCTGCGCAGGGCGGTTTGGCCGCCGTCGATCTGATTTACTGGACGAAAGCGGGCTGACAGGCCTGCGCGGGCCGCGTCACTCTTTCAAGCCGACGCCGATGGTGGCGCGCGGTTGCTCCATCTCCGTGCTTGCGACGGGATAGGCGCAATAGTCCGCAGCATAGAACGCCGCAGGCCGGTGATTGCCGGAGAGGCCAATGCCGCCAAACGGAGCGGATGACGATGCGCCGTTTGTGGGCCTGTTCCAGTTGATGATACCGGCGCGGATATTGGCCCAGAACCGCCCGTAATCCTCTGGCGATCCGCCTATTAGTGAAGCGGACAGACCAAATCGGGTGTTGTTCGCCTCGGTAATGCCGGCGTCGAGGTCCGGCACGCGGATGACTTGCAGGATCGGGCCGAACAATTCGATATCGGGCCGGTCCGGCATGTCGGTCGTGTCGATAATGCCGGGCGTCAGGAACGGTTTGTCCGCATCGGGGCGTTTCAGATGCGTCAGCGGCTTTCCGCCAGCGGTGACGAGCGCGAGAAAACTCTCGCCGAGAAGGTCGGCCGTCTCGTTGTCGATCACCGGACCCATGAAGGGCTGCGGATCGTCGAGCGGATCGCCCACGATCAGTTTTTTGGTGAGCGGGATCAGTTCCGCCATCAGGTCATCGAACACCTCGTCCAGCACGATCAGACGGCGCGCTGCCGTGCATCGCTGGCCTGCGGTCATGAACGCGCTTTGCACGATCAACACGGCGGCATCCTGCAATTTAGGCGTGGGCATGACGACCATCGGATTGTTACCGCCCATTTCCAGCGCGACGATCTTCCCCGGATTGGTGGCCAGTTTGCGGTTGATCGCGATGCCTGCATTGGCAGAGCCGGTGAACAGCACACCATCGATGCCGGGATGCGCGACCAGTTTCTTGCCCTCGTCAGGCCCGCCGATAAGGACCTGCACGACGCCTTCGGGAAATTCCGCCTTGCGAAAACATTCGACCAGTGCAGCGCCGACTGCGGGCGTTTTTTCAGACGGTTTGAAAATCACGACATTGCCCGCGATCAGCGCGGGAATGATATGTCCGTTGGGAAGGTGCGCCGGAAAATTGTACGGACCCAGAACTGCCATTGCGCCGTGCGGTTTGTGCCTGACAGATGCTGTGCCGCCCAAACCGCTGTCGAGTTTTTTTTGCCCGGTACGTTCTGCATAGGCGGTGACCGAGATATCGACCTTGTTGATGACGGCCTGGACCTCGGTCCTGGCCTCCCAAAGCGGTTTTCCAGCTTCGCGTGCGATCAGTTCGGCAAGGCCGTCAGCTTCTTTCCGCACTTCATTGGCGAACCGGTGGGCCAATTCTATCCGATTGGTGAGCGGGCGTGCGGCCCATGATGGCCATGCGCGCCGGGCGGCGCTGACGCAGGCATCGACATCGCCGATTGCGCCTTGCCACAATTCCTCACCCGTCGCAGGATCATAAGATATCAGCATGTTATTGGTCACGCTTTACAACTTCCCCCCGGATGTAACGCACTTGCTCTCCATGATGACAAATCAGCAAAGGGGCAAGCTTTGGCCAATCCGGTAATGCGAGCGGCGTGGAAAAGATAGGGCTGACGCGCAATTGAAATGGGGCGTGCCGGGGACAGCGTTACCCGGGTTAGGCGCGCTGGCTCATCCGGGGCGAGCATGACCTGCGGGTTCCGGCGGCTCCCCGTGTGCTTCGCCCATGCGTCGCAGCTGGGCGATCTTGTTGTCGAGGACGGACCAATCATCCCGCTGGTCGATGGCGGACCAGATGGCCTCTACCTCTTCGATCAGCATGGATTGCGGCGCTGCATCGGACCAGTATTCATGGCCGTCCGCCACGCTTTCATACCCGGCGAGTGCGTCGGCCAGATCCCCCTCGGCATGGCCGCGCCCGCCGCGATGCGTAAAGAAAAACGCGCCGGGTCCGATCGCCGCATCGCGCATATGCTGCTCGCATGTCGAAACGAGGGCCGTATCCGCTTCGGCCCCGCGCGGCTGCACGCCCAGCCGCCAGCACCAGCGCCGCGCAATTGCTGCCATGTACAGATCACCGAAACGGTTCATCGCGGCCACCAATGGCTCGGTATCGGCCAGCAATCTCAAAGCCACGGCCAGCTGTCCGCAATTCCAGTGCAGCGCCTCTGGCTGGCGGCCAAAGGCGTATAGGCCGCCGTGGTCGAAATAGGCGGCGGTAAATCCGGGGTTCCAGGTCGGCAGCCAGCGCCACGGCCCGTAATCGAAGCTTTCGCCGGCGATATTCATGTTATCAGTGTTGAGCACGCCGTGGACGAAACCTGCGACCATGTAACTGGCCGCAAGATCGGCCATCCGCTCGACCACCTGATGCAGCAGGATAACCGCGGGTTCATCGCGTCCCGGCGCATCGTCTGGCGGCAAGGGGCCGGGGAATTGCGTCAGGCAGTAATCCACCAATTGCGCCATATTGTCAGCGTCTTCGAGCGCGACAAGGCGCTGAAACGTGCCGATGCGGATGTGCGAATGGTTCAGCCGGACCATGACGGCGGACCGTGTGGGCGAGGGTTCATCGCCGCGCTGCAATTGTTCACCAGTTTCGACGACGGAGAATGTCTTGGACGTGTTCACGCCCAACGCTTCGAGCATTTCGGTGGCCAGAATTTCGCGCACCGCGCCCTTCAGCGTCAAACGCCCGTCACCTGCGCGGCTGTAGGGCGTTTGGCCTGAACCTTTCGTGCCGAGATCCAGCAACCGCCCGTCCGCGCCGCGCATCTGGGCGAACAGAAACCCGCGTCCATCGCCGATATCGGGATTGTAAACGCGGAACTGGTGCCCGTGATATTTCAGCGCGAGCGGCCGGGGCAGGTTGCCATCCAGCGGTTCAAACCGGCCGAAATGCCTGATCCACGCGGCATCATCGAGGCTGTCCAACCCCACCGATGCCGCCCAGCGATCGTTGCGAAACCGCATTATGGTTTCGGGAAAGTCCGCAGCCTCCACCGGCGCGCCGATCCAGTCGGCAAGCGCGGTAATGGCAGGGTCGGCGATGTACCTCGAAGGTTGCGGTTCTGCTCGCATCCCGCGATAGTGGGGGTAAGCGATGGCGGGCGCAAGCGTGCCCGCCTGCAAAACCTGTGAGGGAAATTCGCCTGACATGGCATCCAATTACGAAGACCGGTTCTGGACCAGTGAGGACGGGCTGAGACTGCATTACCGGGATTACGCCGGGCCAAACGATTCGGGCAGGTTGCCGGTCCTTTGTATGCACGGCCTCACCCGCAATGCCCGCGATTTTGCCGCGCTCGCCGCCCACCTCAGCCAGACGCGCCGTGTGATCGTGCCCGAAATGCGCGGACGCGGGATGAGCGATTATGCGCAAAGCTCCGACAGCTACAATCCGGTGCAATATGTCGCCGATGTCGAACGATTGCTGGCGGGTGAAGCGATTGAGCGGTTTGTAGCGGTGGGCACGTCGATGGGCGGATTGATGACGATCATGCTCGCCCACGCAAAGCCGGGCCGGATTGCCGCAGTCGTCATGAACGATATTGGTCCCGAGATCGAAACCTCGGGCGTGGAGCGGATTTCCGGCTATGTCGGGCAAGGCGGCAGCTATCCCACGTGGATCCACGCGGCCCGCTCGCTTTCATCGGTGCATGGCAGCGCGTTTCCCGATTACGATCTCGATCAATGGCTCGAGATGGCGAAGCGGACGCTGGTGGTCAGCCAGAACGGGCGCATCAGCTACGATTACGACATGGCCATCGCTGAACCGTTCAGCAAACCGGGCAATGCCGCGCCGGCCAATCTCTGGCTCGCATTCGAGGCGCTGCGCGATGTGCCGATGGTGCTGGTGCGCGGCGAGCTTTCGGATCTGATCTCTCCGGCCACGGTAAAGCAGATGCGGGCCCGCAATCCGGCCATGACCGTGGTCACGGTGCCGCGCGTGGGCCATGCGCCATCCCTTGATGAACCGGAGGCGCGCACCGCAATCAATGCGCTGATGGCAAGCGCGCAATGACAGACGCTCTTAAAGTGTTGCACTGCCATTCGACTTTCGCGGCAGGCGGGAAAGAGGTGCGCAGCGCCAAGCTGATCAACGCCTTTGGCAAGGGGCTGTCGCACCACATCGTTTCGGCCATGCCCGATCAGATGGGCGCGCGCGCGCTGATCGACCGGAGGAAAGCGCATGTCGGCTATCCGGCGGATTTCCCCTCGCTCACCGGTAGTCCCACGCCGGGAAGGCTGGTCGGGATTGCGCAGGCGCTCAAACCCTATGACCTGATCCTCACTTATAACTGGGGCGCGATGGACGTGGTGATGGCGCACACCGTGTTCGCCCAGCATTTCGGTCTGCCGCCGCTGATCCATCATGAAGACGGCTTTAACGAAGACGAAGCGAGCGAGCTGAAATTCACGCGCAACTGGTATCGCCGCATCGCACTGGGCCGCGCGCATTCGCTGGTCGTGCCGAGCGAGACGCTGGAACAGATTGCGCTCGATGCTTGGAAACAGCCGCGTCAGCGCATCGTGCGCATACCCAACGGCATTGATACAAAAGCGTTTGCCAGAAAAGCCGATCCGCGCGCGCTGCGGCTGGTGAAACGCGAGGGTGAGAAATGGATCGGAAGCATCGCTGGCCTTCGCGCAGTGAAGCAATTGCCAATGCTGGTAGAGGCCGTCTCGCATCTGCCGGAAAGCTGGCACCTCGTCATTCTGGGCGAGGGGCCGGAAAAAGACGCCATTCAAAAAGCGGCAGTGGATGCGGATATCAGCCACCGGGTGCATCTGCCCGGAGCGATAGAGGATCCGGCCAAAGTTATCGGCATGTTCGATATCTTTGCGCTGTCGTCCAAATCCGAACAGTTTCCGCTTTCCGTGGTGGAGGCAATGGCGGCTGGTCTGCCGGTCATCGCGCCCGATGTGGGCGATATCCGGGCCATGGTGGGCGAGAAGAACCGTGAGCTGATCGCCGTGCCGAACGATGCGGACGCGCTCGCCGCGATGCTTGCCGAAATCGCGCTTTATCCTGATATGGGCGCGCAAATTGGTAAGGAAAACCGTGAAAAAGCGCGTAAGCTCTTCGATGCAAAGCGCATGATCGAACGATACAGCGACCTCTATTCGGCCGCGCTTGATGGCCGGTGGAAGGGCGCGAAATAGCGTCCGCTGCGGCCGGGAATACGCTGTATCTTCATGGCCCGTTCAACTGCCGGACCTAATTTCAGCGGTGGAGACAGCCCGCCTGCGGGCATACGCGGCATTGCGGAAGAGCGTGCGCCCGCCTAAAGCTCCGCCAAACACGTAATTGCATGAGGAATTGAGCCCCGTGGCGCTAGGCCCATCAGGTTCCCGGAACCCTTCGAAAGACAAGACGCCAGACGGCACCGAAACCAGCGCTGAGGATGAAATCCTCATGCGCGAAATCGACGATGCCGTGCGTCAGGACGATGCCACCCAGTTTGCCAGGAAATACGGCGTCGCCATCGGCAGCGCATTGGTGCTGGGACTGGCCGCGTTCGGCGGGTATCTGGCATGGGATAGCTATCAGGAAAGCCAATACGAAGCGCAGTCCGAAACGCTGGTCAGCGCGCTCGATTACGTCGACTCGGGCGATTTTGCCGCCGCATCCGAAGCGGCTGCACCGCTGCTCGATTCTCAGCAGCCCGGACCGCGCACCGCAGCACGGTTCTTGCAGGCGGGCGCCGCGCTGGAGCAGGGCAACACGGACGAGGCGGTGGAACTGTATGCAGCTGTCGCGGCAGATGACAGCGCCCCATCGGTGCTGCGCGATCTTGCCCGGGTGCGCGAAGTCTCCAGCAATTTTGACGAACGCGAACCGGCGGATATCATCGCCAGGCTCGAAGATTTGGCCGTACCCGGCAACGCATTTTTCGGAAGCGCGGGCGAACTGACCGCAATCGCCCATCTAGAAGCGGGCAACCGCGCAGAGGCTGGCGCGCTTTTCGCCGCCATTGCCAAGGATGAGGAACAGCCGGAAACATTACGCTCGCGCGCTCGCCAGATGGCCGGATTGCTGGGCGTGGATGCGATTGAGGATGTTGAACAATTGCTGGAGGATGAAGGGATTGATCCTGAGCAGGGCCTCGTCCCGCTGGCGCAATAGCGCCGGATAATCCCGCTCCACCCGGCGCACCGAACCGATTTTTGTGGAAAAAACTGCGAATGATGATGAAATTATATCAAGCTAAGACAGCGATGATTGCGGGCGCGTTGGCAGCCACCCTCACCGGCTGCGCGGGCGACGGGCTGTTTGGCGGGGGTAAGAAAACCACGCCGACAGTCGGCGATCGCACCCCCATCCTCTCGCGCATTGAAAGTGGCACAGCGGTTGATCCGCAGCTCGCCAGCGTCAGCGTGGTCCTGCCGCCTGCGCAGGTGAATGCCGAATGGGCCCAGGTCGGCGGTTCCGCCAGCAAATCTTACGGCCACCTCGCGCTTGCAGAAAATCCGTCGAAGGTCTGGACCGCGCGCGTCGCCGGGGCCAGCAACCGCGCACGCCTTGCTGCGACACCCGTGATTGGCAGTGACAAGGTTTTCGCGGTTGGCTCAGACGGCACGATCAGCGCCTTCAACAAAGTAACCGGATCGGTTGTCTGGCGCACCGATGCGCTGATGGACGATGATATGCGGCCATCCGCTTTCGGCGGCGGCGTCAGCTATGACAGCGGCCGTCTCTACGCGACCAATGGCGCTGGCGAGGTAAAGGCTCTGGATGCGGCCACCGGCGAACAAATCTGGACAGCAACCCCCGCCGGGCCGCTGCGCGGATCGCCGACGATCGCGTTTGGCCAGATTTTCGTGATGACGCAGGACAACCAGATCATCTCCCTCAAGGCCTCCGACGGAGAGCTGGTATGGGATGAATCCGGTTCGACGACGCAATCAGGCGTGTTCGGCGTCGCTGCTCCATCGGCAGGGCAGGGGACCGTGATCGCGGGATATTCAAGCGGAGAGCTGAACGCTTACCGTTATGAAAATGGCCGCATCCTGTGGGCGGACGCGCTGGCGCGGACCAATATTTCAACCGCGGTCAGCTCGATCACCGATATCGACGCTGATCCGATCATCGATTCGGGCCGTGTTTACGCTCTGGGTCAGGGCGGACGTATGGCGGCGTATGAACTTGTCACCGGCCAGCGCATTTGGGAATTGAACCTTGCAGGTATTTCCACCCCGGCCATTGCGGGCGAGTGGATTTTCACCCTGACCGACGATGCGCGCCTGTTGGCGATTGCGCGTTCGACGGGCCGCGTGCGCTGGATCACCCAGCTTCAGGCATTCCGTGACGAGAAAGACCGCGAAGGTCCGATTTTCTGGACCGGTCCGGTGCTGGCAGGCAGCCATCTGTGGGTTGCAAGCTCTCGCGGGGAAATCTGGCGGGTCAGCACGGGCGAGGGTTCCTCGCAGCTGTTCGCTGATATCGATCAGCCCGTCAGCCTGCCGCCGATTGTCGCGGGCGAGCATCTTTATGTGCTTGACGATTCGGGCACGATCCACGCTTACCGTTAAGCCTGCGCGAACCGCGTGACGCACGTGTTTGCGGCGTTCGCGGGGTCATCGAGGCGTTAACCCTTTTGCGGTATCGCAGCCGCTGTGATGGACACAGTGGTTCAGACAGACCGCGGGGCGACCAAACCGGCCCCGCCTGAAAGCGATGTTTCGGCAGGCGTAGGCCTTGCCGGGCTGCTTGGGCTATTCGTGTGGATATTGTTCTGCCGCAACTACCCTGTTTTTGCCGATGCGCTGGGCCTGTCCGGCCCGCTGGCGGCGGAGCGCGGCGTGCTATCCGGGCCATACGCCGCGCTTGCCTCCATGTTGTTCACCGCAGGACCGATGGCGCTGTGGTCGGTGCTGGTCGACCGGGTGCACCTGCGCCGATCAACCGGCATTTACTGGCAATTGAAGCGTCCGATAGATGATGTGGTGCCCATTTCGGCGGTCAAGATCATCGGATTGTGGGCAACCTTCGCCGTCTTGGCTGCGCTATACGGTCTGGGGCGGTGGTATTGGGACGGATCGTATCTGTTCGCCATGCAGGTGCTGACCGCCGCTGCCGTGCCGCTGGCGCTGCTATGCGTGCCGTATATCATCTGGATCGACCGTGTGATGATAGAGCCGCGCGACAGCCTGTGGCATTTTGGCGCAGCCATTACCGGAAATGACGGCTGGGATGGCGATGCGATCAATAAACACTGGCGCGCGTGGATCATAAAAGGGTTCTTTGGCGCATTCATGATCTCCATCCTGCCGCCCGGCTTTGCCTTCATTGTCGAGGCGGATGTTGCCGCGATCATCGGAAATCCGGTTCCGCTCGCCATGCTGCTTATCACGCTGCTGTTTGTGATCGACGTGCAGATCGGGACGGTTGGCTATCTGTTTACGCTGCGCCCGCTTGACGCGCATATCCGGTCCGGCAACCCGTTTCTGGGAGGATGGATCGCGGCGCTGCTGTGCTATCCGCCGTTTGTCTGGGGGCTGATCGGCAGCAACAATCAGGTGCTGAGTTACGAACAAAACGTGGCGGGCTGGGGTGACTGGCTTAGCGGGAGCGAGCCGCTGCTGTGGGTCTGGGCGGTATGGCTGGTATTTCTGACGGCGATCTATGCGTGGGCGACGGCCGCGTTCGGCATCCGGTTTTCCAACCTGACCTATCGCGGCGTGCTGACCAATGGGCCGTATCGGTACACGCGCCACCCCGCCTATCTATCGAAAAACCTGTTCTGGTGGTGCTCTGTCATGCCGTTCCTTGTCACCAGTGGCGATGCCGCCGATGCGGTGCGCAACACGTTTTTCCTGCTGCTGGTGAACGCGATCTATTACTGGCGCGCGCGCACGGAAGAGGCGCATTTGCTGGCCGAAGACACGAAATACCGCGAATATTACGACTGGATGGAGCAGCACGGCATCATCACCGCGCGGCTATCCCGCCTTAAACGGGCCGTCTTTGGACTGGTGAGCCGCCGGGGTAAGCGGCTGCCGGGCGGATCGGCAGAGCCTGCGGAGTAATCGCGCGCTGCCGTTCAGCTTCGCCTGTCAGAACGAATATTTATAGACGCGCGAAATGTCGCCGCCCCATTCGCCGTGATAGGCATCAAGCAGGCGCTGCGCGGGGACTTTGCCAGAGATGACAATCTCGTCCAGCGTTTCCAGATAACCCGTTTCATTGTCGCCGCTGGCGTTCAGTTTGCCGCGCGCGGCGAGGCCGCCATGCGCGATCTTCAGCACCTCGCGGCCCAGATCCTGCATCGTCCCGCCGCCCGGCAGCGCAGTATCGAGGGCAAGGCGCGGCACTTCATTGCGAAGCCGCTCGCGCTCTTCCATCGACCAGCCTTTGACCAGATCCCACGCCGCATCCAGCGCGCCTTCGTCATACAGCAGGCCGACCCAGAATGCGGGCAGGGCGCAAATGCGGCTCCACGGCCCGCCATCGGCGCCGCGCATTTCGAGGAAACTTTTCAGGCGCACTTCGGGAAAGGCGGTGGAAAGGTGATCCCACCAATCGCTCGCCGTCGGGCGTTCGCCGGGAAGCACGGACAGTTTGCCGTCCATGAAATCGCGGAAACTCAGCCCCGCCGCGTCAATATATTTGCCGTCGCGAAACACGAAATACATCGGCACGTCGAGCATGTAATCGGCCCAACGTTCATAGCCGAAACCGTCTTCGAAAACGAACGGCAGCATACCGGTGCGATGCGGATCGGTATCCGACCAGATATGGCTGCGATAGGACAGGTATCCGTTGGGCTTTCCCTCCGTGAACGGCGAATTGGCGAACAGCGCCGTGGCAAGCGGTTGCAGCGCCAGACCGACGCGAAATTTCTTCGCCATGTCCGCTTCGGATGAATAATCGAGATTGACCTGAATGGTGCAGGTCCGCAGCATCATGTCGAGGCCCAGATTGCCAACCTTGGGCATGTGCCGCATCATAATGTCATAGCGCCCTTTCGGCATGACGGGCAGCTCTTCGCGGGTTTTGTCCGGCCACATGCCCAGTCCCAGAAAGCCGACACCGCAGCGCTCGCCAATCTGTTTTACCTGCGTTAGATGGCGGCCGGTTTCGTTGCAGGTTTCATGCAGCGTTTCCAGCGGCGCGCCCGACAGTTCCAGCTGGCCCGCCGGTTCAAGGCTGACGTTTCCGTCCGCGCCTTTCATCGCGATAACCTTGCCGTTTTCCTCGATTGGCTCCCAGCCGAATTCTCGCAGGCTAAGCAGCAGATCGCGGATGCCGCCTTCTTCCGCGTAAGACGGCGCGCGGCGATCATCGCGGCGATAGACAAGCTTTTCGTGTTCGGTGCCGATGCGCCAGTCCGATTTGGCTTTCTCGCCGCCGATCATTGGCGCGATCAGCTGGTCGCGGCTTTCGATGACCGGTTCGGGATCGTTCGATACTTCGCGTGTGCTCATGGGAGACGGGCACCTTTCTGTCTTTGCGGTGGCCCTAGAAAACCGATTCGTCTGTGGGAAGCGCAAATTGTGTTTGCATCCGCGAAATCATTCTTGCCTCGCCCAGTCACCGACGCTCGCCATCCACACTGAAATCGCAGCGATCGCAGCGGTTTCGCCGCGAAGGATGCGCGGGCCAAGGGTGATCGGGCGTGCGGCCGGATGCGCGCGGATCGCCTCGCGTTCGGCATCGTCAAATCCGCCTTCCGGCCCGATCAGGATCGCCGCTGGTCCATGATGCGCGGCAAACGCCTCCGCAGCCGGGTCTCCGCCTAACTCATCAGCAAAGAACAGCGCGCGGTCCGCGGGCCAATCATTCAGCATCGCGGCCAGTTTTTGCGGCGCATCGACCTGCGGCAAAGCGGTGCGCGCGCATTGTTCTGCCGCCTCTACCGTGATCGTCTGCGCGCGATCTAGGTTCAGTTTGTCCGCAACGCAGCGCCGGGTGATCGCGGGCACGATGCGCGCCGCGCCCAGCTCGGTCGCCTTTTCCAGCACCATGTCGAACCGGTCTTTTTTAAGCAGCGCAGGGCATAGCCACAGGTCGGGCACCGCCTCACGCGTCCGCAGCCGCTCTGCGACGATCAGATCAATGCGGCGTTTGCTCGCGGCGCCGACCCGAGCGGCCCATTCGCCGGTCAGATTGTCGCACAGGATCACCGCATCGCCTTCGCGCAGGCGCATGACCTTGCCCAGATAATGCGCCTGCTGCCCCTCCAGCGTGATGGCGCACCCTTCCTCCAGCCGATCCTCCACGAACAGGCGCGGCGCGCTGCGCGGAGGCCATGCGGGCGTGCGGGGGGAAGGCGTATCGGACATCCCTTTCCCCTAGGCGCGGCTGGCGCTAGGGAGCAAGTCATGACAGCGCAGACAGCACATTTCGGCAAAGCGGCAGTGCTGCCCGGCCAATGTTCGCCGCATCGGCAGGCGAAGGCGGCATGACAGAGCAGATCGTCCCAGACACTGAACATCGCGGTCTGATCGAACGCCTGCCGCAATTGCCGCGCGACCTTGCGCAATTGGCGCGGTTTGATCGGCCAATCGGATGGTGGCTATTGTTCTGGCCGTGCGTTTTTGGTGTTTGGCTGACGGGCGCGGGGTGGCAATTGCCGCTGCTTGGCTGGCTCCTTTTGGGAGCGATTGCGATGCGCGGGGCTGGCTGCGTTTACAATGACATCGTTGACGCTGACCTCGACAAGAAAGTCGCCCGAACTGCGGCGCGGCCCATTGCCAGCGGGCGGGTTTCGAAAAAGCTCGCTTGGGGATGGCTGCTGGTTTTGTGCGGAGTAGGCTTGATCGTACTGTTGCAGCTGAGGCTGGAGGCGCAGATTGTCGCGCTTGCCAGTGTAGCTCTGGTGGCGGCGTATCCATTTATGAAGCGCATCACGTGGTGGCCGCAGGCGTGGCTGGGCATGGTGTTCAATTGGGGCGTGCTGGTCGGCTGGACGCAGCTGCGCTGGGACAATTGGGATGTGCTTGCCTGCATCTATGCCGGGTGCATTTGTTGGGTCATCGGGTTCGACACAATCTACGCCCTGCAAGACCGCGAGGACGACGCGCTGGTCGGCATCAAGTCCTCTGCGCTGCGAATGGGGGCAAAAGTTCATGAAGGTGTGGGCGCGTTCTATGCCGCCACAATCGGATTTTGGGGGCTGGGTATCTGGCTATATCGGCCGGACTGGACTGCGCTGCTCGCGCTCGCTCCGGTGGCGCTGCATCTGGTGTGGCAGGTGGCAACGCTGGACCCGCAGGACCCGGCCAATCCGCTTGAGCGCTTCCGCTCAAACCGGTGGGCAGGGGCCCTGATGGCGGCGGCATGTTTCGTCGTCGGCAATGCTTAGGATCGCGGCCTGATGTGCAATCTGTACCGCATGACCAAGGGTAAGGATGAAGTCGCCAAGTGGTTCGGCGCGGTGGAGGCGCTGGGCGGGGCGAATTTCGGCGAAGAGGTCTATCCCGGCTATCCCGGCCTCGTATCCGCTGACGGCGAAATCAGGCAGATGACGTGGGGCTTTCCGCTCTTGATGAAGGGGAAAAGCGGACAGCCGTTAAAACCCAAACCGGTCAACAATGCCCGCACTGATAAGCTAGACAGTTTTTTCTGGCGCCATTCGTTTGAAAATCGCCGCTGTCTTATCCCCCTGACCGCATGGGCCGAGGCGCAGGGGAAAAAGGGGAGCATGACGCGCACCTGGATGTCGCTGCCCAGCGCGAGCGATGATGCCGGTGGCGGGTTGTTCGCCTGCGCGGGCGTGTGGCGGGAGAGCGATGAATTTGGCCTGTGTTATTCGATGGTGATGACGGACAGCGCCGGATCGGCGGCGCAGGACGTTCACAGCCGGATGCCAGTGCTGCTGCGGCGCGAAGATTACGATGGCTGGGTGTCCGGCTCTCCGGAAGAAGCGCGCGCGCTGTGTTCGGCATGGCCGGGGGAGCTGAAGATTGACCGTACCGACCAGCCCTGGGTGAAAGGCGCAGCGAGCCAGCGAAACCTGCTGTGACGCCGGCGTCCAGGCTTTGGAGGCGGTGGCGGACCGAACATTGGTTCGCGCGGCATAGGCTCGTTCATGCGGCCGCTCCGGCATAGCTGACCACTTCAAATTCGATGCCGTCCCAGTCGAAGAAATAGAACCTTTTGCCCGGATCGTAATCGTCATGACCAAACGGCTTAAGCCCGGCGGCGACCACCGCATTTTCTGCCGCATCCAGATCATCGACCAGCAGCCCGATGTGGTTGAGCGGCTGCCCCTTGGCATAATCGCCCTTCACATGATTGCCGGTATAAAGCGCGATGTAGGTTCGCCCGTTCTCCGGCTCTCCAACGTGAATGGTCTCGCCGCCCAACTGTGATTTGCCGCGCCAGCGTTCCTGCCAGCCCAGCAACGCGGTAAACAGCGCCGCGCTTCGCTGAGGCTGGGTGACGGATAGGTTTGCGTGTTCGATTTGTCCTGTTGGCATGGATTGCCTCCTGAGAATTGCTTGCCCGAATCGCCGGGTGCACTCATGATGCAATCTCAACCTAACTTGAGATCAAGGTTTATTTGGAAAGCATCAGATCATGACAGCACGGCTCCGCAAATCAGACCTTATCCCGATTGGCGAAATGGCGCGCCGCACGGGGCTGGCGGTGTCCGCAATCCGGTTTTACGAGGACAAAGGGCTGATCGAGCCGGTGCGATCAGGCGGTAATCAGCGCCGGTTCCTGCGCTCCGACATTCGCCGCGTCAGCTTTATCCGGATTGCCCAGCAGCTGGGCCTGACATTGCAAGAGATACAGGCAGAGTTCGCCAAACTGCCGTACGGACGCACGCCGACGGCGCGCGATTGGGAGGCAATCAGCAAGTCAATCCGCAGTGTTCTCGACAAACGTATCGCTGAACTGGAGCGCACGCGCGATGCGCTGGACGGGTGTATCGGGTGCGGCTGCCTGAGCCTTAAAAAATGCGCGATCTACAACGCAGACGATCACCTGCGGTCAAAAGGGCCGGGTCCGCGAACAATCCTGCGCGGATAATCCCGTCTTTAGTGTTCCGGGCCAAGCTCGGGATCAAGATCACGCGGCCGGGCAAAGTGAACGATTTTCGCGCAGTAATTCTTAAGGTCCGACCAGCTGTCGATCTGGCATTCCAGCACTGCAAAGGTGGCGGTGGGAAACTTGACCGAAGCCTCTTTGAACAAATCGTTCTCATGGCTGGGCGATACCAGATCGAGCAGGACCTCCTGCAACCCCGGATTGTGCCCTGCGACCAGCACCGTATCCGGCTCCGCGTCGCCCTGCTGCGCCAGATCCTGCACCGTTTCCACAATCGTATCGGAGCTGGCGAGATAAAGCCGCTTGTCATAATGCGGCTCGTATTCGGGAAGCGCCGTCTCCAGCGTGGCAACAACCCGCGCTGCGGGGCTTGCTGCCAGCTGGTCCCATTTGATTCCGTGGCTGCGAATGTGATCCCCGATCAGCTTTGCCCCGCGGCGTCCGCGATCATTCAGCCCGCGATCGAAATCGCGCTGCGCCACATCGTCCCAATCCGATTTGGCATGCCGTAAGAGGCCGAGGATTTTCGTCACCCGCTTGCAAGCTCCATGTCAATAATTGCGCGGCATAAGCATGACCTGCGCCGTTCCCTTGAGCACGATCCGGGCTGCTGTGTAAAGCAAATGCGGCAGCCTCATGACTTCTGCGTAGAAAGCCAGAGAGACTGCCGCCGGACCGCGCGAGGAGAGCGCAGACCGTTACTGTAAAGGATTTGCTGTCAGATCGTTTCGGCGGCTGGCGCGGCAGCCGCATCGCCCTTGCGGCCGAACATGATCAGCGGCTTGGCATTCTTGCGAAATTCGTGCTTGTATCGCGGATGTTCGGTGCCCATCCACTTGTCCCAAAACGTAAAGTAGAACCCGTAATTGTGGCCTGACGAATGGTGCAGATCGTGATGCGTCGTGGTGCTGATCCAGCTGGTGAGCGGGTTGTCGACCCAGCCTGCGGGAAACAGCTCTGACCCGGCATGGGCCATCACGTTGCGAATGATCATGTGCCACAGGAAAAACAGGATCGCATAACCCGCATAGGCAAGGCCGAGCTGGCTCGTGACGAGCAGGAACAGCGGCATGAAACCAGCCTCAAACACCGCCTCTGCACTGGAAAAGCTGTAGGCCGTCCACGGTGTTGGTGTGCGCGATTTGTGGTGGTGAAGATGGGTTGCGCGAAACAGCGCCTTTGAATGCATCGCGCGGTGGATCCAGTAGAAATACGCATCATGGACCAGCACGATCAGTGCAAACTGCCACAGGATTGTAAACAGCGCCGGATCGTTCATCTTGAAATTGATGAGGCCCATTTCGCGGCCCACCAGCGTCGCCAGCGTCGTTACCGCGAACACCAGGATCGTGCGGCCCGATGACAATATTTCCCGCCGGTAATCAGCAGCGCCTGCCTTTCGCGCGCGCTGGATGCGGCGATTGGTGGCCCATGTGTTAAACACCAGCAGGAACAGCGTGAGCACGCCGGCAGCGATCAGATAGCGGCCGCCGTCGAAATAGATGACGTTCAGGAAATGCTCGCCCACGCGGTCCACCGCATTTGCAAAGGTTAGGTTTTGTTCGGGTGCGGTCATCGGGCATCTCCAGGGCGGTTGATGTCCGCTGTATGAAGCAGGCTATCACACCGCGCGTCTCACCCGCGCACAATCCGCATCAATTCCGAAATCGTTCTTAGATTTTCAGTTTTGAACAACCGCATCGGCAGGCTCTTCGCCCGCGCCGCCGAACGCTTTACGCCTGAAATCGCTGGGCGTTGTGCCGGTTTCGGACCGGAATGCGCGGTTGAATGTGGGTAGGGAATTGTAGCCAAGATCCATTGCGATGGTCAGGATCGGCAGGTCAACGGCCTGCGGGTCGGACAGTTTTTCGCGCGCCTCGGCAATGCGGTGCAGGTTGAGGAAGGCGGAAAAATTGCGGTAGCCAAGGCGGCGGTTGATGAGCGCGCGCAGGCGGTGTTCCGGCGTGTCGAGATGCTCTGCCAGCGCCGCAATCGTCAGGCCAGGCTCGCGGAATAAACCTTCTGCAATTGCGCCTTTCAGTTTGTCATTCAGCACTTTTTCCGACGGGCTAAGGTCAGGCAATGCTGGTGTGACAGCAGGTTCATCCGGCACGGTTTTCGCCGCGGGAAGCAATTCGTGTTCGGTGCGAAACAGGGCGAGCGCGGCGAACAGCATGATGAGGAGGATGATCACCGAATTGAGCAGCGAGGCGGGCGGATAGCTGCTGTCGAAATCCGACACCATTTCCAGCAATTCAACGATCAGGATCTGCCCCGCCTGCGCAGCGGCAAGCAGTGGGAGCCACAGGCGTATGATCCGGCGTTGTTCAACCAGATCATCCTCGCGCTCGAATATACCCACGCGCACAAGGTCCGCGATCAATATGAGCGCGGCGACATGCAGCAGGACAAACCCGGATTGTCCTGTCACGGGCACGAAATTCTGGATGAACCACGCGAAAATCATGACCCCCGCAGCACCAAACATGATGCGCCGTTCAGGCCCGCGTTCGAACAGACGGCGACCGAACAGCCATATCCAGAACGGCGATGATAGCGCCACGAAATCCACGAGCGGGTCCAGCTGCCCCTGCGCACCCATCAGCGGGGTCGAATTGAGCAGGTAACCGATCACGCCGACCAGCATACCGATCAGCGGCACCCGCAGCGACAAGCGCACTTCGCTGGCCGCGACCATGGCGATCAGCGTCAGTCCGCTACCAATGGAAAGCGCGCGGACGAGAAAGACCCATTCTTCGATCATGGAATGGTGTCTGGCTCCTGTGACGAGCGATTACCATCTGTTTCGGCAATCTGCTCCGTCTCTTCGCCGATCAATCCGTGTTCGATCCGGTGAAGCGCTTCATCCAAAGTCACCCTGCGGACCGATGTGCCTTCGGGAAAGGCGCTTAACAGACGGCTCGGAAATGCGGCGGACAGGACGACGAAATGGCCGGTATCATCCTTGTTACGGATCAGCCGCCCGAATGCCTGCGCGATCCGTGCGCGGATGATGCGGTCGTCATACTGGCTGCCTGAACCCGACGCAGCCCGTCGCGCCTTGTGCAGGATATCGGGCCGCGGCCACGGCACTGCCTCCAGCACGACGCAGCGCAGGCTGCGGCCTGGCACGTCCACCCCGTCACGCAGGGCATCTGTGCCAAGCAGGCTGGCATGGGGATCATCGCGAAAAATATCGACCAGCGTTCCGGTGTCGATGGGATCGACGTGCTGGGCATAGATCGGCAGGCCTTCGCGTGCGAGCCGGTCTGCAATGCGGCCATGCACCGCGCGCATCCGGCGGATTGCGGTGAACAGGCCCAGCACGCCGCCCTTGCTCGCCTCGATCAGCCGGGCATACGCGCCCGCCAATCCCGGAAGATCGCCCTTTTTGACGTCGGTGATGATCAGCACTTCGGCGCGCGCGGCGTAATCGAACGGGCTTTGCGCGGCCGACAGCAGCGGCTGGCTTTCGATATGCGCCGCGCCGGACCGGTCTATGGCCGATTCCCACGGGTCGCCCGCCTGCGATCCGATCCGGTCGGTCAGCGTGGCGCTGGTCAGCATCACGCCGTGCGCCGGTTCCAGCACGGTGCGCGCAAACGGCTTCATCGGGTCGAGCCAGCGGCGGTGGATCGCGACATCGAACTCGCGCGCATCGCTGCGATCGACGGCCAGCCAGTCGACGAACTCAGGATCGGCAGGTCCGCCGAGCCGGGCCAGCAAAGCTTCCCACGCGGCGATCAGATCGACCCGCCACTGAAGCGAGAACCGCGCCCCCTCGATCCGCGCGCGCCCTTGTCCGTCGAGCCAGTCCGGCGGATCGGCCATGATCGCCTCCAGCCGTCCGCCCAGCCGGATCAATGGTATGCGGATCGCGGCGAGCGCCTCGGCAGCGGCGCCAGCGGCCTCGATCACTTCGCCGGGCAGGCCGGATGCCTCTGTCTCGATGCCGTAGCCTGCCTCCTGGCCCTTTGATCCATTGACGCTTTCATCGCGGGCATAGGTCGCCGTGCGGACTGCGGCGAGCAGCTGTTCAATCTCGCCCGATGGTTCGCCCTCGACAAGGCGTTGCAGCCATCCCTCACCGGGTAGCGCCGCGCCCGCCTCACACGCATCCTCAATCGCTTCTCCGCCGGCATCGTCATAGCTTGCAACATCGGCGAGGCGCGCGGCTAGTCCCCGACGCCGGCCCCGGTTCTTGCGCTCCGGCCCCATGATCCAGCGGCGCAGCTCAATGGCTTCCTGCCCCGAGAGCGTCGCGGCAAAGGTCGAATCCGCTGCTTCGAAAACGTGGTGCCCCTCATCAAAGATCAGGCGGGTGGGGCGCTGGGCATGATCGCGCCCGCGCGCCGCGTTGACCATGACGAGCGCATGGTTGGCAATCACCAGATCGGCCTGCGCACTGTCACGCGCGGCGCGTTCGATGAAGCATTTGCGGTAGTGCGGGCATCCGGCATAGATGCACTCGCCGCGCTGATCGGTGAGGGCTGCGATTCCGCGTTTGCGAAACAGCGTGCCGAGCCAACCGGGCAGATCGCCGCCGATCATGTCGCCATCGCGGGTAAAGGCGGCCCAGCGCGCCACCAGCTGCGCCAGAATAGCGGGGCGACCGGCAAAGCCGCCTTGCAGCGCGTCCTCCAGATTGAGCAGGCAAAGATAATTCTCGCGCCCCTTGCGCACGACGACGGGCGGGGTGCCATCGGGGCGTTTGACGGGCCATGCTCGGCGGCTTTCACTGCGCAATTGGCGCTGCAGGTTCTTGGTAAAGGTCGACACCCACACAGTCCCGCCCGAAGCCGCCGCCCACAGCGATGACGGGGCGAGATAGCCGAGCGTCTTGCCAATCCCGGTCCCGGCCTGCGCCAGAGCCATATGCGGCAATTCCTGTTTGTCACGCGGGGCAAAGATGCGCGCAGTGTCCGCCGAATAGGCACGCTGTCCTTCGCGTTTTTCGGCAGCCTCGCCTGTCAGGTGATCAAGCTGGGCGAGCACATCGTCCACCGGCAGTTCAACCTGCCGAGGAGCGCCGCGTTCGGGCGTTTCCTCCCATTCGGGCAGGGTAGCGAACAGCCATTTCTCCGCCTTTTCAGGCCGCGCGACATGCGGTTTGATAACCTGCGCCCACGGCCAGCGCAGCCGCTCCATTGATTGCAGCACGCTCCATGCGCCCTGCCGTTCAAACCAGTCGGGGTTCTCGCACGCAGCGACGAGCGCGCCCGCCGCCAATTGCAGGAATTTGGGCACGTCCTCATCGCCCGCAGGCTCTTCAATCTCCAGCGCCTGCGCCAGCCCGCGCGGCGTCGGCACGCAGAACCGCGCAGGGTGAACGAAGGCGAACAATTCCAGCAGGTCCAGCCCCGAAAGATCGGGATAGCCGAGCCTGCTCGCGACCAGCGGCGCATTCAGGATCAGCACCGGCGTGTCCGATGCCGCCATGATGGCGTCGCCTTTTGACACCGCGCCCGTTTCTCCGGTGGGAGATCGCAGCCAGTTGCCGCCATGGTTCGCATGGAGCGCGGGCAGGGGAAGAGGTTCAAAGGAGGGAGAGGAGGGGGCGTTCACTTCGGTAGGAATGCGCAAACGAGAACGAAAAGTAAACGATTGGGGCGGATAGTTTGGACGAGATATGCTCGAAAAAACCGGATGTGGGGGTTTTTATGCAGTTCAGAATTGCACTTGCAGCGGCGGCTTTCGTCGCCGCCGTGCCAGCGGCGGTGTCGGCACCGATGGCCATGGCTCAGGAAAATGCGGCGGATGCCGCCAGCATCAGGGCGGTGCAGGCCCATGTCGATGCCTATAGATCGGGCAATCTCGACCGGTTTGTGGCGACCTTCGCGCCGGACGCAGTGGTCACCGCCAACGGCATGACGGCAGTAGGACGCGCGCAGATCAAACAGATGTATGCGCTCAATTTCGGCCCCGGCGCGCCCGGCATTCGCATCGACGATAGCGGTATGAGCGGCGGCAATGTCTACCTATCAGTAGCCTACACGTTCGCCGATGGCACTGAGGTTTGCTGCTCCTATTCGGAGTATCAGGTAAAGGGCGGAAAGATCGCCTCCTTGACCGCGTATTGATGGCTTAGAGGCAGCGTAAAGAGGGGCAGCACAGGTCTGCACGGCCTACACCACCCCTCTCCTGCGACCCTGCGGACCGAAGTCTCAGGGCAAGCTTTTAAAAGCTTTTCTGAACCCCGACCGTCACGGTGTAATCGGTTGGCATTTGCGGGCCGTTGAGGTCCTGCACCAGTGGCAGGCCAGCTTCGACGCCCAAACGCCATCCTTTCAGCGCACCGCCGGTCGCAGCGTAATTCACGCCGCCGAATGCGGTCACGCTTTCTCCACCTTGAAAATCGGGGTTGGCAGTTTGAACCGGACCGATGATGGCCGGATCAATGCCGTCCACACGCCCTATCATTTCCGCCTGAACGCGGGCTGAAAGGGCGACGGACGGTGCCAGCGATGCGGCGAACCATGCCGTGGCCATCGCTTTATCGCCGAGTGAGTAATCGGCATCGTTTTCGCCGATCCGGATAACGCCCTTTACCTGCGCGCCCCAGCCGAACTTTTCCGATTGCGCGCGGTAGGTAATGCCCGGCTCCAGATCCCACGTGCCCGACCCGATCTGCATCGGATAGGGCGTGCGCACGGTCGGTGCCGCGCCCATCGGTGTGAGGATTTCAGCCTCTTCGGTGATGGTGCCGGTCGGGACCGATATACCCGCATTGATGTGGACATTGTCAGTCAGACCGATAAGCGCGCCCACCTTGGTATCGCCAAGGTCAGCGGTGCGGGTGCGGAAATTGCCAAGCTGCGTTGTTCCGGCACCGCCTTGAAAGGTGATGTGGTCCATCTCTTTGGTGATGTAATTGCCCATCACCATCAGCGTGACCTGATCGGATAGCCCATACATCATGCCCGCCATATGCATGTCCATCCGCATCGATGTCGGCACGATCCGCAGCGTCGGCGGCTGACCAGTCTCTCCGAAAAAGCGATTGGGCACGGTGGTCGCAACCTGTTCCGGCGTCACGCTGTCGGTGCCGATCTGGATACCGGCCATGTCCATATGCATCAGCCGGTAGCTTATCATCCATTCGCCCTTTGCATGGCGGTGATCGCCCATCACACCGATGGGCGCATGGTCCAGCGCATCGACGCCGGATTTGCTATCATCGTGACCTTCATCAGCCATAGCGGGAGCAGCGGCGCACAGCGCGCCAGCGAGTGCGAGCATACTGCCCGCCCTGTAAAGCGTAGTCATTGTATTCTCCTGAAATCTGAAAGTGCTGTTCAGATCAGGATCGGCGGGCCAGTCGCTTCGTATGCGGGATAGGGCGGACGGGTTGCCAGCGCGCGGATGGGCGCAGGCTGTGGCATTTCACGCGGCGCGATAATTCCGCCGATTGAAGGTGTTTCGGGCGGAAGCGTCGGACCGCAGGCAGAGCAGCACGGATTGGCGGCATTGTTACCTGAATGATTGTCATGACTACCGCCCTCAGCCGCCGATGCGGAGTGATGGGCATGGTCTGGCATGGACGTTTCGGCAGCGAGCGGAGCGGCCCGCGCCATATCCAGACAGCACGGCGCGCCAACTACGCTGCGGACGGCAATCGCCAGCAGCATCAAGGTGAGAAATACGGGCCGTCTGCGCCGATCCATGTCCGTCTGTTTAGCGTGCGGCGAGAGCCGAACAAGCAAAATGCGGAGACCTGACCGCTGTCCTACATGACCCGACCCGGCTATGGCGGACCCAAATGGCGCGCCGATCATTGCGGTCATAAGTTGGAGAAATGTCACCCGATGCCTACATTCGTATCACTCTGAAAACACAGCAGAACACCCTGTATGACCTGCATGACACTTTGCCCGATCTGTCATGCACGTCCTACAAATCGGCCATGCGCCGCCAAACCTTCGCGCTTGCAACATTGCCAGCCTTCCATAAAAGCCGCCGGACTATGACAGAAACAGCACTCACAGACGCAGCCCGTTCATCCAAGGCATGGCCATTTCAGGAGGCACAACGCCTCGCAAAGCGGCTGCGCGGCGGAAAACCGGGCGATGCGCCGGTGCTGTTTGAAACCGGCTATGGTCCGTCGGGCCTGCCGCATATCGGCACTTTTCAGGAGGTGCTGCGCACGACATGGGTGCGCCGCGCCTATGAAACGCTGACCGGCGGCGCGCCGACGCGGCTGGTCGCGTTTTCCGATGATATGGACGGCCTGCGCAAAGTGCCCGACAACGTGCCGCAGCAGGATATGCTGACCGAGCATCTGGGAAAGCCACTATCGCGCATCCCCAATCCGTTCAACACGCCGTTTGACAGTTTTGCCGCGCACAACAATGCGATGCTGCGCGAATTCCTCGACAGTTTCGGCTTCGATTATGAATTTGTAAGTTCATCGGACCGTTACAATTCCGGCGAGTTTGACGATGCGCTGCGCGGTGTCCTCACGCATTTCGATGCCATCATGGACATCATGCTGCCGACATTGGGCGAAGAGCGCCGCCAAACATATTCTCCGGTCATGCCGGTCAGTCCATCAACCGGCGCGGTGCTTCAGGTGCCCATCGAAGTGGTCGATGCAGCGGCGGGCACGATTCGCTTCACCGATGAAGACGGCAGCGTGATCGAACAAAGTGCGCTGGGCGGCCAGTCCAAATGCCAGTGGAAGGTTGACTGGGCGATGCGCTGGGTCGCGCTGGGCGTGGATTATGAAATGTATGGCAAGGATCTGACCGATAGCGGCGTGCAATCGGGCAAGATCGCGCGCGTGCTCGGCGGGAATAAGCCGGAGGGGCTGATTTACGAGCTGTTCCTCGATTCCAAGGGTGAGAAAATCTCCAAGTCGAAAGGCAACGGCCTTTCGATCGACGAATGGCTGGAATACGGGACCAAGGACAGCCTTGGCTTTTACATCTTCGCCAACCCGAAAAGCGCCAAGCAATTGCATGCCGGCGTCATTCCCAAGGCAATCGACGATTACTGGCAATTCCGCGAACGGCTGACCGAACAGCCGCTGGACAAGCAGCTTGGCAATGCGGCGTGGCACATGCTGCGCGCGAATGAGAGCGAAGTGGGCGCGGACGCTCCGGGTGCTGGCGACAGCCTGCCGGTGCCGTTCAGCCTGCTGCTCAATCTGGTGGGCGTGCTGGGGGCCGGGGCAAGCAAGGATGCGGTCTGGTCATACCTCGACAATTATATCGAGAACGCCGATCCCGCTGCGCACCCCGAGCTTGATCTGCTGGTTGAAAAGGCGATCAATTACAACCGCGTATTCGTCGCTCCGACTTTGAACAAGCGTGCGCCTGTGGGCGGAGAGATCGCGGCCTTGCAGGCGTTGGACGCTGCGCTGGCCTCTGTCGAACCGGGCATCACGGCAGAAGATTTGCAGACTATGGTCTACGAAATCGGAAAGCGCGAGGAGTTCGGATTTGAAAACCTGCGCGACTGGTTCCGGGCGCTGTATGAAACGCTGCTGGGCAGTGAGCAGGGGCCGCGCATGGGCAGTTTCATTACGCTCTACGGGCTGGAGCCGAGCCGCAAACTGATCGCAGAGGCGCTGGCTAGAGCATAGGCGCGCGGGCCTGAACGCCCGAATTGCGCTTTCCTACGTCCACTTCCGGGTGCGATACCACTTGGTAATGACGTATTTGCTGCCTTTCAGGACCGGGGTTCCAGCGTGCATCGTCGCCTCGTTCGGGATGCCGTCCGGGGTGGCGTTGTTCCACACCAGCAGGACGCCGGGTTTCGGCTCAACATTGATGCCGATCTCGGTGAAATGCGTGCCGCCGCCAGCGCCCACTTCATTGAGATAGGCCATCGCGGTCCAACTGCGCTGGCCGCCGCGTTTGCGTTCATGCTCCCAGTATTTTTCGGAGGTGTAGAACCAGTCATTGTGAGGTTTGAACTGTTGCCCTTCCAGATACCGCTGCCCCTGGATCGCCTCCCCCACGATAGGGTTCATGCCAAGCAGATCGTCGATCCGGCGCGATATGCCCATGACGAAACTGTCGGTGGGATCAAGATCGCCCGAATAAGAGGTGCGAAAGCTGCTTTCATACCCGATTTCGTGCAGGGAGGATGGCCGCGCGATCAGATCAATCATCACGCACAGCCGCTCGCATTCCGATGCGCTGAGAAAGTCGCCGATCGCATACATATCGGCCTTGTCCGTCTCGATCCGGTAGGCGCCCGGATCGGCGTCCAGCCGCTCCCGCACGCTTTTGCCGAGACGTTTCAGCCCGGCCTGATCGGGAATCGCTTTGGTCTTGGTCATGATGTCCACCGTTAGTCGGGTTGAGGATGCAAGGTCAAAACCGAACTTTTGCTGAATGGCAGCGCGCGAGGTTTGCTCCGTGACGGTTGCCTGTTGCAAAGAAAAACCCCCGCCGGATTGCTCCAGCGGGGGTCTGTGCCTCATCGATAAGATGAGAAGAGGGTGTGAATTACCAGAAGAAATCGTAGATCACGTCGACCACTTCGCCTGTGTAGATATCCACCAGCATTACGTCGTCATAATAGCGGACCCAGCGATATGGACCGTACACCTCCGGCAGACGATAACGCCACGGATCGTTGATGTAATACCTCGACGAGAAGAACAGGTTATCGAGGTAGAACCCTATATTGATCCGGTTGTAACGGTGACCGCGGAACGGCGCGTAATACCGGCCAAGACGGAACAGGCTGCGGTTTGAATACCGGTAGTTGTTCCAATTGTACCGGCGGTTCTGACGCCAGGTGCGGTTCCATTTGCGGTAATTACCATTGCGGTAGGCCCGGTTATATGCCCGGCGTGTGTCACGGCGATAATCCCTGCGATCTTCACGGGCGTCACGGCGCCTCTCGGACCGTACACCATTGCGGAACCCCTGATTACGAGCCCGATCGACGCGGCGTTCGTTGCGGCGTTCCACGCGGCGGTCAACCTGACGCTCTACGCGCCGATCAACCTGACGTTCTACGCGCCGATCATTGCGGCGATCAACGCGCCGTTCTGCCCGGCGTTCAACTGCACGATCCGAACGGCGCTGCTGCGCCTGGTTGCGGAAGTTGCGGTCCTCGCGAACCTGCTGACGCTGACCACGGTTTTCTGCAGCCTGTTGGCGCTGCCCGCGATTGTTCTGGCGGGTTTGCTGACGCTCTCCGCGATTGCGTTGACCCGTTTCCTGCCGCTCGCCGCGATTGTTTTGCCGCGCATCGCTGCGCTGGCCGCGATTGTTCTGCCGCGCCTCGCGCTGCTGTCCGCGGTTGTTCTGACGGGTGCTGCGGCGTTCGCTGCGGCGTTCTGCGCGGCGTTCGCTTCGGCTTTCGGGTTGTTCAGCTTCGGCTTCGACCGCATTGGTCGCTGCCATGGCTTCTTCGGGCGGAGCTACCAAAGCCAGCGCAAAAGCGAGGGCCGACAGCGCACTTCCCTTTAATAATAGGGTTACGTTCAAGAGTGCCTCCTGTGTTACCGCCCCACCACAAACGGCTATTTGATACTTAACGTTACGACTTGATACGAAGCTTCTACCGGCGAGTCGCTGTCGTGACCCTTAACCACTCATGCAGGCTTTTGTTAATGTTCGCCGATGTTTTTATTAACAGGCTTGATTGCCCCACTCAAAGGACCAATTGAGCACGATGTTCACCACCCTAGATGATGTGCGCCGCGACGTTGCCGACCGTTTGATCCGCGGGGCAAAGGATCGCAAAGTGCCGATGCATTCGCCAGTCGTGGTCACCAGCGATGTCGATGCGCGGGTGATGGTCCTGCGGGACTTCGACCGAAGCACCTGGACGCTGCGTTTCCACACCGATGCGCGCGCGCCAAAGGCGAAGGTGATCGCAGCCGATCCGCAAATGGCGGTGCTGCTGTATGACAAGGGTGCGAAAATCCAGATCCGTGCAAAGGGTATCGGACGGATCGAACAAAGCGGTCCGGTTGCAGACGCGGCGTGGAATGATGCGACCAATTTCGCCCGGCGCTGTTATCTGGGCGATGGTCCCGGTAGCGCGTCGGTTGCGCCAACGTCGGGACTGCCGGACTGGGCGGAGGGCATCCAGCCCACCGACGAACAAATCGCCCCTGCGCGGGAGAATTTCGCGGTTCTGCTGATCGAACTGCAGCAGATCGACTGGCTTTACCTCGCCAATAGCGGCCATCAGCGCGCGCAATTCGCTCGCGGCGACGGGAGTGATTGGAGCGGCAATTGGGTGACGCCGTAAGCGGTCGCCACCCTGTTTGCAGGTATCAGCGCGTCAGCTTTTTATAAGCGAGACGCGTCGGACGGTCCGCCGCATCGCCCAGACGGCGGCGCTTGTCTTCCTCGTACGATTCGAAATTTCCCTCGAACCATTCGACATGGCTGTTGCCTTCAAATGCGAGGATGTGGGTCGCCAGACGGTCCAGGAAGAAACGGTCGTGCGAGATAACCACGGCGCAGCCAGCGAAGTTCTCAATCGCCTCTTCCAGCGCGCCCAGCGTTTCCACGTCGAGATCGTTGGTCGGTTCGTCCAGCAGCAACACGTTTCCGCCCTGCTTCAGCATCTTGGCCATGTGCACGCGGTTACGCTCACCACCGGAAAGCTTGCCGACATTCTTTTGCTGGTCGCCGCCCTTGAAATTGAACGCGCCGACATAGGCGCGGGTCGAGGTGTCGTGACCATTGACCTGCATGTAATCAAGCCCGTCGGAGATTTCCTCCCAGACATTGTTGGTCGGCGTCAGGTCATCGCGGCTCTGATCGACGTATCCAAGGTGGACAGTGTCGCCGATTTCGATGGTGCCGGTGTCGGGGGTTTCCTGCCCGGTGATCATCTTGAACAGCGTTGATTTGCCCGCGCCGTTCGGACCGATCACGCCAACGATGCCGCCGGGCGGCAGTTTGAAGGACAGGTTTTCGAACAGCAGTTTATCGCCGTATGCTTTCGAGATATTGTTCGCCTCGATCACCTTGCTGCCAAGGCGTTCGGGAACCTGAATAACGATCTGCGCCTTGCCCGGCTTGCGGTCGCCCTGCGCATCCTGAAGCTGTTCAAACTTGCGAATACGCGCCTTTGATTTCGTCTGACGCGCCGCCGGTGTCTGCTTGATCCATTCCAGCTCGCGCGACAGCGCCTTTTGACGCCCGCTTTCCTCGCGGCTTTCCTGCTCGAGCCGCTTTGCCTTCTTCTCAAGGTAGGTCGAATAATTGCCCTCGTATGGGTAGTAAGAGCCGCGATCCAGCTCCAGAATCCATTCGACAACATTGTCCAGGAAGTAGCGATCGTGCGTAATCATCAGCACGGCGCCGGCATATTCCTTGAGATGGTTTTCCAGCCATTCGACCGATTCTGCGTCAAGGTGGTTGGTCGGTTCGTCCAGCAGCAAGATGCCCGGTTTCTGGATCAGCAACCGGGTCAGCGCGACGCGGCGTTTCTCACCGCCGGAAAGGTTCGTGACTGCCGCATCGGAGGGCGGGCAGCGCAGTGCCTCCATCGCAATTTCGAGCTGGTTGTCGAGAGTCCAGCCATCGACCGCGTCGATCTTTTCCTGAAGCACGCCCATTTCTTCCATCAGCGCATCGAAATCGGTGTCGTCCTGCGGATCGCCCATTTCGGCAGAGATCGCGTTGAACCGTTCGACCATGGTGGCGGTTTCGCCAGCGCCTTCGCGAACGTTTTCCAGAACCGTTTTGCTTTCATCCAGCTGCGGTTCCTGCGGGAGGTAACCGACGGTTATGTTCTCGCCGGCCCATGCCTCGCCCGTGATATCCGTATCGATCCCGGCCATGATCTTGATCAGGGTCGATTTGCCTGCGCCATTGGGGCCGACGATGCCGATTTTCGCGCCTTGGTAGAATTGCAGGCTGATGTTGCTCAGCACCGGCTTCGGGGCGCCGGGGAAAGTTTTCGTCATGTTCTTCATGACATAGGCGTATTGCGCGGCCATCGGGGTCGTCCTTGTAGATCAGAAAAGTGCATGGATTGCTTGGCACTGCAAATAGGGCGCAGACACGGGGAGGGCAAGCTGGACTTGGACCGGCAGCGGCGATAGCAGCCAAACTTATGAAAAAAGCACTCTTTCTCTCCGCCGCCATCCTTTGCCTCTCCGCGCCGCTTGCCGCCGACGGACACGGATCGCATGATACACCGACCACGCTGGAGGCTGCGGCGGATAAAGCGTTGACTGCCGATACGTACGCCTGGGATTTTGTCGAAGGTGTCACAACCGAAGTGGGGCCGCGTCAGGCGGGGACCGAGGCGGAAACGCGCGGGCGCAATTGGGCGATGCAGTGGCTTACTGCCCACGGTTTTCAGAATGTAGCCGATGAACCGTTCGAGATGGAAACGTGGGTGCCAGGCGAAATTCACCGCGCTGAAATCGTGAGCCCGTTTCCGCAGCCATTCGTGATCCAGCCGCTTGGCGGAAGTGCCTCTACCGGGCCTGATGGCATCACCGCAGAGGTGGTTCTGTTTGATAACGTTGATGCGCTGCGGGCCGCGCCAGAAGGCAGCCTGACGGGCAAGATCGCGTATATCTCGCATTCGATGACGCCCACGCAGGACGGCTCGCAATACGGATTTGCAGGACCAGCGCGCTGGGTCGGCGCAGGCATTGCCAAACAGAAAGGCGCGGTCGCCACGGTCATCAAATCGGTCGGCACGGATTATCACCGCAATCCGCATGTCGGGGGCACTACATTCCGCCGCGCCGATGGATCCACCGATGTGGGCCGCGCTGTGCCAACTCCCGCTGGCGCGTTGTCGCTGCCGGATGCAGCGAACCTCGAACGGATGTTCGAACGCGCCGATGGCCGGCCGATCACGATGAAATTGACGCTGACACCGGAAGATCTCGGCACAACCATTAGCGGCAATGTCGTTGGCGAGATCGTCGGCAGCAATCCATATCTGCCGCCTGTCTTGCTTGCCTGTCATCTCGACAGCTGGTGGAATGCGCCGGGTGCTTTCGATGATGGTGCGGGTTGTGGAATCATTGCAGCTGCGGCGCTGAATGTGCAGAAAACAGGCCAGCCGCTTCGCACCATTCGCGTGCTTTTTGCAGGTGCCGAAGAAGTCGGGCTGTTCGGATCGAGCGCCTATTCACTGGCGCATATCGACGAAAAAATTGCCGTAGGTCTGGAAAGCGATTTCGGTGCGGACCGTGTCTGGCGCTTTGAAAGCAATTTCCGTGAGACGAACGCCGATCTTCACGCGCGGATCGCGCAGGCGGTTGCACGGTTCGGGGTCGCCAATTCGGCCATTCGGGCAAGCGGCGGAGCAGACCTTAACATCGTTCGCGATCAGGGCGGCGCGATTATTGACCTGCAACAGGACGGCACGCGCTATTTCGATCTCCACCACACGCCGGATGATACGCTGGACAAGATTGATCCGGTGCAACTGCGTCAGAACGTCGCCGTGTGGACGCAGGTGGTCGGCATTCTCGCAAATGAGCCGACTTCGATCCAGACCGGCGGCCCGATCCCGAGCGCGCCTGCAATCATGGAAGAATAACCGGCACCTTTCGCCCGCCACGTGCGTTCTGTTGGAAAAGGGAGAGCAGCTATTTTCGTTTCGCAAACAGAATTTGATGTGGTCCTTCGCGGCCTGATCCTTGGTGCCATCGCGCTAATATGGATAACTATAATCATCCGTATCAACGGCCTGAGGACCTTGTCCAAGATGACGAATTTCGATTTCGTTGCAACGGTTGCGCTTGGCAGCGTATTGGCGGGGGCTGCCCAGGCGACCGATTGGGCGGGTTTTTTTCAGGCATCAATCGCGATGGGAGCCATAGTTTTCGCTCAGGCCATGTCAGCCCGCCTGCGCAAATCGTCCGATGCGTTTCAGGATTTTGCCCAGAACGAACCGGTCATGTTGATGCGGGACGGTGAGATTCTGCACGATGCGCTCACGAAAACGCGCGTTACTAAAAGCGATCTGATCGCAAAGCTGCGCGAGGCGAATGTGCTCGATTTTTCAGAGGTGCGGGCGGTCGTGCTGGAGACGACCGGGGACGTGTCAGTCCTGCACGGTGACAGATTGAGTGAACAGCTGATCGAGCAGGTGCAAACCGATTGAGGCGTGGCGGGTCAGGGTTCTCGGACCCCGGAAATGCCCAAATTGTTGAAATGCCTAATTCGTTGAAATGATGGTCGGGGAGAGAGGATTCGAACCTCCGACCCCCTGTACCCAAAACAGGTGCGCTACCTGGCTGCGCCACTCCCCGACATTCATTTCACTCGTCCGCGTGCCCTGCAAGAGGCCTTGGTGGGCCCGGCAGGATTCGAACCCGCGACCTAGCCGTTATGAGCGGCCAGCTCTAACCGCTGAGCTACAGGCCCACAAAGTCCTCAGCGTCGCTTTGCGGCGCGAACGAGAACGGCCCCCTACAGCGGCAATTCACGATTCACAAGCACCAAGCCGCGCTTATTTTTCGATTTGTCCATTTACTGCCGAGAAAACCGCCTGCGTCGTCGTTGACCTGATCCCGCGCCGGTCGAGATGGGCATAGATATCGCGCATCCATGCTTGCAGCGTTTCGAGGTCTTGCGCAGTGCGGACATAAGGCGTGTTCCCCGGGGCGAGAGAGGGGCTGTGCAGCGACATCACGAGCAGCGACAGCCCGTCATCCAGCGCAAGGTCGATGGCAGTCCTTGCCTCATCACTGGTCACACCTTCGGGCGTGAGCGGAATCCGTTCTAGCAGCGATAGCCGTGACAGCGCGGAATTGACCATCGGCATCGCGCCCGACGCCTTTCGCAGCGACTTGCCGAACTGGCGGGCAATTCCGCCGTAAACGCTCGTCAATGGCAGCTCCAGCACGCTGCGGTCTGCGTTTGCCCAATAGGGACGCACTGGATGATCGGAGTAATCCGGCCCTTTCTCTGCGCTGTAATCGAAAAGGGGACGCACGGATAGGTCAATCCGGATGCCTGCCTTTTTCAGCATCGCCACGCTTTGCGGACCCAGGCCGTATCGACCACTGCGAAAGGCAAGCGGCCGCTTTCCGAAGGCGTTTTCATAAGCCTCGCACAGCGCGTTCAGCTTTGCCGCCTCAAGTTCAGGTGGAAGGTTCCCGGCGAAGGAATTGCGTGCGCCCAGCTCCTCTTCAAAGGGCGGAGTGACCCATGAATGAAGCTGGATGCCTGCCTCTGCCGCGCCGCGGTTTACAGCGTCGGAGATGATGGCGGTCGCTGCGGAATCGTTGAGAATGGGCCAATCGCACAGATAAACCGGGAGAGCGCCCAGATTCTCGCACAATTGCTGGAAATCGGCGATGACGGGCACGTGGGTCAGGCCGTGCCTGTCGCGTGTGAAGGGGCCGTTCCAGTCGAATTCTTCTTCCGTATCGACGGTCAGCAGAACCCGCCGGCCGAAATCTTCGCCCAGATCGGCCATTCCGCCCGGCGGCGCTGGATCAAGAATAGAGCCCTGTGCCATCGCAAACGCCCTCCCGGATATATCTGGCCGCCATATGTCGGGCGAACCGGCTTTCTAGCGATTGCGGTCCGCGCATTGGCGGATTTGGGTGTCAGGCCCGCGCGCCGGCTTGATCCACATTATCAGGGCTAGGCAGGGCGTCCTCTCCGGTCAAGAGCGGCAGGCACAGCGTCACATCCTCGTCGCTCACCGCCAGATGGCCACCAGCGGCCTCGGCCTCGGCGCGGGCCAGCCTTAACGAAAATCCGGCGCCGAAAATTCCCGAATTGATCGCGTTGCCAACCGGCTTTGCCTCGGCTGCGAAAATGTCGTCTTCTTCAATCAGCTGAGTCGGCAGGTCGCAGGTAAGCAGCGCCCGTTCGCCCTCAACCGTTATTTCGGCGCCCAGCATTTCACCCGAGGCGCACAGGCCGCCCAGTGTCGCCAGCAATCGCCATATTAGCGCCTCGGCATCATCGGGATGCAGCATGATCGGCACGTCGCCCGCCGCCTCTGCATCGAAATCGATCCCCGCCATCCGGGCGCGCAGCACTTGGCCGATCTGGTTTGTCACCTGCTGTGCAAGCGCGGTGAGGTCGGTCGCGCCCGCCTCTGTCTCGATTGCGCCCGTTTCCAGCTTGGCGAGCCGGTCCAGCTCTTCAAATCCGGCTAGGATACGTGCTGCATCCGATGCAATCGCTGCAGCCAGAGCGCGATATTCATGCGGGGCAGGGCCGAACAATTGCTGCTGGATCACCTCCGCATACCCCTGAACCGCTGTCACCGGCGTGCGCAATTCGTGCAGCAATTGCCGGATGCGGTCCGCTTCGCGTGCGGCAGGCGAATTGGCATCGCGGCCGCCGCCGCCCAGCCGCCTGAACCGGCCTAGATAACCGGAGAAATTTCCATCCTTGGTAAAAGAGGGCTGGGCATCCACGATCCAGCGTCCGGCAATGTCGCCCGCCCCTTCGATCTCGAATGCCGCCTGGGAAATCGGTTGCCGCCTGCTGAATGCGCGCTCCAGCACGCTTTCGCCGTCCGCTTCGCCCAGCACGGGCGGGCGCACCAACCGTGTGCCGACAACCATCGGGGCGACTTCGCTTTCCGCCCAATTGATTCGGCCCGATGCGTCTGCGGAAAACCCGAATGCCGTGCTGCGCCGCTCAACCGGCTGGGTGACTTCGCCCAGCGGCAGGCGCGGGGAGCGGTCCGTGTCGGTCGGCGTCAGATCGCGCGTGCGGCGGAACTGCGCTATTCGTTCGACCAAAGCGGAGATTTCGCTGCGCCCGCTATCAGCGGCATCCATCGCGCGCGCCGGCTGGGGCGTGTCTCTGCGTGGCGGCTCTGTATCGCCGGTCGATAGGTCAGGCTGCGTGGCCTGTGACACGAGCGATACGTCCGGCTGCGCGATTGCCGGCTCTGCGGCTAGGGCTTTATCTCGAATTTCAGGGCGCGGCAGCCCGCGGTCATGCACGCCCAACCTTTCGAGCAAAGCCTCTGTATCGAGCGGCAGATCGCGCCGCAGCCGCAAAAACCCGCGCGCACGCACCGGCAGGCGCGGGATCAGGCTGGACCATTCCTCTGCGGAAAGCTGGACGCGGTTCAGCGCAGCGGATGCGACGTCCGGTTCCTGCTCCGCCAGATGCGCGGCAAGATCGGGGTTGCGAAACCGCCATCCGGCCTCGCGGATCATCTCAGCACGGTTGCGGGCCGGAATATCCTCGGCGAGTTTTTGAAGGCGCAGCCATGCCGCCGCGACCATGCTGTGGCTGCGATCATCCTGCGAGGCGAATTTACGGTTGCCGAGGATGTCGAGCAATTGCCTGAACTGTGTGCGCGCGCCAGCCTCGCTCGCGGCGCGTTGGCGCAGCACAGTAGCAAGGCGGTCGTCAAAAAACATCAAAGCTCCAATTATGTAAACGATGCGCGCAATGATTTGGGCACTCGGATTCCATGATGACGCTTACACCATGAGATAAATGTTAAACGCGAACAGTCACACTGCGTTGCAAAGCGGGACAATTGCTGGCAAACCTAATAATATTAGCGTTGCACGCATGCTTGCAGGCATGTTCTTACGCTTAAATGATCATTCCATTGCGGCGCTGGATCGAGCGGCGCTGCTGTCGCATTGGGGAACTGGGTAACAATGGCCAATCTTGACGATATCGACAAGCGCCTGCTTTCCGAGCTTCAGGCAGAGGGCCGCGTCACCAATGTGGAGCTGGCACAGCGCGTCGGATTGACCGCGCCGCCCTGTCTGCGCCGGGTGCGCGGGTTGGAAGAAGACGGCGTCATACGCGGCTATCATGCCGATCTCGACCCATCAAAACTGGGTTTCGCCATCACCGTTTTTGCGATGGTCAGCCTTAAAAGTCAGGCAGAAAGCGCGCTGCGCGAATTCGAAGACCACATGGCTGGCCTCGCGGAGGTGCGCGAATGTCATATGCTGAATGGCGAGATTGATTTTATCCTCAAGATCGTGAGTCAGGATTTGCAGAGCTTTCAGGAATTCCTGACCGGAAAGCTGACGCCTGCACCCAATGTCGAAAGCGTGAAAACGTCGTTGACCATCCGCACCTCTAAACAGGTGCCCGGCGTCCCGCTTTAAGTGGGAAAGGCGGCGTTGGGCCAGTGCCCGCGCGGCTCATTTTGCCTTCGATTGAGGGGCGCTCGCAGCGCCGCCTGCTTCAATGCAGCTTTAGCCGGGGTCTGACGATGCGGTTCACCCGTCCGATCAACATCAGGAACACCCCCTTCATCCAGCCATGGATGCCGAGCAGATGCAGTCCGTAAAGCGAGGTGTAGATGAAACGCGCGATCCGCCCTTCAACAGCGAGGCTGCCGCCGACAAGGTTGCCCATCAGGCTGCCCACGGTAGAAAACCGGCTGAGTGAGATCAGCGATCCCTTGTCACGATAGACAAAGGTTTTCAGCCGCTTACCCTTAATTGACCGCACGATGTTGTCATACACCGTTCCGGCCATCTGGTGCGCTGCCTGCGCGCGCGGCGGGATGGGGGCTTGCTCGCCTTCGGGAATGTAGGATGCGCAGTCGCCGAGTGCGAAAATGCGGTCATCATCCAGCGTTTGCATCGTTTCGCGCACCTTGATCTGGTTGCGCGGATTGGTTTGCAGGCCAAGCTCGCTGAGGAATTCGGCCCCTTTTACCCCTGCAGCCCAGACGATGAGGTCGGCTTCGATGGTCTCGCCAGAGCTGGTCTGCAAAACGCGCGGACGCGCCTCAATCACCTGCGTATCGGTTTTCACTTTTACGCCAAGCTCGGTGAGCTCGTGCCGCGCCGCGTCCGATAGGCGTTCGGGCAAAGCGGGCAGTATGCGCGGCCCCGCCTCCAGCAGGGTGACGTTGAGGCGGCTTTCGTCGAACACCTCCAGCCCGTAATGCCGCAGCGCGCCGGCTGCGTTGTATAATTCGGCCGCCAATTCTACCCCGGTGGCTCCCGCACCGACGATGGCGATCTTCACCTGCTCGTCCGCGTCCGGATTTGCCATCATGGCCCGGCTGACGCGCAGGCAGTGATTGAGAAGCCTGGTCCGAAACTTGTCGGCCTGATCGCGCGAATCGAGGTAGATGCAGTGCTCTTTCACACCGGGCACGCCGAAATCGTTGGAGATCGATCCAACTGCCAGGACCAGATAATCATAACGGATCGTGTGGCCGGCGATGACCTCGGTCCCGTCCTTGTCATACATCGGCGCGAGGCTGATCGTGCGGGCATCGCGGTCGATCCCGTCAAGGCGGCCCTGAAAAAAGCGGTAGCCCCATCTATAACAATGCCCGCGGTAGCCAACCTCATCGAGGTTTGCGTCAAGCGATCCGGCGGCAACTTCATGCAAAAGCGGCTTCCAGATATGGCTGAGGTTGCGGTCCACCAGAATAATGTCGTGATGTTTGCGCCCGAATTTCGCGCCGAGTTTGCGCACCAGCTCCAACCCGCCAGCGCCGCCGCCTACTACGACGATCTGGGTTTTGCGCATTGATCTATCTTCGATCCGCTTTTCTGTAGCCGGCTCTGCCGTGTCCCGCGCCGCATCCGCGTCATCGTCCAGCCTGACGGCGGACGAAGCTTTGTCCGGATCGGTTTCGAGAAAGGAGCTGTGTTCCATAACCATTCAACGCGCTTTCACTCAGCTTGTGCCCCGAAAAGGATGCTGACTTCATACCTGTGAATACACAAGCAGTTCTTATCTGGCTTGCAGCCGAAGTATCAGCACGTCCCAAGCTCTTACTTCAGACCAAAATGCAATAAATCCAGCGGTCTAGGTTGAATTCCTACAAATCCAACGCGGTCAGGATAGATCAGCTGCCTGTGAGCTATTTGGGATTAACTCTTATGCGCAATCAATGAGTTAGCGCGGTGAATGATATGGTTAACAAATCGTTAAAAGGAGGAGAACGATGAAGTCAATACTTTCGATTGCAGTAGCCGGCGCATTTCTGGCGATGAGCACGAGTGCAACGGCTCAAGACGCTCCAAAGTTACCGGTTTCTCCGGTAGAAAAAGGGAAGGACGTAAAGAAAAAGCCCGACGGTTTTATTCCGGACACCCCGCGTGTGCCTGACACCGATGCACCAAAAGTCGACACGCCAACCCCCAATGTCGATCCCAAAACGAAGCCAGATGGATGGGTGCCCGATACGCCCAAGGTTCCCGACTGAACAAGCTGGCGGAGTGACCTGTGCGTCACTCCGCATCGCTTGTTACGCCGCGAATTTATGCAGGAGTATCTGAACGCTTGGGAGAGAACGCCATGCCCGTCTGGCGAAGAGATGTTGTGAGCGCTGGCGCGATTGCCGCGATGGCTTTTTCGGTCCCGTCCTACGGGCAATCGGTCGCCGTAGATACAAACAGCGAGATGGGACTCTATAGCGAGCTTGATCCGCGCATCAGCGAAGTCGCCGAGGTAAATATTGAGGCGACAATCGCCAATTGGCGGTTAGAGGCGACGGTCGAAACGCATACAAGCGACGAATTTGGCTTTGCGCCGCATAATGACCTGCCAACCGGCGGTTTTCTAAATGAGTTCGGTCAGGACCATTTCAGATCGTCTCAATTGGAACGCTTGGAAGTTTCACTTTCCCGATATGAAAGCATCGCGGACGGACTCTGGGTGTCGGCCACTGCGGGTCTCACCTTTGCCACAGAACGCGTCTTTCGCGATTACTATTCAGAAATCGGCAGTTTTGAAGCGGGTCTGTTGTACTCGCACGAGGACACTTTTTACTGGGTCGATCAAAGGCGCGAATTCATTCAGAGTGATCGCTTCGCTACTCGGCACACCTGGCATTCTCAGGCCGGGTTTTCGCGTCGTTTGCGTGATGGTGACCAGATCGGCGTGATGATTTCTCGAACGCAGTACCCCTTCGATAGTTGGGGCACATCGACCGCGCTTTCCATTTTCGGCACGCAAAATTCGGCGTTTGGTCCGATAAAGGGATGGCTGGCCGCGCAACAATTTGGTGAGCGCCAAGGCGTTTCGGCTGCGCTCGCCTTCGAACAAGAATTCTGAACCCGCTGCTAGGTTTCGCGTTTTTCCAGCCAGTCCTCGAGCCATTTGATCGAATAATCGCCGTGCAGCACATCATCCTGACGCAGCAATTCCTGATGCAGGGGGATGTTCGTTTTCACGCCTTCGACCACCATTTCTTCCAGCGCGCGGCGCAGGCGCATGATGCATCCTTCGCGGGTGCGGCCATAGACGATCAGCTTTGCGATCATGGAATCGTAATAGGGCGGAATGCGGTATCCGGCATACAGGCCGGAATCGACCCGGACATGCAGGCCGCCAGCGGCATGGTAATACGTCACTTCGCCCGGTGACGGGGCAAAGGTGAAGGGGTCTTCGGCGTTGATCCGGCACTCGATGGCGTGGCCGCGAAACTCCAGCTCGTCCTGTGTTACGGACAACGGCTTTCCAGCGGCGATGCGGATCTGTTCCCGGACAAGGTCAACGCCGGTGATCGCTTCGGTTACCGGATGTTCGACCTGCAGGCGCGTGTTCATTTCGATGAAATAGAACTCGCCATTTTCCCACAGAAATTCAATCGTGCCCGCACCGCGATAGGCCATATCGCGCATCGCTTTTGAACAGACCTCGCCCATCCTCATGCGCTCTTCGTGCGAGATGACGGGGGAGGGCGCTTCTTCGAGCACCTTCTGATGGCGGCGCTGGAGCGAGCAATCGCGCTCACCCAGATGGATCGCCTTGCCATTGCCATCGCCGAACACCTGAAATTCGATATGGCGCGGATTGCCGAGATATTTCTCGATGTAGACGGTGGCATCGCCGAAAGCCGACTTCGCTTCATTACCGGCGGCTTGCATCAGGCTGGCGAGCTTGTCTTCGCTTTCGCAGACTTTCATGCCGCGTCCGCCGCCGCCCGATGCGGCCTTGATGATCACCGGATACCCGATTTCGGCGGCGATCTTCTTGCCCTCTTCAGGGTCGGAAACCGCGCCGTCCGATCCGGGGACCAGCGGCAGGCCCAGTTCGCCAGCGGTTTTCTTTGCCTGAACCTTATCGCCCATGGTTCGGATATGCTCAGGCTTTGGCCCGATCCAGGCGATGTCATGCGCCTCAACGATCTCGGCGAATTTCGCGTTTTCCGACAGGAAGCCATAGCCGGGGTGGATCGCGTCGCATTGCGCAACCTCCGCGGCCGAAATAATGTTGGCCATGTTTAGATAGCTGTCGGTGGCAGATGGCGGCCCGATGCAGACCGCGTGATCGGCCAACCGGACATGCATCGCATCGGCATCCGCAGTGGAGTGCACGGCGACCGTCTCAATGCCCATTTCATGCGCTGCGCGGTGGATGCGCAAAGCGATTTCGCCGCGATTGGCGATCAGGATGCGGGTAATGCTCATATCTGCTCGCTTACGCGATGACGACGAGTGGCTGGTCGAATTCGACCGGCTGGCCGTTATCGACAAGGATCGATTTGACCGTGCCGGACCGGTCGGCGGCGATCGGGTTCATCACCTTCATCGCCTCGACAATCAGCAAGGTGTCGCCTTCGCCCACCTTGTCGCCGACCTTGACGAAATTCGCAGCGCCCGGTTCCGGGGCGAGATAGACAGTTCCCACCATCGGCGATTTCATCGCGTCCGCAGCGTCAGCGGCAGGCACAGCTTCCGGCGAAGGAGCCGTACCGGGGGCAGCAGCGGGTACAGCCAGCGGTGCAGCGGCAACCGGCGCTGGAGCAGCAGCCGCAACGCCGCCGCGCGAAACGCGGATCTTGCGCCCGTCATCTTCGACTTCGATTTCTGTAAGACCCGTCTCGTTCAACAATTCCGCGAGTTCGCGGACGAGCTTGGATTCTATGTTCATGCCGGAATTTTTTCCGGCGGCCGGCTTACTGGTAGCCATGCGTACCCCTTGTCTAGTTTCATGCGTGACTATTGACGCCAATTGCGGCTGGCAAGTGGCAATGCACCGATGTCACCGAAATGCGCGCGGTTTTCTAAACCTCGCCCGACGCTACGGCTTCCAATGCGATCCGGTACGAGTCGGCGCCGTGCCCTTCGACGGTTTTCGCAGCCGCCTGCCCGATATAGCTGATATGCCGGAATTCTTCGCGGGTCTTGGGATCGGACAGGTGCACCTCGATCACCGGGGTCGCGATCGCTTTTATCGCGTCGAGCAGGGCAATCGAGGTGTGCGTGTAGGCAGCGGCATTAAGCAGCACCGCACGCGCCCCCTGCGCCTGCGCCTCATGCAGCCAATCGACGAGCATCCCTTCGTGATTGGTCTGGCGCATGTCGATCGCAAGGCCCAGATCGCGGGCGCGGTCTTCCAGCATCCCTGCAATATCATCGAGCGTCTGCGTACCGTAAATGTCCGGCTCGCGCAGGCCCAGGAGGTTGAGATTGGGACCGTTGAGGACGTAAACTGTGTTGCTCATCCTGTCGGGGTTAGCGCCTGCCAACCCCGATAGGAAGCCGTGATCGTGCTTACCGTTCTACGCCTTTGACCTTACCCCACTGACGCGCAGCGGTGTAGCCGAGATAGCCTGTGCCAAACAGCGCGTAGAGCGGTTCGGGCAGGCCATTGAGATACGCGTTCATACCGCGCGCAATCTCATCTGCGGTGGAGGGGCTGAATGCGGCAAGGATACCCATCGGCAGCGCCCACAGGATGATGGCATACATGACATACAGGAAACTGGGCCGCGCCCTGCTCGTCCATGGATCTTGCGAATTGGCCTCGGCGACGATGGCTTGCAGCCGCGCTTCGATCAGGCTCATCTCCTGCGTGCCTTCGAGTTTGAGCAGTTCCAGCTTGGCCTTGGCGCGGGCTTCCTTGTCAGGGATCACCTTGTCGATGATCGAGGTGATGGGTCCGATGAGAGATTCGAGAATGGCCATAGATCGCGCTCCTGTGGAATGAGTCGCGCCGTATAACCAAATGGGTTATTGTAGGAAAATACGAAGTTCGTATCAGGTTCTTCCCGCCTCAGCGAGCAGCCGCTCGGCCAGCGCGAGGTGCGGGCGGTCCAGCATGTTGCCGTTCATTGAAACTGCACCCGCGCCCGGATTGTCGGCGAAAGACTGCACCACGGCCCGCGCATGTGCGATCTCTTCGGCGCTCGGCGTAAAGGCTTCGTTGATCGGGGCCACTTGCGCAGGATGAATGGCCAGCATCCCGCGAAACCCCTGCGCCCTGACACGGCGGGCGCGCTCGCTCAGTTTATCGAGGTCGCGAAACTCCGGCTGCACTGTTTCAATCGGAGCGACGCGCGCTTTCACTGCGCCCAGCAGGCACAGGCTGCGCGCCATTTCGAAAACGTGGGTGTATTCGCCGTCCGGCCCGCGCTGTTGCTGCGCGCCGAGTTCGCTGGACAGGTCTTCGGCGCCCCAGCTCATGGCGACCAGTCGCGGCGCGCCGTCATAGGTGCCGGTGGTAAACATCGCCGCAGCCGTTTCGGTGACGAGCGCCGCGACCTTGATTGATCCCTGCTCGATTCCGCAGGCTTTTTCCCGCTCGGTCAACATCGTGTCGAGGGTCGCCACATCGTGGCCGCCTTCGGCTTTGGGCAGGAAGACACCGCCGGGCGCGCGTTTGCCGATGATCGCGTCCAGATCGTCAGCGGTCCAGCCGGTCGAGAGCGGATTGATCCGCACCCAGACGTTTGCTTCCGCAGGCGCAGCGGCGATGGCATCGGCCACCAATGCGCGCGCCGCGCCCTTGTTCTCCGGCGTGACCGAATCTTCGAGGTCGAGCAGCGCAATGTCCGCCTCGCTCGCGATGGCCTTTGCCATCTTCTTTTCGCTGTCGCCGGGCGCGAACAGCCATGATCGCATAGGGGGCAGGGCGGTTTTGCTGTCGGTCATCGTCAATCCTCTCGGCTGCGGCGATATGCCGAAACCGAAACGATGCGCAACCGTCAGAACGAACCTTCGATATCGAATGAATAGATCGTGCCGAACTTGCGGCGGCGTTGTTCGCTGAAATCGACGAGCCCGGCGGCACGATCAAGGAAGATCGTCCGGTCGAAAGTGTCTTCCTGCGAGAGGAGGTTGCCTACCCGGAACCGGGCGGTCATTCCAAACACGTCCTTGTGCTCCACAAATACGCGGGCAAAACCGGGCCGTTCAAGTCGCACGGAAAATTCGTCGAGACGCAGGCTGGGTCGGTCTTCGTCCTGCCGGTAAACCGCGCCGACAGCCCACGGGGTGCCGAAGAAATCCTGCCGCAGCTCGACCGAGTAATCGTAATAATCGTTGTCCGAAATTTCGCGCGCAATCCCGGTGAGCGGGTCGATCACTTCGCTCTGAGTAATCGATGCGTCCGCATCGAGCCGCAGGCCGCGCGCGCCGATGCTATCGAAGAGCAGCGTCAATTCCCCGGACAGGCCCGATATGGTTGCAGCGTCGATGTTGCCCGGTGCCTGCCCGCCTCCGGGAATTGGAACCTGATCGACGATATCGCTGATCTCTTCGTGAAACGCCCGCAGGTTGAGCGATCCCAGCGCGCCAAGGCTTTGTGTTGCCTCTATCTCGAACAGCCAGCTTTGCGGCGGGACGAGATTGGCGTTGGTCACGTCGACCCGGTCCTGATCGAGGTTGGCCGTCGCGATGAAGTCAAAGAAATTGAGCTGGCCGACCTCGCGTTCGATCCGGCCCGAAAGGTTCAGCGTATCGGTCGCTTTCCAATCCAGCGCGGCGAACCCCTTGGGCCGGTAAAAGCTGCGCGTCTGGCCCAGCGGCCCGCTTTGGCTGATTTTTGAATATTCGCCGCCCAGCGATATTTGCATCTGTAAATTGTCGGCCAGCGCCCTGCTATAGGTTGCGCTCGCTTCCACGCGGTCTTCATCAACGCGGGCGCTGGAACCGGTGAAGGGGAAGGGTTCCAGCGTGCCGTCATCGCCGCGAACCTGAAGATCGGATTCGATATCGAGGAAGTTCTGCGCCCCTTCCAGCGCGAATTGCAGATCGCCGCCCAGGCCGCCAAAGGTGTATTCGCCGCGCAGGATCGTTTCGCCTTCATCGGCATCGCGCGCAAAAACGGAGCCTTCGGGCGCGCTGTCATCCGCGAACAGGGTGATGACGCGCGAAACCGTCGGGCTGTCTTCGTATCTGTTGTATGCGATCAGTTTAAACACGCCGCTGCCGAGGCCAAAACTGTAATCGGCGCCGATTTCGTAATTGAATTCATCGTCGCGCGATGTGAACAGGCGTGACCTGTCCACCGGATCAACCGGGCTGATGCGCTCCGATGTTTCGGTCTGCCTGAAAATGTACCCTTCAACCGCGCCCGTCAGGTTCAGGATATTGCCGTCGTTGGCGGTGCGAGCATAAGACCCCGACAACGTTATCCGGTCGGAATTGAAGTTCGATTTTTCGTCGCGCACGTCGATCAGCTGGCCGGCCGCGTCGAACACCTGTTCGACACCTTCATTGCCGCGCCTGCCGGAATCGTTTTCAAGGCTAAGCGTCCATTCGGAATTTTCACCGCCGCCCGCCAGCGATACCTGCCCATCTCCCCAGCGGAACGGGACGCCGAAACTGCGCCATTCCGCCGAATACCTGAACTGCCCAGCAATCCCTCCGGTGGATCGGGTGATGACATTCAGCACCTGCCCGGTCAGGCCGCCAATATCTAGGCTGGCCCCATCGACAATTTCCAGCCTGACGACTTCCTCGGCGGGAATACGCTGTAGCGCCTCTATCGGGCCGTTGGTCTTGCCAGAGATTCGCTGTCCGTTGACGATCACATTCGTGTTTGCCTGACCCAGCCCGCGATTGCCGTCATCCGACTGGATGGAAAAGCCGGGTATCTGCTGCGCCATGTCGAGCGCGCTTCTGGGGGCGAACCGTTCGAAATCCTCGGGCAGGAACACGCGGCGGGTGCGAGCGGAATCGGTTTGCGAAGACCCTTCCTGCGCGGCAGCCGCTTCCTCTGCGCCAGTTTCCTCTGCCGCGGAAATAGACACATCATCTCCCATCGCCTGTGCAGAAGAAGATACCGCGACGAGCGTGATGGCAGCACTCGTCAGAAGGGAGGCTCTATGGGTCATGTGCGATTGAAAGCTTTCGTCCGGCGCAAGGTTGATGCTGCGCATTGAACGAATGTTGTCGTCCTGCAAGTGCGCGGTGCGCAATCAACGAGGGTTTTCGACAAACTTCCACTGGTCGGGACGACTGGATTCGAACCAGCGACCCCCACACCCCCAGTGTGATGCGCTACCAGGCTGCGCTACGTCCCGTCCCAGTGGAGGCGCGGCCTATACGGCGATGGATGCCGCCATGCAAGCGCGATTGCACCACGCGGCGCGATGATTTCCGGCAAAAGGTTCGCCGGGGATGCGCAGGCTTGATTGCGAGGCGCTTGCAATGCTGCTAACCGCGCCCACTTGTAGCGAATGGGGAGGCTTCGCCCGGCATGGACGGAGCGATGACAAACCATCCGCGATTGACCGCAGATGTTTAGATGGGTTCGATAACACATGTTTGAAATTCTAGCCGCAGCAGGCGCCGCCGCAGGCGAAGCGCCGCCAGCATGGATCAACTGGCTGCCGATCATCGGCATGGTGGTGATTTTCTGGTTTCTCATCATCCGCCCGCAGATGAAGCGGACAAAAGAGCATCAGGCGAAAATCAGCGGTCTGAAAAAAGGCGATCAGGTCGTCACGCAGGGCGGCCTCGTCGGAAAAATTGCCAAAGTCGATGACACCTATGTAGAGGTCGACATCGCCAAGGATACTCGCGTCAAAGTGGTGAAGCACACCATTGGCGACATCATCCCGCCCGGCGGCAGCGCGGCCAACGACTGATCGCCTGACAGGCGGCAGCGAACGACCCTCCCGGATCACGACTGAGATATAGCGGCAATGCTTGATTTTCCCCTTTGGAAGAAGATATGGCTCTGGGGTCTGACCCTTGCAGCGGCAGCGATGGCGTTGCCTTCGCTTTTCAGCGCCGCGTCGGTCGAATGGCCCGACGCTTTGCCGCAGCCGACAGTCAATCTTGGCCTCGACCTTGCCGGCGGTTCTCACCTACTGCTCGAAGCTGACCCGAATGAAGTCGCGGCGCAGCGGCTGGAGAACATGGAAGAAACGGTGCGCGCAGCGATGCGCAATGCCGAACCGCGCATCCGCATCGGCGATGTTTCGACCGCTGACGGGCGGCTGTCCTTCATGCTCAATGAAGTCAGCGATATCGACCGGGCGCGCGGCATCCTTGAACCTGTCATGCAGGGACAGGACCTTGTGCGCGAATGGGACCTTGAAGTGATCGATACGCAGCGCATGGTCCTGATCCCGACCGATAGCGGGACCGACAGCGCGGTGAACGATGCGATGGAAAGCGCGACCGAGGTTGTGCGCCGCCGTATCGACGAGCTTGGAACGCGTGAACCCACAATCATCCGGCAGGGCGACACGCGGATCGTGGTGCAAGTGCCGGGTCTTGAAGATCCCGAGGCATTGAAAGAACTGCTCGGCCAAACGGCCCAGCTGGAATTCAAGATGGTCGATGACAACGCGCTCATCACCAATGTGCAGGCGGGCATCGCCCCTCCGGGAAGCCAGATTTTCCCTTATGCTGAAGGCAGCGATTTTGAAGGGCAATCGGTCGCGGTCAAACGGCTTGGCGGTATTCGCGGTGACAGCCTGACAGGCGCGCAATCGGGCATCAGTCCCGATACGAACGAAAACGTGGTCAATATCCAGTTCGACCAGCAGGGCGGTCAGCGGTTTGCCCAGCTTTCAACCCAGAACGTGGGCAAGAGGTTTGCGATCATCCTCGACGGGGAAGTGCTTTCCACACCGTCATTCCGCGAGCCTATCCTGGGCGGCGCGGCACAGATTTCGGGCAGTTTTACCGCCGAAAGCGCGAACAACCTTGCAATCTCGCTGCGGTCGGGCGCGTTGCCTGTTCCGCTTACCGTCATCGAGGAGCGCACGGTCAGCGCAGAGCTTGGCGCGGATTCGATCGAGCGCGGCATGCTCGCCATGCTTATCGGCAGTTTTGCCGTGATCGCCCTGATGATCGCAACCTATGGCCGGTTTGGTGTGTATGCGACAATTGCGCTGGTGTTCAACGTCCTCATCCTGATCGGAATCATGGCCGGGGTGCTCAACGCGACCCTTACACTGCCGGGCATTGCCGGGTTCGTCCTAACCATCGGTGCGGCGGTGGATGCCAACGTGCTGATCAATGAGCGCATCAGAGAAGAGCGTAAACGCGGGCGGCGCGTTATCGCTGCGGTCGAGAACGGTTATAAAGAGGCAACCCGCGCGATTTACGATGCCAACATCACGAACTTCATTGCAGGGGTGCTGTTGTTCCTGTTCGGCTCAGGCCCGGTGAAAGGGTTTGCCGTGGTGCTGGTCGCAGGCCTGTTCACGTCCGTCTTCACCGCTGTGACATTGACCCGCATGTGGGTCGCCGGTTGGCTGCGTGCCAAACGTCCTAGCGACATCAACGTTTGAGGAGGGGCTGAAACATGAAACTGCTCAAACTCGTTCCCGCTGACACCAACATCAAATTTCTGAAACTGCGTGTCCCGTTCTTCATCGTCAGCATGTTGCTGGTCATCGCCAGCTGGGCTGCGGTGCTGACGCAGGGCCTCAATTACGGCGTCGATTTTGCCGGCGGTCAGGAAGTGCAACTGACTTTTGAGCAAACCCAGCAGGCACCCGTTTCCGAATTGCGCGATCTGGTCGGCGGGCTGGGTTACGGCACCCCTGTCGTGCAGGAATTCGGCGCGCCCAATGTGGTGTCGATCCGTGTTCCGCTGCCTGCCGAGGTGGAAAACACGCCCGGCGCCGCCACCGAAATCGGCAATGAAGTCATCGCCCTGATCCAGAGCGAGTATGACGAGGTCCGCACAGACGGCAACAACACGGTTTCAGGCAAGGTTGCGGGCGAATTTCGTCAGGATGCCGTGCTCGCGCTCGCACTCGCGATGCTGGGCGTTGCGATGTATATCTGGATCCGCTTCGAATGGCAGTTCGGCGTGGGCGCGCTGTTCGCGCTGTTCCATGACGTATCGCTGACGCTCGGTATGTTTGCGATATTCCAGCTGGAATTCTCGCTCCAGATCATCGCGGCCATTCTCGCGATCATCGGTTACTCACTGAACGATACGATTGTCGTTTACGACCGCATCCGCGAAAACCTGAAAAAGTATCGCAAGATGCCGCTGCCCGAATTGCTCGATCTGTCGGTCAACGAAACGCTGGCGCGCACGGTCATGACATCGCTGACGCTGCTGGTGGCGCTGTTGCCGCTGTTGCTGTTTGGCCCGGCGAGCCTGTTCGGACTGGTCTTTGCGATCACCGCAGGCCTGTTCATCGGCACGTATTCGAGCGTCTATCTCGCCGCGCCGATCCTGATCTGGCTGGGCGTCAATTCCGACAGTTTTGTCCCGAAAGAGACTGAGGCGGATATTCAAGAAAAGAAAGCCCGCGGGCAGGTTTAATCCGCTTACTCCGCAGCAGTCAGCAGCCGGTCGTAATGGCTGGCAAGCTGCGCTGCGTTGTTTTCCCAGCTGAACCGTTCTGCAAACGCAGCGACATCTATCCGGCGGGGAGGGGCGTTTAACACCGCTGTAACGGCGTCTGCCACAGACCTTGCCGATAGATCGGGCAGCAAACGCCCTGCAACATCGCTGGTGATGACCTCTCGCGCGCCGCCCACATCGCCGGTGACGACCGGTGTGCCGCAGGCGAGCGATTCCACCCACGCATTAGCCAATCCCTCATTCGCGGTCGGCAGCACCATCACATCGGCGGCCGAGAGCAGCAGCGGCAACAGGTCGTGATCGATCGAACCTGCGAAATGCACCCTGTCTGCCACGCCTTTATCCCGCGTCAGATTGCGCAGCTTGTCCTCGTCCTCGCCTTTGCCAACCAGCACCAGCCGCGCGCCGGGGATATCGGGCAGCGCCTCTATGACGAATGCCTGCCCCTTACGCTCTATCAGCGCGCCGACGCACAGCAGCAGCGGCGCGTTGTCGGGCAGTTTGAATTCCAATGCGCTGGTGATCTGGCTGCGCAGCTGCGTGTGATCGAGAGGGCGAAACCGGTCACGGTCAAGGCCGGTGTAATGCACCGTGATCTTTTCTTTGGGCAGGCCCATCTCGGCCATATCTTGCTTCAATGCCTCGCTTACCGATAGCAGTCCGGTTGCCGCCTGTGCTGCTTCGCGGATTTGACCGGCGGCGCTTTCTTGCTTTCCCCAATACGTAATGTCGCTGCCGCGCGCTTTGATCGATAACGGTTTGTCCAATGCCGCTGCAATTTGTGCAGCGGCGGGACCATCGGGGAAGAAAAACTGCGCATCGACAATATCGACGGGATGCCGGGCATCGATGCTTTGAGCGAGGGGGAGGACCGCTTTTGCAATCGCGGCCGCATTGCGGCGTGCGCCGACTTTGGGGATGAGGGTAAAGCGGGGGCGGTGCACTGTGATGCCGTTTTCGCGGGCCGTGTCATCCAGCTGCGACAGCGCCTTGTACCGGCCAACCGCAACGGGCGGGATCCCGATTGGATTGATGACCGTAACCCGCCAGTCTCCGCGCGCTGCCAGCGCCTCTAATGAGCGCGCAACAAATGTTCCGAAACGCGGATTAACCGGGTTCGGATACAAGGTGCTTATGGCGAGAACGTGCTTCAATCAGGGTTCCAGTCCTACGTTTGTCTGTGTGCGCCAACGCTCGATAATGGCTGGGCAACAGACACGGTTAAAGCGTCCGGCTCATAATGGCCTCACCAGCATGACGGCGACGGCGATCCACGGCGGATTATCGACCACCTGCTGTTTCAGACCCGAACCAGGCGGCAATATCCCCACCAGCGTGCCGCGCCGGTCGATCAGGCGGCCAAAGGCAAAGCGTGCGCCGGGGCGCGGGACCAGGCAATCACGGTTAATGGCCTCTGCCGCGTCATCGGGCAAAAGCTCTTTTAGCCACAGCATATCGCCGGGACGAAACTCGCCGACGCTTTCAGTGACGGTCACGACCATCAGCGGTTTTTGTGCGGTGCCCGATGCGAGATCGGATGGCAACACCGCCTCTGCCGGGGTTTCCAGCGCCTCCGCCCCTGATGCGCCGAGCCGGGCGACCACTTTGGGTTGGGGCGCGGTGTCGGACCGGACAAGGCTTTCCGGGTCCACGTCCAGCGCGTGGCCGATACGGTCCATCCATTTGATCGACAGATTGCGCATCCCCGTTTCCAGTCGCCCGATGGTTTGTGCAGTGGTGGGCGGGTGACACGCCAGCGCCAGATCGGCGAGGGTCATCCCTTTGGCTTTGCGGATGTCACGAATGCGGTTGATCACGCAGCAATCTCACTTTTGAACCGAATAGGTGATTTATTGTTTCCTACATAGCCACGCCCATTGCAAGCGCATTCTTACCAATACGGTGAACGAAAGGGATAATCGATGCGCAAACTGGTGGAACGTGAACTGACGAGCGAAGGGCCGAACCGCAGCGATCCCGCAACGGGAAAGCGGCGGACAGTGACCATGAATGCCGGGGAAAGCCCGATAGAATGGCTCCATGCACGCGGCCATCTGGACCGGCGACTGTTCGACGCAGGCGAGGCGCTGCGCCGCGATTATGAACGCGCCCAGCTATCCCTCAGTGTGACGATGCGCTGGGATCCGGTGATGGTTAAAACAACCGGCGATCAGGGACTGACGGGCACTGAAAAACAGATCGCGGCAAAATCCCGCTTCGACGGGGCGATGGCGCTGGCGGGGAAGGGGCTGGAGGACGTGCTGTGGCGCGTCGTCTGCGCTGGCGAAGGCATTCCCGAAACGGAAAAGAGCCTTGGCTGGCCTGCACGAAGCGGCAAACTGGTGCTCAAATTCGCGCTCGAACGGGTCGCCGATTACTACCGGATCGCCTGACGCGAGTTGGAGAGTTGTCACCCGTGTCCTACATCAGAAAAACGAGCGGTTTCAGCATCTTGTGCTGTAGGACATGCATGACATGTTGGACAATGTGTCATGCGTTCAGGCCGCCGGATCGTTTCAGCCCTCGACCTGTTCGGCGATCATTAGCCAGCGTTCTTCCGCAGCGTCCTTTTCCGTCCGCGCATTTTCGATGCCTTTGGAAATCGTCGCGAAACGCTGCGGGTCTTTCTGGAAAAGATCGGGGTCGGCAAGGATCGCCTCGCCCTTTGCGATGGCTGTCTCCAGCTCCTCTATGCGGGAGGGGAGCAATTCGTAATCGCGCTGGTCCTTGTAAGAAAGCTTGTCCGATTTGCGTGCAGTCTGTTCGGCGGTTGCAGGTGCAGGAGACGGCGAGCGGGCAGCTTTCGATTTGCCGACGACGCGCTTTGCCCGCTTGGCCTCCCAATCCTCGTATCCGCCAGCCACGATATCGACCGAACCGGACCCGTCGAGGCCCAATGTCAGCGTTACCGTCCGGTCGAGAAAGTCGCGGTCATGGCTCACGATCAGGACTGTGCCGTCGAAATCGGCGATCACTTCCTGCAGCAGGTCGAGCGTTTCAAGGTCAAGGTCGTTGGTCGGTTCATCGAGCACGAGCAGATTGGCTGTCCGGGCAAATTCACGCGCCAGAAGGAGCCGCGACCGCTCGCCGCCGGACAGGATGCCAACCTTGGTATCGACGATCTTCGGGTCGAACAGGAAGTCTTTCAAATAAGCCTGCACGTGTTTGCGCGATCCCCGCACATCGATCCAGTCGCCGCCCTCGGCCAGAATATCGCGCACGCTGGCGCCGGGTTTCAGCAATGTGCGCTGCTGGTCGATCATCACCCCGGTCAGCGTGCGGGCGCGGGTGATGGTGCCGCTGTCAGGCTCCAGCTCTCCGGTCAGCATTTTGAGCAGTGTCGTTTTGCCAGCGCCGTTTGCGCCGACGATGCCGATCCGGTCGCCGTTCTGGATGCGGAGCGAGAAAGGTTTGATGATGGCGCGGTCGCCGTAACTCTTGGTGATGTTTTCCGCGACGATGACGGACTTCGATTTGAACTCGTCATCGCTGGCAAGTTTAAGCTTTGCCGCGCCGCTGTCGCTGATCATGGCTGCGCGGGATGCGCGCATCTTGTGCAGTTTTTCCAGCCGGCCCTGATTGCGTTTTCGCCGGGCAGTGACGCCGCGTTCCAGCCAATGCGCCTCGATCTTCAGCTTTGCATCGAGTTTATCAGCGGCGCGCGCCTCTTCGGCATAAACCTGTTCTTCCCAGGCTTCATACCCGCCAAAGCCGACTTCCTTGCGGCGCAGGGTGCCCCGGTCCAGCCAAAGCGTCGCGCGGGTCAAGCGTTTGAGAAAGGTCCGGTCATGGCTGATGGTGATGAACGCGCCTTTATACCGCGTCAGCCAATCCTCCAGCCAGTCAATCGCGGACAGATCGAGGTGGTTTGTTGGTTCATCGAGCAGGAGCAGATCGGGGTCCTGAGCCAGCGCCCGCGCAATCGCCGAGCGGCGTTTTTCGCCGCCGCTGGCGGTGGCGGCTTCACGGTTCATCTCGATCTTCAACTGCCCGGCAATCGCATCGACTTCGTATTCGGCAGGCGGATTTTCGCCCGACAGAGCAAAGTCCATCAATGTCTCAAATCCGCTGAGATCAGGGTCTTGTTCGAGAAAGACGATGCGCATGTTCGGCTTCACCCGGCGGATGCCGCGATCCATCTCGATCTGGTCGTCGATCACTTTGAGCAAAGTCGTCTTGCCCGCTCCGTTCCGCCCAATCAGCGCGAGCCGGTCGCCCGGCAGGACATGCAGATCAATCGGCTCGACATCGGGACCGCCGAACAGCCAGCGGCCGCCCTGCTGCAGGCCGAGCCCTTCGAGCGAGAGGATTGGTGGTTGAGCCATAGGCCGCGCCAAGTAGGCGAGGCAGGGACTCCCCGCAAGGTGGCGCGGCTATTCTCCCGCTGCGCCGTCTTTCTGCGCCTCGACCATGGCGGCCACATCTTGCAGCAAAGCGGGCGCATCGAAGACAATGCCGTCCTTGATCGTCCAGCGCACTCCGCCGACCGTTTCAAGCTGGTTTGTATCCCGGTTCAGCCGGGTATGACCGGTGCCATAAAGCACTTTAAGGTTGGACAGAGGGTTTTCCGGCACAATCACCAGATCGGCGAGCTTGCCTATCCTGATCGAGCCCATCGGCGGCTCAATGCCCTTGGGGTCGTAGATTTCGCGCGCGCCGTTGATTGTTGCGGCCTGGATGACTTCGAGCGGGGTCAATCCCGCCTCGCGCAGCATTTCAAGCTCGCCAATATAGGCAAAGCCCCAGGTCTGATAGATGAAACCCGGATCGGACCCGGCGGTCACACGCCCGCCGCGATCCTTGAATTCGCGGGTGAGGTCGAACCACTTGCGGTAAAAAGCGCGCCAGGCAACTTCGTCCTCGGTGCTCCAGTCGTGGTAATAGCTGCCGTGATTGGTAAGGCTGGGCGCGTAGAACCGCATGAGCGATGGCAGCGTATACTTGTCATGCCATTCCAGATTGCGTGCCTTCATCACGTCGCGGCTGGCGGAGTAGATGTTGAATGTCGGGCTGAGGGTGACGCCGCTATCGACCAGAAACTGGATGTATTTGTCCCACTCCTCGCTTCCCGGCTCGCCCACCTGATCTGCCAGTCTCGCCACCCACGCAAAGCGCGATTGTTCATCGAGGTAGTTGTAATCTGCCGGATATTGCGGCGAAGAACTGTCATCCAGCAGGCTTTCAAAATGCCCGTAAAAGTGCGTTACACCGTCAAGGCCAAGCTCCACCGCCTTGCGCGCATTCACCTCGGCAACGCCCCGCTGGCCGAGATGCGCAACCGTGCCAAGGCCCTGCGTTTCCGCCTCGTCAAGGATCGCGGCCAGCTCTGCCGGGCTTTCATTGTTGAAAAATTTGATCCCGTCATAGCCATTGGCTGCGGCCCAGCGGACCCACTCGCGGCCCCTTTCGGGGCTGTCTATCGGACCTTTGCCCCAGACGGTCCCGGGCACCTGATAGGCGAACAGGCGCGGCGCTGTGATCGTGTTGGCTTCGCTCCGGCATTTCTGGCTAACGGAGGGATCGTTCGGTCCCCACTGAAACGCAACGCCGCGCACGCTGGTAACGCCGTGGGCCAGCCACAGTTTAAAGCCATAAGAGGGCTGCGGAGCCTTCGCCGGGTCGCCGTGGTGGCCGTGCGTGTCGATAAAGCCGGGCAGAACATACATGCCGCCTGCCTCGATCACGCGGTCAGGCTCGACGCGGGCACCGCCGCCGCGCACAATCGCGGCGATGCGGTTGCCCTTTACCACGATGTCCACCGGACCTTCGGGCGGGGCGCCTGTTCCATCGATCATGGTCGCACCGCGAATGAGCAATGTCTCATACGGTCCTTCGCCTTCGCCACCGGGCCTGTCCGGCACCGCTTCCATCACGGGCTGCGCGGTGGCCTGCGCCAGAACGGGCGCACAAAACGCGATTGCGGACGCAACCAAGGCTTGTTTGATCATGGAAAATTTCCCCCTCTTCGCCGCAGCAATAGCGCGGCGCGGCACTTTTTGAAATTGCGCCGTTCATTCCGCTTAAATGATGCTAGTGTGATGGAAAGCATCAGGAGGACAGTTTGATGAAATCATTGATTTTTCCCGCCGCACTGGCAATCGCCGCGATGGCCGCATCGCCCGCCGCAGCCGCAACGGTCGAAATTGAGGCCGATGGCCCGGTTATTGAATTGTCGGTCTTCGAAAGCGTCACCGCTGCCCCGGATATTGTGACCATCGGGGCCGGCGTCAGCACAGAGGCGCGCACAGCGGTCGAGGCGCTGCGGCAAAACTCTGCCCAGATGCGGACCGTCATCGAACGATTGAAATCGCTTGGCGTGGATGAACAGGATATCCAGACGACCGGGATCAATCTGAATCCGCGATACGATTACGAGCGCAACACTCAAACGCAGGTTTTTCGGGGCTATCAGGTGTCGAACCGGGTCAGCGTGAAGCTGCGGGAGATTGATGAAACGGGCGAGATACTGGATGCGCTGGTCACGGCAGGCGCAACCGATCTTAGCGGGCCGGTTTTCGCTATCGAAGATGACGCGGCGGCCAAGGATGAAGCGCGCAGCCGCGCGGTCGAGCGGGCGCAGGCGCGGGCCGGTGCCTATGCCTTGATGCTGGGGTATGACGGCGTGCAGGTGCTTTCCATCAGTGAGGCAATCGCGAACAGCAGGCCCATGCAGCAAATGGTTGCGCGCGATGCGATCATGGAGACAGGCGCGCCCGCCAGCGCCCCAGTTCAGCCGGGACAGGTCAGCACCGGTGTCAGCCTCACGATCAAATACGAAATGGTCAATTCTGGTGAAAGCGACTGATTTGCCGCTGAACTGCGCCCGCATACGCCATTCACGGCCTGTTCAACGCGCAAACCGTAGTGCAAGAGCCGACTTATGAAAGCTCCTCCCCTTCTTCTCGCCGCACTCGCGCTGGCCGCTATTGGCGCTGCACCCACAAGTGCGGCGGCGATTGGCGCGCAGGAACAGTCGCGCACCGATCAGGGTGAGGCGCGTAAGGAAATGCGGGCGGGCAACCAGCTTTCGCTGCGCGAGATTGAAAAGCGCGTTTTGCCGCAAATGCGCGGCGCAGAGTATCTCGGCCCTGCCTATGACGCGACTGCGCGCGCCTACCGGCTTAAATTTATCCGCGATGGCCGGGTGACATATGTCGATGTCGACGCGCGCACCGGCCGCATCATCAATCGCTCACGCTGACTTGGAACCGTTGCAACTCGCCATTCATTGGTGGACAGCTAGCGGCACAGACGGTGCCGTCAGCTTGACGTGCCCCGTGCAAGAGCGCACGAGTTTGGCAATTAATTTAGCGAATTCTGGTGGACTATGCGCATCCTGATTGTCGAAGACGAACCTACACTTGGTCAGCAATTGAAATCGACGTTGGAACAGAATGGCTATGCCGTCGATCTGTCCACTGACGGCGAAGATGGTCACTTTCTTGGCAGCACAGAGGAATACGATGCGTGTATCCTCGACCTTGGCCTGCCAGAGATTGACGGGCTTTCCGTGCTGGGCATGTGGCGCAAAGAGGGACGCGATTTTCCCGTTCTGGTGCTGACCGCGCGCGACAGTTGGTCGGATAAGGTCGCAGGGCTTGATGCAGGTGCCGATGATTACCTTGCCAAGCCGTTCCAGACCGAAGAGCTTATCGCTCGTCTCCGTGCGCTTATCCGCCGGGCTTCGGGTAACACCTCGTCCGAGTTGACAGCAGGTAGTGTTCGCCTCGACACGCGCTCGGGCCGGGTCACGCGGGACGGGGAACCGGTCAAACTGACGGCGCAGGAATACAAGCTGCTCAGCTACCTCATGCACCACAAGGGCAAGGTGGTAAGCCGCACCGAACTGATCGAGCATATTTACGATCAGGATTTCGACCGTGATTCGAACACGATCGAAGTGTTCGTCACCCGTATCCGCAAGAAACTAGGCGCAGAGGTAATCACTACGATCCGTGGTCTCGGTTACAGCCTCGACGACCCCGCAGACGCACCTCGGGCGTAAGGGCACGCAGGCCGGCGTTCCGCATGATGGCGGGACGGCTGGCAATGCGGACCCGGCGCCTGCTGCGGATGCCGGCGATGCGCCTGACACGCTGAAACGATTGCGGCAGCCGCGCCGCGGCAGTCTTGCACGGCGGATGGTGCTGATCGCGGCGGGCTGGATATCTGTTCTGCTGATCGGCGGGGGCATTGCTCTTGACCGGACGCTGACCAACCAGATTGAACAGAGTTTCGATGATCAGCTCGAATACATCCTGACAGCGATGATCGCATCGGCAGAGATTGATCCGCTGGGCGAGGTGTATTTCAACCTGCGTCTGGGCGATCAGCGGTTTCTGGAGCCTAACAGCGGGCTTTACTGGCAGATCAGCGGAGGCGAATACGAACCGTGGCCATCGCGCAGCCTTTGGGACCGCACGCTTGAGCTGGAGGGCGATCATTTCGACAATGACGCGCATTTCTACGATTCCAGCCAGTTCGAAGGGGAACCGCTGAGGATTGCGGAACGCAGCGTTATCCTGCCGGGCAGTGAAACCCGCTGGACCTTTGCGGTGGCGAGCGCGACCGAAGAGCGCGACTTTCAAATCCAGCAGCTGCGCCTGATCCTGATCTGGAGTTTTGCGGCATTGGCGCTTGGCCTGATTGTCATGGCACTGTTGCAGGTCCGCTATGGTCTCTCGCCGCTACGCCGGGTCCGTGCGGCGATCTCCAAACTGCGCTCGACGGGCGAGAACCGGATTACCGAGCCTTTGCCGAGCGAGGTTCAGCCCCTGGTGGAGGAACTGAACGGACTGCTCGCCCATTCCGAAACACAGGCGGAGGAGGCGCGGATGCACGCCGGCAATCTGGCCCACGCGCTCAAGACACCGCTGACCGTGCTGACCAACGCCGCGACCGCGCATGATCCCAATCTGTCAGAGCTTGTGCGGCGCGAGACGAAGACGATGCAGCGCCATGTCGAGCACCATCTTGCCCGTGCCCGCGCAGTGGGACGGCGCGCCGCGGGGCTCTCTCGCGCGGATGTATGGCCGAGCGTGGAAAGCGTTTTGCGCGCGGTCACACGCATCCACGAACATGCACGCTTTGACCTGGACGGAAACAAAAAAGCGGTTGTCTCGATTGAGCGTCAGGATCTTGACGAGATACTCGGCAATCTGATCGAAAACGCGGCCAAATATGGCGGCGGAAGCGTGTTTGTGACCGTCGATGCCGTGCCGGACAGCGATGATTGCCTGATCTGGGTCGAGGATGACGGGGCGGGAATACCCGACAGCGAACGCACTCGGATTTTTGATCGCGGGGCGCGGCTGGATACAGGCAAACCTGGAACCGGTCTGGGCCTTGCCATCGTGCGTGACGTTGCGGAGATTTACGGCGGCGATGTCACCCTGATGGAGAGCGAGGATCTGGGCGGATTGCTGGTCGAGCTGCGCCTGCCGCGCGCCTGATTACAGGTCCGCGATCCGACATCTCGCGCCGCTTTACGCTATTCGCCGCGCGCCTGTTCGTGGTGGCGGATCACCTCGTCGATGATGAAGCGCAGGAACTTTTCGCTGAATTCAGGGTCAAGGTCGGCCTCTTCGGACAGCTTCCTCAGCCGTTCGATCTGGCGCGCTTCGCGTGATGGATCGGCAGGCGGCAGTGTGACCTTCGCCTTATACCGGCCGACAGCCTGCGTGATACGAAACCGTTCTGCCAGCATGTGAATGATCGCAGCGTCGATATTGTCGATGCTTTTGCGATAGATAGCCAGCTGCGGGTCGTCAGCGGTGGAAGGGTGCATTTCATTGGACATCACTTGCAAGGCTAGCAGCAATTCTGCGCTTGCCAAGCGAATGACGCTCCCCCAAAGCCGCAATCATGACTGCTGAAGTCGTCCCCCTGCCGCGCAAGCGGCCCACACTCGACCCGATGTTGTCGCTGACTGCCAGCGGCATGAATTCGGTCAATTCTGTCATTCTGGACCGGATGCAGAGCGACATTCCGCTCATCCCGCGCCTCGCCGGGCATCTCATTTCCGGCGGCGGCAAACGGCTGCGACCAATGCTGACGCTCGCCGGGGCAGAGCTGGTCGGATATCAGGGCACACGTCATCACAAATTGGCGGCTGCGGTTGAGTTTATTCACACGGCGACGCTGCTGCATGACGATGTCGTGGACGGCAGCGAATTGCGCCGCGGAAAAGCGGCTGCGAATATCATTTTCGGCAATCCGGCGACGGTTTTGGTTGGCGATTTCCTGTTCAGCCGCGCTTTTGAATTGATGACCGAGGATGGGTCGCTGCGGGTGCTGAAAATCCTCAGCAACGCCAGCGCCGTCATTGCCGAGGGTGAAGTGTCGCAATTGACGGCGCAGCGCCAGATCGAAACGAGCGAGGAGCGCTACCTTCACATCATCGGCGCAAAAACAGCGGCACTTTTCGCCGCGGCAAGCCAGATCAGCGCTGTGGTCGCTGAATGCGGTGAAGAGCAGGAGCGTGCTCTCGAAGATTACGGGCGCAACCTTGGCGTGGCTTTCCAGCTTGTCGATGACGCGATCGATTACGATTCCGATGCCGCCGAAATGGGCAAGGATCAGGGCGACGATTTCCGCGAAGGCAAAATGACGCTGCCGGTCATTCTGGCCCATGCGCGCGGGTCAGAAGAAGAGCGCAAGTTCTGGAAAGCCGCAATCTCGGGCCACCGAACCTCAGACGATGATCTGGCTCACGCTATCACGCTGATCGACAATCATAACGCGGTCGAGGACACCCGGCAGAAAGCGCGCCATTACGCGCAGCGCGCAATCGATGCGATTTCGATTTTCCCGGAAAGCGCGGCGCGCAATGCGATGGCAGAAGCGGCGCAATTCGCAGTCGCGCGCGGATACTGATCAAACCAAACCCCGACTTCGCTGGGTGAAGCCGGGGCCTGATCGTTTCACAATGTGCCGCGCTTACTGGCGGGTTGCAGTCCACCGTATTACGCTGCCGTCACGCGGATCGGTACCGACAGCTGAAAGCGTTGCTCCATCGACCGTCATGTCGAGCACGTTGATGACTTCCCCGTCGCGCGTGTATGTTTCACGGTAGGTGTTGTCTCCCGTTTTTTCGACCGCGATCATGCCGCCTGTCTCGTCGCCCTCAGGCACAACCGCTTCACCGCCCAGGACTGCTGTGTAGCCGCCGCTGTTCCCGGTGCTGGTGATGGTATCGCCGTCGATTGCATAGCTGAACAACAGTCCGGCATCGCTCATTTCACCCAGATCGCTTACGGCCCATTCGCCAGATGCCGCGTGGGCACCATCGGGTCCAGCTGCCGCAAGGGAGTAATTGGTTGAACCTTCAACCATTTCATCGCCGTCCATATTGGTCCAGTTGATGGTCATGGTGTCACCGCCTTCGCCGACGGTCCAGACCGATTTGCCAAGCTCTTTCTCACCAAGGCGGGATGCGGACTCGATCGTCATATCATCAACCACAGTGACTTTGATCGCGTCGACGCCGGGGCGGTCGACTGTCTGCCATTCACCGTCTGCCGCGATGGAAAATGGCGGCAGGCAGCTGTTGCAGGTGTATTGGCCATCAGCGATCAGATAATTGTTGTTCGAATTTTCGAATTCCGCAGAATCGATATTGGCTTTCCACGTGCCAGCCAGCCCGGTTGTTGTCGCGGGTGCTTCTGCTTCGGTATCGGCAGCTTCGCTGCATGCGGTCACGCCCACGGCGAGTGTCATTGCGGCAAAAGCCGTCATCATAGTTTTCATGAATTTCCCCAATCAGTTTCAGCCTGCCTCCACCGCTATTGCGATGTCAAAAGGCGTGTCGTGCAACTGCGACCCCGAGATGGAAGCTATCAGCAATTGCCGGGTTTGACCAAGCCATCACCCCGGTTTTCAGGATTGCCAAGCGAAGTGAAAGACTTGCGCATTTGGGGATGCCTCCGCGGCAAGCTTGTGCGAAGAGAATGCCGTGTCTGACCGCCTGCCAATCAGCGATGTATTGCCCGAAATTCGCACCGCGCTTTCCGAATCGGGGGCGGGGGTGCTGATCGCTCCTCCCGGCGCGGGCAAGACGACCGCTGTCGCCCCTGCATTGCTCGAAGAAAGCTGGTGCGACGGGACGATCATCATCACCTCCCCGCGCCGGGTCGCCGCCCGCGCCGCTGCTGAACGTATGGCGCAGATGCTGGGCGAGAAACCGGGCCAGACCGCCGGTTACATGACGCGGCTTGATAGCAAGGTGTCATCGGCCACCCGCATTCTGGTCGTCACCGAAGCGATCCTCGTCAACCGGTTGGTGGATGACCCTGAACTGCCCGGCGTTTCTGCAGTGCTGTTTGATGAAGCGCACGAACGCCACCTCGACAGCGATCTGGGATTAACACTGGCGCTGGAAACCCGGTCGGTGCTGCGCGAAGACCTGCGGGTGCTTGTCATGTCGGCGACGATTGACGGCACCCGGTTTGCGCGCCTGCTGGGCGAGGACGCGGCTGTTATTGAAAGCGAGGGGCGCAGTTACCCGCTTGAGCTGCGCTGGCTGGGCAGCGATGGGACGGCTTCGGTTGAAGATCAGGTCGCGCGCGGAATAATGACCGCATGGAAAGAGCAGGAGGGCGATATCCTAGCCTTCCTTCCCGGAATGCGAGAGATTGAACGCGCCCGCGAACGGCTGGAGCCAAAGCTGCCCGAAACGCCGATCCTTGCCCTGCACGGGCAGGTCGATCCGGCTTCCCAGCGCGAGGCAATTCGTAAAGACCCCGGAGGACGGCGCAGGATCGTGCTGGCGACGGCTATCGCGGAAACCTCCCTTACCCTGGACGGAGTTTCGGTCGTCGTCGATAGCGGCCTTGCGCGGTATGCAGAACATGACCGCGCCGCCGGAACTACGCATCTGGTGACTCGCCGTGCCAGTCAGGCTGCGGCCACACAAAGGGCAGGGCGCGCTGCACGGCAGGGACCGGGCATCGCCTATCGGCTGTGGGAAGAGGGCGGACATGGCGGCAGGCCGGCATTCTCGCCGCCGGAAATCGATATCGCCGATCTCGCGCCGCTCGTGCTGAAGCTGGCGAAGTGGGGGGCTGTGAACCCTTCGGATATGCCGTGGTTGGATGCACCGCCTGCCGCCTCAATTGCGGCTGCGCACGCCAGTCTCACCGCCCTTGGCGCGCTGGACGATACTGGCCGGATCACCGCGTGGGGTGATGACATCGCGTCGATGCCGATGTCGCCCGATCAGGCCGCAGCCGTGCTGCACGGAGCATTGGCAGGATGCGCAGAAGAGGCGGCGCGTTTGATCATGCTGGTTCAGGAGCGAGGGCTTGGCGGGCGCAGCGAAGATCTGGCGCAGCGGCTGAACGGCTGGAAGAACGATCGTTCGCGCAGGGCGCAAAGCGCGGCGCAGATCGCTGCCGGGTGGGCGAGGGCAGCCGCAAAGGCGGACCTTGGGACAAAGAGCGCCGCCCATGATGCCGCAGAATGCCTTGCGATCGCCAGACCTGACTTCGTGGCCAGGCGGCGTGACAAGAGCGGCGAGCAGTGGATTACGGCTGGCGGTCGCGGATTTCAGCTGGACCCGGCATCGCCGCTTGCCTCTGCCGAATGGATCGTCATTGCCGATGCGCAAGGGCAGGCGAAAGGCGCGCGGATCACCGCCGGGATTGAAATTCCGGCGCGCCGGATTGAAATTATCTTTGCAGACCGGGTCGAAGAACGTTCTATCCTCAGCTGGAACACCGATGCAGACCGTGCCGAGGCGCGGTGGGAAAGGCGGCTGGGGGCGATCACGCTGTCACGCGGGCCAGACCCGCAGCCCGATGCGGACGCAATGGCCGCATTCCTTGTGGATAAAGCTCTGGATAGGTTGGGGGAACTTTTCCCGGCTGGCTTTCTTGCCCGCGCGCAATTTACAGGTGTCGATGCTCTTGGCGAAGGCGCTCTGCGCGAGGATGCTGATTTGTGGTTGACGCCGCTGCTGACAGGGCGACGCGATCTTTCGGTTTCGCCGCAAAGGTTTGCTGACGCGGCGCTCGCGCGGCTCGATTGGAACACGCGGCAGAAATTCGAAGCGGAAGCGCCGACACACTTTGCCTCTCCCGCAGGAACGCGCCATCCCATCGATTATGCAGGCGACGATGCGCCCAGTGTAGAGGTTCGGGTCCAAGCGCTTTTCGGGCTCGACACGCAGCCGATGATCGGACGCGTCCCGCTTTTGCTTAAACTGACCAGTCCTGCCGGAAGACCGATCCAGTCGACCAGAGACTTGCCGGGTTTCTGGAGGGGTAGCTGGGCTGATGTCGCGAAGGATATGAAAGGCCGCTATCCCAAGCATCGCTGGCCGGATCAGCCGTGGACGGAAAAGCCGAGCCTGAAAACGAAAAACGCCTTCAATCGCAGCTGAGTTTGGATTATCGGGTGCAACATGACTGCACGAATCTATCAGCAACCCAAAAGCGCGATGCAATCGGGCAAGGCCAAGACCGATACCTGGGTGCTCGAATTCGAGCAATCCGAGGCGCGCAAGCCCGACCCGCTGATGGGTTGGACTGGCAGCGGCGACACGCAGGCGCAGGTAAAGCTGAACTTTCCGTCGAAAGATGCGGCGAAAGCGTATGCTGAAAAATACGGCATCACCGCACGTGTGCACTCCACCCCGCCTAAAACGTTGAAGCTGCAAGCCTACGCCGACAATTTTCGGTAATTGCTTTTTCCGTCCCGCGTCGCCATATGCCGGTTCGGGAGTCGGGTGGACGTTTGCGTTCGCTCACCGGGTCAGGTCCGGAAGGAAGCAGCCCAGGTGAATTGCGGCGGGTCGCTCGGCTCCTTTTTCCAGCTTTTCTATCAATCACCGCGATGACAAATGTCTCGCAAGCGCCTAGCCTGCGCGTGTGACTGATTCCGATCCAGACCTGCCCGATAGCGAGCAAGAGAATTCGCCCACCGCCGCTGAATTGGAGGCTGCCGGGCAAAATTCCATGTTCGGCGATCCGGCCCCGGAACCGGCGTCTGAACCAGCGCCGCAAAATGATCCTGCGCCTGAAACTGTCTCGGTGGAAAACTCTGAGGAAACCGCACCGCCCGCGTCGCCAAAGGCTCCGCCGGGCGCTGATCAGGCAAATCAACCCTACCGCGTTCTCGCCCGCAAATACCGCCCACAGACATTCTCGGAGTTGATCGGTCAGGAACCGATGGTGCGCACGCTCGCCAATGCGATTGAGCGTGACCGGCTGGCGCACGCATTTTTGATGACGGGTGTTCGCGGGGTCGGCAAAACATCGACCGCACGCCTGATCGCAAAAGCACTGAACTGTGTCGGGCCAGACGGGGAGGGCGGACCCACCATCGATCCCTGCGGCGTGTGTGAGCCATGCACGGCAATTGCCGAAGGGCGCCACATTGACGTGATCGAAATGGACGCCGCCTCTCACACTGGGGTCGATGATGTCCGCGATATTATCGAGCAGGTGCGGTATGCCGCGGTTTCTGCACGGTATAAAATCTATATCATCGACGAAGTTCACATGCTGTCACGCAACGCGTTCAACGCGCTGCTGAAAACGCTGGAGGAGCCGCCTGCGCATGTGAAATTCCTGTTCGCGACCACCGAGGTTGAAAAGCTACCGGTCACCGTGCTCAGCCGGACCCAGCGTTTCGATCTGCGCCGCATCCCGTCCGATCTGCTCGCCAGCCACTTTGGCAATATATGCGCAAAAGAAGGTGTCGAGGCGGAGGAAGAGGCGCTGCGAATTATCGCCGCCGCAGCCGAGGGTTCGGTGCGAGACGGACTGTCGATTCTGGATCAGGCGATCGCCCATGCCGATCTTGATTCCGATAGCAAGGTAACGGCGCTCCGCGTGCGGGATATGCTGGGGCTGGCGGACAAAAGCGCACAGCGCAGCCTGCTGACCCACCTTCTTGAAGGGGATGCAAAGGCGCTGCTTGCAGCCATCGATGAACAATATGCTCTCGGCGTGGAGCCGCTCGCCCTGATGCGCGCATTGATGGATTTGACGCACAAAATCACCGTCGCGCAGGTTTCCGGCAGCGAACCCGATGCGCCCAGCGAAGAAGAGCGCGCGGCATTGGCGGAATTTGCGCTTAAGCTTGGCGCGGGCGAATTGCACCGCCTGTGGCAGCTTTTGCTTAAAGGTCATGAGGAGGTGCGACAGGCGCCCGATCCGCTGGTTACACTACAAATGGCGCTGCTTCGCGTCTTGCACGCGGCGGAGCTTCCCGATCCGGGTAAGCTGGCGAAACGCATCGAAGAACTTGCAAACCGCGCTCCGGCCCCGGCTGGCGAAACCGGCACCGCGGTCGCGGGGTTCGAACACGCAGCGCAAACTGCGCTGTCTTCGGGCGGGTCGCTTGATTGGGAGGAGCTGGTCGACCGTGTCGACAATGCCGGACAGCTGCGTGTTGCGCAGATGATGCGCGACCGTATACGTGTGATCGAACTCTCGCCGGAAAAGCTTGTTTTCGAGCAGGCTGACAGTTTTGCCGACGATCCTTCGCCAGATATCCGCGACGCGCTGCTAAAGCTGACCGGCAAGAGGTGGCTGGTAGAAAAAGGCACAGGCGATGCACAGCTAAGTTTGCGTGAACAATCCGAAGCCAAGGCGAAATCTGATCGCGACCGGGTCTTGTCGAGCCCGCTAGTGAAGGCCACATTGGAAGCATTCCCCGATGCCGAGCTGGTCGAGACAGACACTCAAGTGGCACGAGCCGCCGGCGACAAATGGAACTGATGGAGCACCCCGATGAAATCGATGGAAGAAATGATGCAGGCGGCACAGAAAGCCGCTGAATCGATACAGACCCAGATGAACGACATGCAGGTCAAGCTGGATAATATCGAGGTTGAGGGAGCAGCAGGCGGCGGTCTTGTAAAAGTGCGCGCCACTGCAAAAGGGCGCATCCTTGGCGTGGCAATCGACGACAGCCTGATGAAGCTGGAAGAAAAACACATGGTCGAAGACCTGGTGACCGCCGCTTTCAACGATGCGCGTGACAAGGCTGATCGGGTTTCTGCAGAAGAAATGAAGCAGATGCAGGGCGGCATGGGCCTGCCCGCGGGTTTCAACCTGCCGGGCATGGGCGGCTAAAACCGCTCGGCTGCCTGATCGCCCCTCTTTCAAGGATGGGCTTTCGCTAAAGAACTGATGCGCGCGATGGGCGTCCACAGCTTCCGGAACTCGGGAGTTGCGGGCGGGACGCGTGCTACCCATATTCCTTTGCAAAGGCGCGCCCCAATGGCCGCTTGGACAAAAATCTATGACACAGCAATTTCCTCTCCTTCCCTTGCGCGATATTGTGGTTTTCCCCGGAATGGTCGTGCCGCTTTTCGTTGGCCGCGACAAATCGGTCGCCGCTCTCGAAGCCGCGATGGAGGCCAGCAAGGATATCTTCCTGCTCGCCCAGCTTGATCCGGGATGCGACGATCCAGAGGGCGATGATCTGTACGATTTCGGCGTAGTGGCGCAGGTGCTTCAGATGCTGAAGCTGCCCGATGGCACGGTCCGCGTCATGGTGGAGGGCGCGCACCGCGCGAAACTCGCCGGGCTTCGCGGTGAAGACGGTTACGTCCTCGCTGAGGTTGATCTGGTTGAACCGGAAACCGTCGCTGGCAATGAAGTCACCGCGCTGATGCGGCAAGTGACAGAGCAATTCGGCGAATATGCGAAGCTGAACAAAAAATTGGGCGACGAATCCACCGTTGAACTTGGCGAAGTCGATGATGCAGGCCAGCTGGGCGACACGATCGCGGCAGCCATCAATGCCAAGGTTTCGGACAAGCAATCACTACTGACGGAAACCAACCCACTTAAACGGCTCGAACTCGTAATGTCGTTTATGGAAGGCGAGCTTTCGGTCCTTCAGGTTGAACGCAAAATTCGCGGGCGCGTGAAGCGCCAGATGGAGAAAACCCAGCGCGAATATTATCTCAACGAACAGCTTAAAGCGATCCAGAGCGAGCTTGGCGGGGCCGATGGCGAGGAAGGCGATGAAATTGCCGAACTCACCGAAAAAATCGAGCAGACCAAGCTTCCCAAGGAAGCCAAGGCCAAAGCCAATGCCGAGCTGAAAAAGCTGAAAGGCATGCAGCCGATGAGCGCCGAGGCGACGGTCGTGCGCAATTACCTCGATATTTTGCTCGGCCTGCCATGGGGCAAGAAATCGCGGGTCAAGAAAGACATCAAGGCGGCGCAGGAAATTCTGGATGCCGACCACTACGGTCTGGAAAAGGTCAAGGACCGCATCATCGAATACCTCGCAGTGCAGGCGCGGACGAACAAGCTTAAAGGTCCGATCCTTTGCCTTGTCGGGCCTCCCGGTGTGGGTAAAACCTCGCTCGGCAAATCCATTGCAAAGGCGACGGGCCGCGAATTTGTGCGCCAGTCACTTGGCGGTGTGCGGGACGAGGCTGAAATTCGCGGCCACCGGCGCACCTATATCGGATCGATGCCGGGCAAGATTGTTAGCAATCTTAAAAAAGCCGGGACCAGCAACCCGCTCTTCCTGCTCGACGAGATTGACAAGCTGGGTCAGGATTTCCGGGGCGATCCCGCATCGGCGCTGCTAGAAGTGCTGGACCCTGAGCAGAACGACAAGTTTCAGGATCACTACCTCGAACTCGATCTGAACCTGTCGGACATCATGTTCGTCACGACAGCGAACAGTCTAGATTTGCCTCAGCCATTGCTGGACCGGATGGAGATCATCCGTCTCGAAGGATACACCGAAGACGAGAAGGTCGAAATCGCCAAAGGTCACTTGATCGACAAACAAATCGAACAGCACGGCCTGAAAGAAGGCGAATTTGAACTGACCGAAGAGGGTCTGCGCGACCTGATCCGGTATTACACGCGCGAATCCGGCGTTCGGACGCTGGAACGCGAAATCGCCCGGCTTGCGCGCAAGAGCCTGCGCAAAATCCTCGAAAAGGAAACCGAAAGCGTGCGGATCACGCCGGAAAACCTTGGCGATTTTGCCGGTGTTCGCAAATTCAAGCACGGCATGGGCGAAGACGAGGCGCAGGTCGGCGCTGTGACCGGTTTGGCGTGGACTTCGGTGGGCGGCGAATTGCTTACCATCGAAAGCGTCACGACGCCGGGCAAGGGCGAGGTGAAGACGACCGGTAAGCTTGGCGAAGTGATGAATGAAAGCATCGCGGCGGCATTCAGTTTCGTGAAGGCGCGTGCGCCTGCCTACGGGATCAAGCCATCGCTGTTCCAGCGTAAGAATGTCCACATTCACCTGCCCGAAGGTGCGGTTCCGAAAGACGGACCTAGCGCAGGCGTTGGCATGGTCACGTCGATCGTCTCGACGTTGACCGGCGTTCCAGTCCGGCCCGATATCGCGATGACCGGCGAGGTCACTTTGCGTGGCCGGGTGCTGGCAATTGGCGGGCTGAAGGAAAAACTGCTCGCGGCGCTGCGAGGAGGGATCAAGACCGTCCTCATTCCCGAAGAGAATGTGAAGGATCTCGCCGAGATTCCGCAGAACGTGAAGGAAGGGCTAGAGATCATTCCTGTCGATCACGTCGATGTCGTGCTGGAACATGCTCTAACGGATATGCCAGCGCCCATCGAATGGACGGAAGCCGACGATCTGGCCTCTCAGCCGAGTGCAGCTTCGCCAGCGGGCAGCGGCACTGCGGGGACAACGGCGCACTGATCTCAAGTCAGCTCAGGTAAGCAGCAGGAGCCGCCGCGAATCGGATGCTGTGAACACCAAAATTTGATCGCATTGAGAAGGCTCGGCCGCCCGGCGACGGGCGGCCAAGACCTTCGCTTTGTCGCAAATGGGTGCCCCAAGCCTGAAAAAGCCCGCTTTTCCGCGCTATTTGCCTTTGACACAGCTTCGAAAAATCGCTCAACCTACGCGCTTTCGAGGAAGCGATTCATCGAAACAAAATTCGCAAGGTGTTCGCAAAATACGAGGGGGTTACAGAAATGAACAAAAACGATCTGATTAGCGCAGTTGCCGAAACCAGTGGTCTTTCAAAAAGTGATGCAGCAGGCGCCGTCGAAGGCGTGTTCGATGCTATTACAAAGTCCCTGTCGAGCGGCGATGAAGTGCGCTTGGTCGGTTTTGGCACGTTCTCAGTCGCTCGTCGCAAGGCTTCTACCGGTCGCAACCCCCGGACCGGCGAACCTATGACGATCAAGGCTTCGAACCAGCCGAAATTCAAGGCCGGCAAAGGTCTGAAAGACGCGGTAAACTAAGACGCGTTTTTTTGAGTTGTGGCAGCGGCCATGACCGCTGTTTTAAAAACCCCGCCCGGCAATCCGCCCGGCGGGGTTTTTATATGAGGACCTTTTCGGCTGCGAACTTAGCGCCCGACTGCGATCAAAGCCGTCGGGGCGGCCGCCGTGCGCGGCGAAATGTCCCAGCTCAGCACCTCTCCGGTCGCGGCGCTCATCGGCCCCTCATCTGTGTTGTTGGCAAGGATGCGCATCTGCCCTTCGGACCGAACGGTGAAAGTCCCCTCGACCTGCGGAAGATTGGCCATCGGATTTTCGCTAGCGTCCTCCCCGCCCATCGCGGCAATTCCTGCCATTCCGCCCAGCATCCCGCCCATCATTCCCGCAGCCGAGTTGTCACCGCCCTGTGCTGCAAAGCCGGGAGCGTTGATGCGCACGACGTTATCGTTTCGGATAAACATCTGGACAAACGGGCTTGTAGTTGGAATTTCCTCGATCACAGGAAACATGAAATCATGGGTAATCTTGCCGGTGACCGAGAAGCTAACGTCAAACACGCCGTCACCCTTTGCCTCGACCCGGTTCCAGCCGTTCTGACGCAATAGCATTCTGGTCAATTCGGCGGTCGCTTCGGGATCGTTTGGATCGATCCCCCCGGTCATCGCGGCCATCTGTTCGGCCTGCTGTTTGGCTTCCGCAGCGCGCGCATCTGCGCCTGCGTCCCAATCGGCGCGTTGCTGTTCCAGCTCCGCTTCTGTGCAATCGCGGGTTTCGAAGGTTTCTTCGTCGTAACATTCCTCTGGCGAAAATTCCTCGGCATTGGCCTGCATCTGGGCGAGGCTGGAGAGGCCGAGGAAGAATATCTCGCCTTCGTAAGAGAACGCGAAGGTTTCATCATCGCTCAGGACGAGTTCGGATGTGAATTTCCCTGGTGTGATGAAACAGCCGGATAACAGTAGGAAAAGCCCCGCCAAAAGGCCCGCGGCGGATAGGCGGATGGAAATCGGTTTGTTCATAGCGGCAGGCTCCCCCCGTGATGCCGGATTATCGGGTCGCCGCAGCGTAAAGCGATATTGCCGCGGCATTAGAAACATTGAGGCTTTCGATCACTGAAGAGATTGGCAGCTTCGCCAGCGCATCGCAATGCTGCGCAATGTTGTGCCGCATACCTTCGCCTTCGGCTCCAAGTACGATGGCGACCGGCCCCTCTGGCAAGGCATCGGAGAGGATCGTTTCAGCTTCGCCAGCCATGCCGATCCGCCAATAACCCGCATCGGCGAGTTCATCGAGCGCGCGGGCCAGATTGACGACCCGAACCCACGGCACGGTCTCCAGCGCACCGGATGCTGCTTTGCCCAGCACGCCCCCTTCGGGAGGGGCATGGCGATCCTGTGTGACGATACACGCCGCTCCGAATGCCGCCGCCGAGCGCAGGATTGCGCCGACATTGTGCGGATCGGTCACCTGATCGAGCACGACGACCGGCTGCGAGGGATCACCTTTTGCAAAATCGTCGAGAAACACGGTGTCCAGCGGTTCACACTCCAGCACCAGACCTTGATGCGGAGCGTCCTTTGCGACCAACCGGCCAAGGTCGATGGCTTCGGCATATTCGACCGGGAAATCCGCGGGCAGCTCTCCGTCCAGCGTTTCGATGCCTTCGCGGGTTGCCCACAGCTTGCGGTGCTGGCGATTCGGGTTTTTCAGCGCAGCTTCGACCGGGTGGCGGCCCCACAACCGGACAGCGCCAGCAGAGCCGCGGCCCGAACCGCGTCCGCCTTTCATACGTCCCGCGCGGCCTCTTAATGCGCGTTTTCGATCACCCTTGGCCATGTATGCTCCCGTATATTCGTGCTTTCGCCTGCCCCCCTGCCAGCCGCCCCATTGACAGGCAAGCGCCGCTTCGCCAAAGGGGCGCCTCTCGGCAGCGCACTTGCCGATTTCGGCTGGTGCGCGATTCACTGCAAAGCAGCGATTTATCCCTGCATGGCATGGTGTGGACAGGTGGCCGAGTGGTTAAAGGCAGCAGACTGTAAATCTGCCCGCGCAAGCGTACGCTGGTTCGAATCCAGCCCTGTCCACCACCGCCCTTTCTCAGAACATCCCCGAAAAGCCCTAGAAATCGCAGAAAATCAAGGGTATTCTGCTCTACATCGTCCGTACTCGACCGCTTCCGTTTGCTTGCAGCCGGGGCGTAGTGTGGGAGAGATGTGGGAGTAAAGTGGCTTTCTCCCACACTTGGGTTCTCCCACAAAGGCGGCAAAGATGTGGGAGTAACCTATGGGCAAACTCACGGCGATTGCGGTCAAGGCCGCTTTGGCGAATCCGGGCACCTATCAGGATGGCGACGGATTGGTCCTCAGAGTCGACAAAAGAGGAGGAGCTTATTGGCTCCTGAGAATCCAGCGCGACGGGAAGCGTCAGGATATCGGACTGGGTAGTCCGAAGCTGGTGACGCTGGCCGAGGCGCGGGCGAAAGCTGCCGATCTCCGCAAGGCGGTAAAGGTCGAGAAGCGCGACGTGCTGACCGAGCGCAAGGACGAGGAAGCCGCCAAGGTCACCTTCCGCGAAGCCGCCACCCAGTATCATTCGGAGAACGAGGCAGGCTGGAAGAGCGATGTCTACGGTCGCCAGTGGCTTGCCAGTCTGGAGAACTATGCTTTCCCAAAGCTGGGCGACATGACGACCGGCGGAATCACCGCTGCCGATATCATTGGGGTGCTCACGCCGATCTGGCAAGAAATCCCTGAAACAGCCCGCCAGGTCCGCAACCGGATTTGCGCTGTGCTCGATTACTCCCATGCAAAGGGATGGCGCTCCACGGAGGCTCCATCGGGCAATAGCAGCCTGAAAGCGGGGCGAGGGTTGCCGCGACAGATTAAGAAACCGGCAAACCGCAAAGCGATGCCATATGTGGCGGTCCCTTCATTCCTGACCGCCCTGCGGCGCAAGCCATCCTATTCGCGTCTCGCGCTCGACCTTCTCATTCTGACTGGCGTTCGCTCGCAGGAAGTACGGCTCGCGAAATGGGACGAATTCGATCTGGACCAGCGCCTTTGGACAATCCCAGCTGAACACATGAAACGCAGCAGGGCGCACATCGTGCCGCTGTCAGAGGCCGCTTTGGCAGTGCTCGTGAAGGCCGATGCAATGCGGCTTGAGGGGGCCGAAGTGGTCTTTCCCGGCATGACAGGCAAAGCCATGTCCAACATGACGCTGCTGAAGGTCATGCGCGACATGCAGGAGCCTTTCCACGTCCACGGTTTCCGCTCCAGCTTTACCGACTGGGCGGCAAACGAAGGCTTCCCCAATGCGGTCGTCGAAGCGGCGCTGGCGCACAAGACGCCGGATGCTGTGCAGGCCGCCTATCGCCGTACGACATATTTGGGCACGCCGGATAATCCGGGCGCGCGGGTAAAGCTGATGGAGGCGTGGGGGAGGTATTGTGCTGGTGTGAACGCTTCTGGCAGCTCAGGTGAGCCGGAAGGTGTTGGCGACGGATGATATTCGGGCATATCGTGAGCAATTGATGCCATGAAATTTCGAAATTTTCATTTCAGTAAGGCCGTTGATCTAACATGCGATGGACGCAGCACCCAACGAAGGACGCCCGAGCCATAACAATGGATTCCGAGGTCTGTTGAGTACGGCATTTTTTAGGGAGGGTTCTACAATGATGCCTGACACAGACATCGATCTCGTCCGAAAAAACTTCAATTTCCGAAGAAAGGTGATTTTCTCGGTCTCTGATCACCTAGAGGAACACGGCCCCGGAGTCTTCGATGTCTCTGAGCTCTTGTATGACAAAGATGTCATCTTGCACGCTTATCTCATCGAAATTGCCACAAATCCGAGCAAGCGCGAGGTTGAGGTTTTTGCAGCAGGAGCGCTTCTATTAGCGAATTTTCAGCCTGGTGTCGGGACGCCGAGCTTTTCGCAAGCGGAAGTTAGTGGGCTTCTTTCGATGCCCCTTTTTGAGGGCAACGAGGTTTCGGAGACAGACAAAAAGACAATGGCAAAGCAGTTGGCGTTAATGGAAGCCTTCAAAAGGTCATCGAACGAGAGGATGGAAATCCTCGAAGAAATTCAGAATGCTATGTATTTGAATTCCGCTATTCAGCCGCTCTTCGAAAAAATACGTCGAGGTGCGTGGAGGATCATCCGCCCGTGTTTGCAAGCCCTTTTGTTTGCAGCAGTCCTGATCGCCAGCCTACCCTTGTTGATCCTCCCTCTTGAACGGCGGAAAAACTTTCTTCGCGGTCCGAGCGAATGGATAAACTGGCTTTCAGAGCGACCGAGGTACGAGTGGCACGATGTCTGGCTAAATCTCAAGTAAAAGCTCGCATTTTATGGGTTGCTCGCGAAGGTCTGCGCCCTGATCGATGTAAGAGGTAGCAAGTGGCAGTATTGGTCGAAGGCATCTCAGTCATTGTGCGTCTCGATAGGGTAGCGGAAAAGTATCCTAGGCCGTGTTGACAAAAGGGATTCCCAATCACTCCGACTTCTGATTCAAGACTGCTTTTTGAGGAGCAGTCATGGGTCGCGGAGACTTGTCGGATGCGGAGTGGGAACTGATCGGGCCGCTGCTGCCGCCTGAGCGGGGACGCTGGGCGCGACCGGCGGGCGATAACCGACGCTTCCTCAACGGCATGCTCCACGTATTGAGGGTAGGCTGCCCCTGGCGCGACATGCACGAGCGCTACGGCAAGTGGAACTCGGTCTATGTCCGGTTCCGGCGCTGGGCCGAACAAGGCGTGTGGGATGCCCTGCTTCAAACGCTGGTCGAGCTGGGGCTGACCGACGACTGGCAGCACATGATCGACAGCACCAGCGTTCGCGGCCACGTCTCGGCAGTGGGCGGAAAAGGGGGGCTTGTGCGAACGCTCTTGGTCGATCACGCGGCGGCTTTACGAGCAAAATCCATGCCCGCTGCGACAATCAGGGACTGCCTCTCGGCTTCATCCTGACTGGTGGTGAGGCCTCCGATTACACCGCTGCTGAGCCGCTGATGGAGATCCCGGTCGCCGCACCCAAGGCGCTGCTGGCAGACAAGGGATATGATGGCGACCGCTTCCGCGAGAGCCTGCTGATCCGGGGCATACTGCCGATCATCCCGCCCCGCTCGAACCGCAAGGTGCCCGAGCATCCCGACTATCGTCGCTACCGGGACCGCAACCGCGTCGAGCGCATGTTCGGTAAGCTCAAGCAACAGCGCCGTATCGCCACCCGCTACGACAAGACCGTCCTGTCCTTCGAGAGCTTCCTAAACCTCGCCGCCACTCGCCTATGGCTGAAGTCTTTTGTCAACACGGCCTAGTTTTTCTCGATGAGGGGCGAGCCACCGATGTGGCAGTGATTGATCAACAGCGGGGCATTTCCGTACCCTGTGATTGGCTTGAGTTCGGCAGAATACCGTTCGGGGAGAGCGGCGAGAAAGTTGGGGCTTGTTGGCTGTTCGAGGGGCCTCGCAAGGGGCACGGCCTTCACTCTGAGGGAAAGAGTATGTCATTTGCTGTGCCGATAGGTTGGGAGTACGAGGGGTCACTGAGCGCCGATTTCGCTTTTGTGCCAACGAAGTCTCGCAATTGAAGGTTCGCAGCAGGTAGTTTCTTCTACGGCCCTAGCATGTGGATCAACTTGGTTGTCAGGCTTTGTATGGGCAACGGCGACGTAAGAGCGTCAGGGCTTAATGTCGATTGCACAGTTAACTGACTTTTCAGCTTTCCTCGCCCTGTCGTTACAGCGCGCCAAGGCTTCGCGGTTCTCGCTCAGAATACCTTGCGCTGCTGCAAGTTCTTCCCAAGCTTTGGGGTTCCGCGACCGGATCAACCGTATGCCCGCTTCCAAAATGGTCGGTTCACCTACCACCTTGCGAGCCATCCGTTCGGGCCAATGCCAAGATTCGGGCATAGTGCGGGCGATGGTGCCGGGCAGGATCGACCAGAGCAGGATACCGGCAGCAGCCCTAAGCCTGCAAAACGCCAGCGTTGGCGCTTCTGCTCGGCCTCGGTGCGGATATGCCATTCAATTGCGGCGAGCCGACTATCTCGGGAAAACGCCCGCCAAGCAGGGAAAGGCGTAAGCCAATATCCGGTCCTAGGCTATTTCGGAGAGCGTTGCCGCCGGATGAGATCATGCAAGCTGGCGGTTACAACGCGAGTGGATTTGCCAAACTTTACCGTTTCGACTTCGCCAGCCGCGATCAGCTCATAGAGCTTGGTCCGACCAACACCAATCATTTGCGCCGCATCATTGATCTTCACGCAAATCGTATCGGAGGTATATTGGTGGTGATTCATGGTTTTCTGCCTAAGGCTTGGTCCTCTCGCCATGCAGCGGGATCGGCAATCCATTCGTTGATTGCGGATTCATGCCACCCGGCGGAATGTTCCCCGAGTTTGACTGAGCGGGGAAAGCTGCCTTCCGCCATCTTGCGGTAGAGGGTGGAGCGGCTGAGGCCGGTGCGGTCGAGCACGGTCCTCATGCGGATAATGCGGTCTGAAGCGGACATGGGGAACTCCGTCGTGCGAGACATTGTGATGCGATGGAGGGCAGCATCGGAATGCCATCGGCGACCGGCAAGGGGGAACGGTGCATCGTAGTGCTGTAGGGTGCAGATACGTACGAAAAGGCGAAAAAGTCTTTGCTCATCCCTCGATCTTGATCGTCCGTTCCGGTGATTGGGCCATGGCAGGGGACGGCCCCCATTTGGAAGCATCGGCGCCCTGCGCCGAGCACCCTACAAGAGGGCATTTCATGTCCTCTTGTAGGGTGCTTTTGGCCGTGGTTTCCCTACCGATTTGCCGATGGTAGGACGCGACGGACGAACTGGCTGTGCAAGTCGCCGCCGTGGTTTCCCTACCGATTTGCCGATGGTAGGACGGCGGTGACATAAGCGAAGCGGCGGCATGGGCCGTGGTTTCCCTACCGATTTGCCGATGGTAGGACTTCCATATCACCGCTGCCAATCCCCTCAAGGCCGTGGTTTCCCTACCGATTTGCCGATGGTAGGACCCGTGTTGATTACGGGAACGGTTATGCGATGCCGTGGTTTCCCTACCGATTTGCCGATGGTAGGACTTGCGTCAAGGCCGCATAAAGGCGGCGCAGGCCGTGGTTTCCCTACCGATTTGCCGATGGTAGGACTGCGTGACCCTGAATTTGCCGCCTATTGGAGCCGTGGTTTCCCTACCGATTTGCCGATGGTAGGACCTGTCGTAACAATGGAACAACCACCAGAAGGCCGTGGTTTCCCTACCGATTTGCCGATGGTAGGACCCATCCGAACAGTCGATGTTTGGGTTGATGGCCGTGGTTTCCCTACCGATTTGCCGATGGTAGGACCAAAGCGCAATCGCCATCTCCACGAACAGAGCCGTGGTTTCCCTACCGATTTGCCGATGGTAGGACGAAGACTTATTGCAGGAGCGGGTTGCCCATGCCGTGGTTTCCCTACCGATTTGCCGATGGTAGGACCAGGCTCCGAGGGAAAAGCGCAGTCCAACAGCCGTGGTTTCCCTACCGATTTGCCGATGGTAGGACATGATCGCAGCGCAGGAGGCTGAATGATGGGCCGTGGTTTCCCTACCGATTTGCCGATGGTAGGACTGCTAGGATGTAACGGACTGGAACTGTTGTGATTTTCGCGGGAAACTCGCCGCCGAAATCACAGCAGGACCATCTGGGAGGTGCCGACCGACTCAGTTTTTGGTGCGTTTCCGAGCATCAATTCCATCCTGCCATACTGTTTGTCCGTCACCTGAAGCGTTCTGATGCTTCCCTCCTTGGGCAAACTCGAACGCACTCTGCGAACATGCTTATCCACAGCATCTTGCCCCCTACAGACGCGCGCGTAAACCGAAAGTTGCAGCATCATGAAGCCGTCCTTTTTGAGGAATTCGCGAAAGCGATTGGCTCGACGCCGCTGCGGCTTGGTCTTTGTCGGCAAATCGAAGAACACCATGAGCCACATGAAGCGGACCTCCTCTGCTTCCATGACTAGGTACGCCGGGCCAGCGGCAAGGCTGGCGTGCTGAGCAGACCGGCGTCACGACCTTCAATAGCCCGCACAAGACTCACCGCAACCGCTTCGGTGGCGGCAAGGATGGTTAGTCGCTCCTCCCCAATTGAGACAGATTCGCCGAGAATGCCCGCCATGTGGCGGCGGTCATCCACATCCAGCTCTGTCCCTTCCGTTTCATTCGCACGCTTTTGCGCCAGGCGATCGACGGAAGGTCGAAAAGGCTCAATCAGATCATCAACGAGATTGAATGGGTTGGTGCGGGATTTGTGATGAATGCCGAATGCCGGAAGCAAGCCTGATGCAGCACAGGCACGGGCTATGGCCGCCCGAACAACGGCGTAGCCATAATTTAGGAGGCCATTCTCGCGGGTCTCGTCGTGTCGGCGAAAATCCTCGAACAGTCGAGGCCAGTAGGCACGAGCCGCCTGTGCTTCCAGATTACCGGGATCGCCCGAACCAACACGAGACGCCATTGCAGAAAGAGCCTGCGCGTGGTCATTCCCGATTGCGCGGAGGACTGCCGCCTGGTTTTCGATCTTCGCCTTTACGATCCTCTGCCAAAGTCGTTTCTGGAGTGGCGCACTCATTCCGATCTGGGCGTGCGCGATTGCCGATTGGGCATGATGCTGATGGAACGAGATCAGCACACCTGCTGGATGATGTTTGGCGTCCGGCACGATCATAGCGACGCCGTTCTCCGCCAATGCGCTTAGCAGAGAACCTGAAATCGATATTTGAGGTGTGTCGAGAATGACCCAAGCCACATCCTCGACCGGAAAAGTCAGCTCTTCGTCCCCATCGTCTGGCGCGACGACGATCTGCCGCCTGCGATGCGTCAGCCGGGCGGGATTGGAGATGTGCAGACCGCGCCACGCCATGTGCGAACCTCCGACTTAACTTCGGAACGATTTCCGAAGCGGTCCACACTATACTTCTTTATGGTTAACAGTCTCTTCGCGCCAATACTCTCAGTCTTCGATCCGTTGTCATCGAACATTAAACGAGAGTTACGGTGGTTCGTTAGGTTGATCGCACCCGTAGAGCGATTCATTCCTTGGAAGTACCCCAAGAGTATCTCCCCATCCGGTTTGGTCACTTCCAAGAGGCTTCGTGGGTAGATGCTGGTCCGAAACCGGAATGAACCGTCAATTTCAACCCAGTAGTCCTCATCCTTGTAAGCGATCACGGCCCTTGAAGGCGGATTGGGCCACTGTCTCTTGTCCATGACTTGGTGAGGATACACGGGCACAACGTAGAACTCGTCTTTGCCGCGCCTGTTGGGCTTGCTGAATACATCGACCCGAACGATGTCCCCTCGGTCGGCAGTGCCTCCACGAACAGAAACAGACGGCTTGCCCTTAGTGCTGAGACGAACCTTTCGGATTTCGTCACCTGCGGGTGAACGCGGCAAAGCACCAACCGGGCGTCCATTGGCGATCCATTGCCGGATTGCCTCGATCACCGCCTTGTTGCGTTCGGGATCCTTTATTCGCTGAAGATCCTTTTCTTTGAGATCGGCAACAGCCTTGCGCTCGAAGACCACGAGCGCGCCATCGCGTTCCTTAACCTGCCGAATGGTCGCAGCATGGCCTTCTCCCCGTGCGCGGCGGCGCTCTGGGCGTGCGACAAAAATCGCATCATAAGCTTCCTGCACTTCACGCCGGAAGCTGTGGGAGTCTCCCCAAGGCGGTTCGACACGTCGTAACGGTCGGGCAAGGCCGCGCTGTTCCCATTCCTGAAAGCTCTTCGTCAATCGCTGGACTTCCCATTCGCCAACGGCGGCAACGACCAGCGCGTCTAGCGCATGATGGCGCGCGTCCTCGACCCGCTCACCATCCACCTTCTTGAGCGACTCTATGCCCCATGCGTGGCGCAAGGCTGCCGTCAGTGAGCCAGGGCGCGTGAACACCCGGCGCGTGCCTCCGCGATCCTGCCTCTGCCCTTCCGGGAAAAACAACTTCACAGCCTCAGCGAGAAGGCGGGCGGCATAACGGGTGTCGTTGAGGTTGCGGCTGCGGAAGCGTTCCTCGGCCTCCTTGGCGTTCTTTAAGGTATAATTGCGCTTCTTGAAGCCACGGTACTGCTTGTTCGTCTCGATCCTCTCAACAAAGGTTGCCCAGCCTTCCTCGCCTTTCGTACTCATGATCCACTCAAACGGAGTATTCCCACGCTTCTCCTGGTTTGCCGCCGCGCTACACAGAACCTTGTTGTTGAAACTGTCATCTCCGAAGCGGGACCACGGCAGAATGTGATCAACTTGAAAGCTGTTGTCAGTCGCGGCAATCGCATTCGGCGGAATGGCAATATCGGTATAGGGGCATCGCCCCGCCTGTTCCTTCCAAAGCCGATAGCGCAGTAAGGTGTCTCCGCCGACATCGCCGGGATCGATGCCAAGTTGCTCGGCAGCTTCCATTCGTTCCCGCTCGCGCTGCGCTGTCGTGTCATCGAGACGCTTCTTGATCCTGTTGCGTTCTTCAAGGCTGTTGCCGACATCGCGGGCCATCTCGATATGCACAGCATCGGGCAGACCCCAGCGATTGCGCATTGCCCAAAGCTGCTTCAGCGCTTCGGTCAGGGACTTCCGCGCGATGGGGTTGGCGATCTCCGCCCCCATGTCCTTCACGAGCTGGTTGAAGGATTTCTTGTCCACTACCTGTTCGCGCTTCGACCAGCGCGAGGCGGCGTGATCGTAGCCGGCTGCCTCACACGCCTGATCGTAACGGAGGCCCGCTTCAAGATGCGGGATCAGTGCGCGGGCAGCCTTGGCGGAGATGTGGCCGGCACCTTTGAAGCGCGCGAATGATGGCAAGGCTTCCAGCAGCCGATCGACAGCCTCTGTAGGCAGGCTGATTTTCTTCAATTCGTCACCGATTGTCTTGGCTGTTTCGAAGAAGCTGAGAACGTGCGCGATTTTGTCCAGCGTTTCGGGCTGCTCTAGCAAGCTGGCCCATATCTCCTCACCCAGCGCATCGCGCAGCTTCTTCGTGCCGTGCATGGCCTCGCCAGTGCGGGCAGCTATGTCATGGCCTTCATCATCGGGTTTGATGGCCGTAAAGCGTTGATCGTCGGGCAGGCCGATACGCTTGCGGATTGTCTTCACCGACAGCTTGGCGGTTGATCCCAGATCGCTGGCAGCCGCTGCGAGTTCGTCTGGTGTCAATGAGCGTTCGCCGTCCTCGGTTGTGACACGTAGATTGACAAGGCGGGTCAGCAGCCGGAACTTTTCAAAGGACGGCGCGTATTTCGCAGCTCGTTTCTCCGTCGGTTCGAAGACGCACAAACCGACAAGTCGTTCGCTATCCTGAAGCGGTCGCTGAAAGAAGGCGGTGCTGACGAATGCTGCTTCCAAGGCGTCGCTTGCCAGTTCATTGCCAAGCCGCCGCTGTGCTTCGAAAATTTTGCGAACCTCATGGAGAAGGTCATCGCGGCTCTGGGTCCGGTCGAAGATTCCATCGCGGTTGCGCTTGCGGCTCTGAAAGTCGGGATCGCGGGCGAAGAGCTCTCCTATAGTCCGATAGCGTCCGAGCCTTTCCTTTGTCGCTTCCAGCGCCCTGAGCATCTTCTGGTCATCGCCCGCCGCGTTCGCCTCCTTCCGCTTGGCAGCGGATTTGAACCCGCGCCGTTTGGCAATGTGGCCCAGCGCAACGGCCAGCTCGGCGGGTTTCAGGAGCTTATCAAGGCCTCTTGCCCGCAATTCCCATGGATCGGTATCGGCCCGCTTAAGAGAGTCACGATCATCGCTCGACAATAGGCCATGCTCCTTGAACAGTCGCCGGATAGTCGCCATGCGTTGTGCCCTGCGCCTGACCACACGGCGCAGCAAGCGATTGCCACGCCTTATCTGGTTAGTCGGTGTCCGTTCCTTGTCGGTTTCGGGCACATCGAACATCCAACTGCCCATCGCTTCGATCGCGCCGGTTGGATCGACCTCGGTCGGGTGACGCAGCACTGCCCAGCCACAAGAGGCAATCCCAAGGTCAATTCCGAAGACCAGGCCATTCGCTATTGGGCCGTTGAACGCAGGGCTATTCATTTCCTTATCCCCCTTTCTCCCAGACAAGCCGCTTGACCGGACAGCGTCAATACGCAATTGAAGTATCCGGCAAATCGGTAGGGAAGCCACGGTAACAGAGCTTCACTGTGAAGGATCATCCCTACGGGGAAATTCCTTATTGAAGCACTGATATTGAGGTTTCTCATATCAAGAATCCCTCGCCAGCTCGCTGGCGGGGGATTTCTTGTTTTAGCAATACGGTAGTTCGGCGTTTCCTGGCACTCAATCCCGAATACTTACGTCCGGCTGCCCCGCCATCGTAAGCGTCCGAATGGCACCGTGCGCGCTTAGGCTGGCAAATGCGCGACCTTATTAAGCCTTAAACCGGTGATTTATATATTCAGTGATGCCCGCACCGCTCAGCTCTGTCGTCGCGTTGCCGCCACGAACGAAAAATCGCTGTTCCTTCCCATCCTTCAGAAACGCAGCCTTCGGCCCCGGCTCGCAACGGATCATAAGAACCCGCTCACCTTCCTGATCTTCGAAATGTGGATGGACGTAAGGCAAGAAAACTTCGCCGATCCTGTCTTTGATCAGGTTGACCAGGTGCAGCCCCATCTTGTCTTCGTTGGGGAAGCCATCGGCACCGATGCCGAGGACTTCGCCATCATCGGCCACGCCAATAAGCAAAGTGCCGCCCTTGGCATTCAGGAATCCGGCAATCGTCTTGAGCGCGGACAGGTGCATCTTCTCATCCGGCTGACCGGTGTGGAGGTTGATGCGAAGCGTTGACTTGAACTCCACCGCTCCCGTTTCGCCACCAGCGATCAATTCAGCCACCGAAGGCGGCGCAACCGCTTCAATGGCAGCATCACCGCGTAATTGCTCCCATGCCCGCCTAACGACTTGTGCCATGCGGAGCCGCCGCTCGACCAGGAACTGATCGTAGGGCAATTCCCACCAGAGGTGCGGAAGAGCGTGAAGGCCATAGACCCGTTCGCGCTCCGACGCGGTCATCTGCGCGTCGAGCGCAGGGACATATTCTGCCGGGGGTTGTTTCCCGATCTTGATGTTCTCCGGCCATTCAACCGGAGCAAAGTTGGCAATCTGGTTTATTTGCTTGAGATCGGTAACCCCCTGCCCTTCGAGATAGGCGCGGGGGAACAGATGGTGTTGTTCTAGCGACGCCTTCGATCCCTTGATCGCAGGGTCAATCATTGCGGCCAACTTCAAGGGGCTGAAAAGCGCGGGCGCGTCCAGCATGATGAGCGACGCCTGGTAGGCGAAGAGCGTCGGGCTTCGCGAGGCCGAGGTTGCGAGCTGACTAGGCAGTGTGATTTCCCAGTAGTCGTTTGTCAGCGTGGTGTCGCACATCTCGCGAAGCTTGGCGATGAATGCCTCGCCGCTACCGAGATCACGGACCTGAGCAAGATCGGCTTCGAAGCGCGTTTCTGGCGAACTGGTGTAACGCCCCGTCATTGCCGACATGAAATAAAACTCGGCAATCACCTGTCGCATCCGGGTTCGATCGATGCCGTAGTCACGAATGCCGATCAGATAGAGGACGTAGCTAAAAATGATCGCTGCTTCCGAGCTGACCATTTTCTGCCCACGGTAGCCCGCCAGTTTCAAGGCATCGAGGAAGTGATGCCAGTTGGCCAGGTTGAGAACCGCCGACTGGGCTTCGCGCATCAGGGCAAACTGACCCTCGCGCTTGTCGGGGTTGTCCACGCCGGTTGCGGCGTCCTTGCCACGCAACGCGCCATAGACATTGGCCAGCCGCGCCCGCTTGAGCGCCAATCCCACAGTCGCGCGCAGCATCTGGTCTGGTGACGGCTTGATGAAATGATTGAACGGCGATGCCTGTCCTTCGCTGGGCACTGTGGCGTGAAGCGAAAAATTCTCCAGCTCGACCCGGCCTTCCTCCCAGAATACCGACATCAAAGTCATGATGAAGTCTGCCTGGTTGAGCGCCTTGCCCTTTCCGTTGATGCGCACGAAAACTTCGGCGATGGTTTCTTCTTCGACTGAAGAATCAAGCGTCAAGGCAACGAAACTGTAGCTGAGCAAATTACGAACTTTGCCAATCGAGTCCTCGATGATCTCCTTTTCACTGTCGCTAAGCTCGCGGACTGATCCGAGTTGCTCGAAAAATCTCTCCCGGAATGTCCGAGATTGAAAATCCGGTGCCCAAAGCACCGATATGTCCGGAATGAAAGCCCGGTCCTTCTTGATCGCAGCATCGGCGACATCAAACCGGCCAGAAAGCGGATTGAAGGCAATCTGGATGCGCTCTTTCTTGAAATTGGAGCGGAGGACTTCCATCCCCTTCACGACAGCATAGAGAGAGGTAAGGCGCTGCTGGCCATCGACGATTGCCAATTCAGGGACGGACTGCTTGGGGCCAGTGCCGATGCTCTTCAGGCCGCCCTCAGCACCAGTCTTCCAAAACAGCAAAAAACCAGCAGGATAGCCCCGATATAGGGAGTCGAAGAGATCGCGGACATTGACGTTCGGCCACACGAACGGTCGCTGCAATTCCGGCAGGCCGATCTTGCCCATATCGATGTCTTCGATCAGGGATGAGATCGGAACATTGCTGGTAGTAAAAATAGCCATTGATTGCCCCTGAAATTCAATCCCGGATATCCGCGTCCGGCTGCCCCGCCATCAGCGCGTTGATCCATAGCAGCGCCAGTTCCGGGCTGCGGTAGCGCTGGTCAAAGCGGGCGCGTTCATCGCGCTCGATTTTCGGGAATGCCGAGTAGATATACTTAATGTCTTCGCGCGACTTTGCCGGGTTTGCCGCATCCCAGACACCGTAGAGTATGAAATAGAGCGCATCGAGCTTGGCCCGCAGGGTGAAGCGGCGTTCTTCGTCCCATTTGAATGGTGCCAGGACTTCACCTTTTTCATCAACGTGCCCCAAGTCACGGGCAAAGGCTGCAAGGTCATGTGCCGTGTATGACAACTCGAGCACCGCCTCACACACAATGTCAGCGGCAGTCTTCGCGCCGAAGTGGCGCAGATATGCTGTTGGAGGAACGATTGGCAATTGCTCAAGGATATACTTGTTGAGGTTCCGGCTCTGAATCTTATTGCGCGCGAAATAGTCGCAAGGAATGGAATTCAAATTTCCGATCAACAGCGCACAATCTTGTGCATTCAAACCATCAAGCAGCGGCAGCTTATTGCCCGCAGCAACTTGCGGAACAACGGCGGCGATCAATGACCGGGCATTGTTAGTATTGCAGACGTCATTGAAGCCAATCGCGTAACCGCGTCCGATTGCATCCACATGCTCAGCGTTGACCCAGTATCGTGGCGTAGTCAGAAAATCAGGGGTTGCCAGATCATCTGGCGAAGAATGGATCGCCTGCCCCTGCCCACTGATTGACCCTGGCGGTGTAATCACCGAGGCATAGCGGTGGTTATAAATCTGGACGCTCTTCCCTTCGTAGAGAGGAAGCCATACACCCTTTGCCGATTGAAAGCGTTGCTGACCGATGGGCCAAGCACCCTCAAGCGTTTCGAGTTCACCTTTGTCTCGAAACAGCTTACTGTCGAGCGTCATATCGAACATTCGGACGTACTTAGCTTGCCAGTCGCAAGTGTCGCCCTGACCAGATTTCCGAACAAAGACCGGCACTCGTGCATACGTCTCTGAAACAATCCGCGCGTCTTCTGATGACCGGAAGATCGGCATCGTCCCGGTGTTGGGATTGACCGCAAACAAGGTCGGCGCGTCCATCAATACGGTGGGATTAAGTTGCTCGCTCGGCAAAGCATGGAGCTTCACTGCATATCGGAATTGCGGATAGCGCCGACTGCCATTGGACGCGATTAGCATCGTTGGCTGATCTTCTGCGTGAACATCCTTGAACAGCCAGCGGCGCTTGTTCTCAAAAGCAATGAAGTCCTTGAGTTGCTGATTTTCCGTGATGCCAGAAATGTATTTCGCGCTGGTCTTGTCTGTGCCGATCCCGATGGGAACGAGAAGTCCGATCAAACCATCACCCTTCGCCAGCGCATGCGCTCGTTCCACGAACAGGCTGTAGAGATTGATATCACCGCCGCTTAGTAGAGGGTAATGATCTGACGGCGGCGGGATGCGCTTGCCAGTTTCGGGGTCTTTGGTGGCTTTGCCGCTGGCGAACCGGGCCATGCGCAAGGAATCGAGCGCGCGCTGTTCCGCGCGTTCAAACTCGGCGGCCAAGGGGTCGCCCGAATCCACCAGAGCTTCAACCATCGCCTCCCGGTCAGAGGCGCGAGCTTGGGCAGCAATCTCGGGCCTGCGCACAGCAAACCACTCGACCTGTTGCAGCTTGATACGGTCCCATGGCGGATTGCCGACAATCGCATCGAAGCCGCCCTTGCGCTCTGCGCTCGCCCAATCCTGCCATACGCCGGGGAAGGCGATCTGCCAGTTGAGGAACCGTTCTTCCTCGATCAATTGCCTCGCATCGCGCCAGATTTCGGTGAAGGCCTCGACCTCTTCGGCCTTGGCCTTGCCGCTTTCCGGTTCCTTGCGACCGCGCGCGATGGGGATGGCATCACCGAACCGTCCGTCGAGCCACAGGCGCACCAGACCTTTGCCGTCCTTGTCGAGATTGAGCCAGTCGAGTGCGTGCATGAAGCTAACGAAGCCATCCAGCTCGCCCGTCATCAGTTCGACATCTTCCCACATCGCGGCGGAACGATGGGCCTCGGCAATCTCGGCGTCAGTAAGCGCCTCGATAGTTTTCATCGCCTCGGCACTGCGCTGGGCATTGCGCAGTGCGTCGTTCCACAACAACCCGCCGCCCAATCCCTCGGCTTTGTCGATGGCATCGCGCACCCACAGGCCGAACAGGCTGTCACCGCAACGCAGGTGGTGGTCGATGAACGAGAGCGGCGCTCCGACCGTAAAGGTGTGCAGCCATAGTGCCACCTTGGCGAGTTCCACCGCCATCGGGTTCTTGTCCACGCCATAGACGCAACGCTTCAGGACCATGCGGCGAACAATGTGCCGGTCATCAAGCTGGGCCTCGTCGATGGCCCAGCCTTCCTCCCGCGCGTTCTTCAGGATGGTGCGGCGGATTTCCCCAATCCGGTCGGCCAGGGGGCTGGCATAATCATGGCCAGCTTGCTCGGCCCCGGCGGTGGCTTCCGCCATTGCTTCAAGCACCTTGTCGGCCATGAGATCGACCAAGCTGACAAGGAAATGGCCTGACCCCATCGCCGGGTCGCAAACGCGCAATCGGAGGATGGCTTGCGCGGGATCGGCATCGCCAAGTTCTGCGCGGATGTAATCTTCCGCATCGCCATTCTTGATCCGGCCTATCGCCGCTGTGAAGCCCGCATTGGCATCAACGAACAGAGGTTCCAGCGTCTTTTCGAGGATCAGCGTGACCAATTCGTCAGGCGTGTAGTAGCTGCCGCTGTTCTTGCGGGCGAAGGCATTCGGGCGGACGGCGATAGCGCCATCTTCCCGGACCACTTCGTGTTCCAGCAGCCGCTCGTAAATGGAGCCGAGCTGCTGCACGGTGAGGTCGCGATAGTTGATGTAGTGCCGGTCGCTACCCTCGCGCTCGAAAGACAGCTTGTCGATGACGGGTGCGAGCACGCTGTCAGGCAAGCGAATTTGGTCGAGCAGCGGCGTATTCGCAGGAGCAAATAGACCGCCATTGTAGGGCGGAATACCGATGGAGGCATCGCCGCGATCAACGATGCGCGACAGATCGGCGATGCGATTCCAGATTTGCGATGCGCTGGTCGAAAAGGCATCGCCGCGCCCCATGCGGTCACCCACTTCAAGGCGTTTGGGGCGCAGCGCGTAGTCGTCGTAGCCTTCCGAATTGACCGGCAGCAGATCGCGGTCTTCGGCGTAAAGCAGGAACAGCAGGCGATAGAGCAGGACAAGCGAAGCGTCCCGAACATCCTCCAGCGGTGTCTCCGACGATGCCTCAGCAACGGCAGCGGTCAGAGCGGGGAAGATGTCTTCGAAAACAAGCTTTGAGAGCGATTTGGCAACACGCTCTTCATAGAACGCAGCCTCTGCCCGCGCCCGTTCATGGAAAGACCGGCCATCGGCTCCGGTCCTAGCAAAGGCCGTGCGCGAAAAGATTGCGGCGAAGACCCGCAATGCATGGTCACGAGCCTCATCATCGACGCCAAGTTCACCCTGTGCATCCAGAGCCAGCGCGCTCGCAAGATCGACTTCGAGGAATTCCTCGCTGACCGACCGCGCGCCAGCCCAATAGAGCCGCCAGCGCGAGCCGTTGCTGAGAATGCCCCAGCGCAAGCCATGCTCGCTGTTGTCCCCGATCCGGCGAAGGTAACGCAGCATCTGCGTCGATGGCGCAACCGCATCTTCGCGCCCCACTGCGCGGTCGAGCGGCCTCGCCCAGCGCTTGCTTTCGACGACCGCCGCACCGTGCTCGTAGCGCCGCCATTCCTCGGGCTGTGCGTTAGCGCGATCTTTCGCATCGCTATCGATGAACAACAGACCATCGGGAACGTCCAGCCTGCCACCGGCAGACAAGTTTTGCTGCCTCAGGCTTTCGGACCAGCCCAGTTCCGCAAGGATCGGCCAAATGAAATCGTCTTCGGTCTGGCTTTCGTTTGGCGACGATTCGCGCGGGAAGCGATCAGCGATTGCGGTCAACGATGCGCGCAACGCAGCGACATCAACCGCCCGATATTCGGTCGATTGCCGGATGGCTTCTTCAAGGTAATCAGTCGTTAGGAACGATCCGGCGAACAATTGCATCGGCATTGACTAGCAGCCAAACAAGAACCGTTCCACGAATAGCTTTGCGCTATCCCAAGGATGGTTTGTCATCTGCCTGTTCAGCTTCAAACGCCCGCTTGCCCTTACGCCTAAACAGCACCAGCGCCCGTGCACCATCCGGTCCATAAAGCTTGGCGGCGACGGTGAGGAACGCTCCGTAGAGCACGGCGCGATCGTCGTCCGCCAGCGTGTCGAGCCGCGCCTTGACGACGAGGCCGCCCAGCTCGATCAGATGGCGCGTGCGTTCGCGGCGGTTCACGACCCAGGCGCGCCGGTCATGCCGCGCCAGCTTCGCTTGCAGACGATGCCGCGCCGCCAACGCTCTTCGCTGCGCTTTTCGCATTTCTGCCAGTTGCGCGCGAAGCGTTGCGTTTCTTCGGACGAAAGAAGGCAGCGCCGCGTTCGCGCAATTCCTCCTTCCGTCGCGCATCATCAAGCGCGACCAGTTCGAGCATTCCGCCCGCGAGCAGGTCCGGGTCCAGCGCGTCGGCCCCGGTAGCCGCGACCAGTTCGCCATGCTGTATTGTCTTTCGCTGGCGCAGCTGTTTGGCTTTTTCGTTGAGTGCCTTGAGTTCAGCATCATAGTCCTTTGGTTTGCGCATCGGTTCATCTCCAGACTGTCGATGCGCGCAGTGTAAATCAGTAGGAGCCCAAAGGCTTTAGCAAGGCCGGAACAGGGCGGGACGGTCTGGTCCCGAGCAAGAATCTTTCTTGTGAGGGCGCGCTTATACGTCGTGCCGACGTGCGCTTTGCAGTGTAACTGGATGGCCGTCATGGCGATCTACCATTTCTCGGCCAAGGTCATCTCGCGCGCGGCGGGCAGCAGCGCGCTGGCATCCGCCGCTTACCGTTCCGCTTCCCGCCTGCACGATCAGCGGCTCGACCGGCACCATGACTTCACCAATAAGTCCGGCGTCGTGCATTCCGAGGTGCTGCTGCCCGAGCACGCGCCGCCCGAGTTCGCCGACCGTGAGCGGCTGTGGAACGCGGTTGAAGCCGCCGAGGTAAGGAAAGACGCGCAGCTCGCTCGCGAGGTCGAGTTCGCCATCCCGCGCGAGATGAGCGAGGCGCAGGGCATCGCGTTGGCGTGCGATTTCGTCGAAGCCGAGTTCGTTGAGCGCGGCATGATCGCCGACCTCAATGTGCATTGCGATATCGGGGCGGACGGCCTCGCCAAGCCGCACGCGCACGTCATGCTCACCATGCGCGAAGTCAGCGAGGACGGGTTCGGGCCGAAGAACCGCGACTGGAACCGCACCGAGCTGCTGACAGGCTGGCGCGAACGCTGGGCCGATCACGTCAACGAACGGCTGGCGGAACTCGATATCGACACCCGGATCGATCATCGCAGTTTGGAAGCGCAGGGCATCAGCCTCGAACCGCAGCACAAGATTGGCCCCGCCGCCTCGCGCCGGTTGGAGCGCGGCGACATCGCCGAGCGCGCCGAGGATCATTTGCGCATCGCGCGCGAGAATGGTGCAAAGATCATCGCCGATCCTCAAATCGCGCTTGACGCGATGACGCACAGCCAAGCGACGTTCACGCGTGAGGACATGCTGCGATTCCTGCATCGGCATACCGAGGGGCAGGAGCAGTTCGAGCAGGCACGGGCGGCGATGCGCGGTTGCCCGGAGCTTGTGCAACTGGGCCAGGACGGGCGCGGGCAGACCCGCTTCACCAGTCGCGACATGATCGCGGTCGAGGAGCGCCTCACCCGCGCCGCCGACGCGCTGGCGAAACGCTGCGATCATGGTGTCGCGCTTCGCCATCGCGACGCGGCGCTGACCGCTTCGCGCGAGCGCGGCCTAACCCTGTCCGGCGAACAGCGCGATGCACTTTTGCATGTGACCGGGAAGGAGGGCCTCGCCTCGGTGGTGGGCTATGCGGGGTCGGGCAAGTCCGCGATGCTGGGCGTTGCGCGCGAGGCTTGGGAGGCATCGGGCTACCAGGTCCGGGGCGCGGCTTTGTCCGGGATCGCCGCCGAGAACCTCGAAGGTGGATCGGGCATCGCTGCGCGCACCATTGCGAGCTTGGAGCATCAGTGGGGCCAGGGCCGCGAGTTGCTCGCCGGGCGTGACGTATTGGTAATCGACGAAGCGGGCATGGTCGGCTCGCGCCAGTTGGAGCGTGTCTTGACCGAAGCGGAGAAACGCGGCGCGAAGGTGGTGCTGGTCGGCGACCCGCAGCAGCTTCAGGCCATCGAGGCGGGCGCGGCGTTTCGCTGTGTTGCCGAGCGACACGGCGCGGTCGAGATCGGCGAGGTCCGTCGCCAGCGCGAGGACTGGCAGCGTGATGCGACCCGCCAGCTCGCCACCGGACGGACGGGCGAGGCGCTGGCGGCCTATGAGCAGCACGGGGCTGTACATCATGCGGTGACGCGCGAAGCGGCGCGGAATGATCTCATTGGACGGTGGGACCGGGAACGCGCCGCCTCACCCGATGAGAGCCGGATCATCCTGACCCACACCAATGACGAGGTGCGGGCGTTGAACATCGCCGCGCGCAAACGACTGCGTGGGGCAGGCGAGCTTGGCGATGAGGTCACGCTCGCCACCGAGCGCGGCGAGCGCAGCTTTGCGCCGGGAGACCGCGTCATGTTCCTGCGAAACGAGCGGGACATGGACGTAAAGAATGGCAGCTTGGCCACCATCGAGCAGATCAACCCCGAGCGCATGGCCGCACGGCTCGATGACGGGCGGCATGTCGCGTTCGACCTGAAAGACTACGCGCATATTGACCACGGCTACGCCGCCACCATCCACAAGGCGCAGGGGATGACGGTCGATCGTGCGCATGTGCTCGCGACGCCGGGCCTCGACCGGCATGCCGCCTATGTCGCGCTGTCGCGCCACCGGACGGGCATTGATCTGCACTATGGCCGGGACGACTTCGCTTCGACCGATAAGCTGGTCCGCACTCTGTCGCGCGACCGCGCCAAGGATATGGCAACCGACTACACACCCGAGCGGGCTGATGAGTATGGTCGTGCGTTTGCCGAGCGCCGTTCGCTCGCAGGCGATATCCGCAATCGCCTGGAGGATGGCTGGAAGCGGTTCAAGCAAGTGGTGGTTGAGCACGCCCGCTCGGTCTCGGATATCTTCCGCGAGGGCGAGCAGGGGCGCTCCGCCACTCCCGGCCAGCGCAACACACTTGCCCAGCGGCGCGAAGCGCTCAACACCTTTGACCCCAATCATTCGCGCCACATCGAGCGTGTTTATAAAGCCGATCCGTCGCTAGTCCATGAAACGGCCAGCGGGCGCACGGCCCGCGCCATCCGCGCGCTACAACTGGAAGGTGAACTGCGCCAGAACGTCCCGGCGCGCGCCGACCGGTTCGTTGCCGACTGGCGCAAGCTCGATAGAGCACGCGAGACGGCCTACCGGCAGGGCAACATGACCGGCATGAAGCAGATCAAGGCGCAGATGGGCGCGATGGCCAAGAGCCTCGAACGCGACCCGCAGCTCGAATCCGTCCTTGCCGGGCGCAAGCAGCAACTCGGCATCAATATCGACATGGGCCGCAGCCTCGGGCGCGAGCTGGCGACCAGCATCGGGTTCGATTGGGGAAGGGGGCGCGGAATTGGACGGTGATCGCGCTATGCCAAAGAGCCTTGAAGCGCAGAGGTCTCTAGCCTGCGTATTTGCCTTTGCTGCCTTACTGCTTGTCCGGTTTCGCCCGAGCATTGGCCTTCAGTTTCTCCAGCCGCCCGGAACACACTGCGTGTACCACTCGGCCTAACTCCTCGACTTGCTCTCCGAGCCATTCGAGCTCATCCTTCGAGATGCGGTAGTGTTTGGAGTAGCGCGCTTTCACGTAGGCTTCTTTGAGCTTCTCAAACCGAGCGCGGTCGCGGCGGGTGTCGCGGGGCCAGACATAGGTGAGGCGCGGATCGATGCGCTCAGCCTGTGTGCGCAGAAAGCCCAGATTGTGAACGTGAGGCGTGTAGAAAGTGCAGACCAGAAGAACGCAGTGGTACAAGCGCTCAGTCGCCTGATGCAGCATGAAGGCCGCATCCTTGTTCCACTCACGGGCTAAGTCATCGCCGAAGTTGACGTGAGCGCGCATCGCACTTGGATACCATTCGTCGAAGTACTCTCGCGCCATTGCCAGCGCCTGTGTCGAGGTTTTCGGCTTGGGCGTGTGGAGTTCGGTGTCATCAAACTGGTAGAGCGCTACGCCTTCCCGCTTCACGTCCATGAAGAAGTAGCGCCCGTGCGCCAGCCCGTCGTTCACTTCCTGCAGAGTGTGGACGATGAAGTTTACCGGGGTCTTGAGCGTCTTCGTCACCCCGTACTCGCGCATCAGCCGATCATCGAGCTTCGCCCAGTACTTCACCCGGTCGGTCAGTCGCTTGTTGTTGACGATGATGAGGAGGTCAAAATCCGACTGATAGCCCTTGGCAGTGTGGGGCTCGTCGACCCACGTTCCCCGCGCATAGCTGCCATAGAGGATCACCTTGAGGATGCGCCCGGCCTTCTTCCATTCGTGCTTGGCAAGCGCGAAAGCGTCATCGAATTCCTCAAAGATCAGCTGCACCACGCGTTCAATCTCGCGCTGCTTTTGCGGTGGCAGATGATCGAGGTCGGTCTTCATTACCCGACACCTAGCAAGGTGCTGGAATGGTTGCACCTGTCGATCAAATTTCGTCCGCAATGTTTTCTCATTGGATTCGTTGAGTCAGGGTAAGCTTCGTGCGTCAATACCAAGAACTGGGGAGGGGGCTGAATTGAACTCTCAATCCAGACTTGCAGTCAGGTTCTCGACGGCTGGGAGCGGTGCCTGTAAGTGGAGTTCGGTAGGTCTCGACCGACTCCGAAAATCGCATGTGGGGGCATCGCGAAAGCTCGAAATATTCAGCTTAATTGTCGAAAAGCTGAATCGAACAAGGCTTATATGAACAAAAATGTGGGGGAGAGTGTGGGGGAAGGTTTGCATTCGTTCTGAGAACAAGATTGATATCAAAGGGTTATTTTTCAGGTTCGATTCAAGCCCTGCCACCACCGCCCTTTCTCGCCCTTGGCACCGATGTTTCGTTCCGCCCGCTGCGCGTAATTTATGGTGCGTCCTGCGCCTTGTGGCACTTGCGAGGGCGCGGGGAGGGGTTTATTGCCCGCTTCCCCGTCAGAACAAGGTGCATATCGTGCAACTCACTCATCGTCCCGTCATCTCCGCAACCGGCCTGTTCACGCCCGAAGCCTCGATCACGAACGAGGAACTGGTCGAAAGTTTCAACGCCTATGTTGATCGTCACAACGCTGCCAATGCCGATGCGATTGCGGCGGGCGAGGCGGAGGCGTTGCAGCATTCTTCGGTAGAATTCATCGAAAAAGCGAGCGGGATCAAAGCGCGTCATGTGATGGCGAAAGCGCCTGTTCTGGACCCTGCAATCATGAGCCCGCGCTGGGACGAGCGTTCCAACGATGAACTTTCGATGATGGCTGAAATCGGAGTGATCGCGGCGCGGCAGGCGCTGGATAAGGCGGGACGCGATGTGAAGGATGTTGACGCTGTCCTGTGCGCCGCTTCGAATATGGAGCGCCCCTATCCGGCCATGGCAATCGAGATTCAGCAGGCGCTTGGCATTGACGGCTTTGGGTTCGATATGAATGTCGCGTGTTCTTCAGCGACGTTCGGTATCCAGACTGCGGCGGATTATGTGCGTGCGGGCAACGCGAAAAGCGTGCTGGTCATCAGCCCGGAAATCACATCGGGGCATCTCAATTGGCGGGACCGCGATAGCCATTTCATTTTCGGCGACGTTGCCACCGCCGTTCTGGTGGAGGATGCCGCGCTTGCGCCAAAGGATCACTGGGACATTCTCAGCACTAAACTGAAAACGGTTTTCTCCAACAATATCCGCAACAATTTCGGCTTCCTCAATCGCGCCGCGCCTGAAAATGCGGATGGTGCGGATAAACTCTTCGTCCAGGAAGGGCGCAAGGTGTTCAAGGAAGTGGTGCCGATGGTCGCACAGATGATCGTTGATGAGGCTGAAAAGCTGCAAATCGATCCCGCCACTTTGCGCAGACTGTGGCTTCACCAGGCCAATGCCGGGATGAACCGATTAATCGCGCAAAGGGTGCTGGGTCACGAAGCGAACGATGATGAAAGCCCCACGGTGCTCGATACATACGGAAACACATCAAGCGCAGGGTCAATCATCGCGTTTCACTTGCACAGCAGCGATCTTGCACCGGGTGACACCGGGCTGATTTGCAGTTTCGGTGCAGGTTATTCGGCCGGAACGGTGTTTGTCCGCAAGGCTGCCTGACGTTCCGTCCAAGCATCCCAGGCTGTGATGATTTTCTTGGACAACCACCAGATCGCCAGCACGGCAAAAACCGAAATCAGTCCGTCGACCGCATAATGATAGGCGAGATGGACGCTGCTGATCCACGTGATGATGAAGAACAGACCAAATGCTGCGCCCCAGCCGCGATGGATCTGTTTGACCGCCAGCCAGTAAATCAAAGCGATGGCGCAGTGCATGCTGGGCATGGCGGTGATACCGCTACCCAGGCCATTTTTAGATGACCCATGCCATTCGAGAAGCATATCCTGAACGCGCAAAGTCATAATGGGAACCTGCTCGTTCGCGGCGTTGAGATACGCCATTTGCTCGTTGAAATGCGCGTTACCCAGCATCGGTTCGAGGAAACACGGTCCGACAGAGGCAAGCCAAGTCGCCATTGCGCCGCCGATGAGCGACCAGCTGAGCATATAAGTCATGAAGAACTGCCTGCGCAGCTGGCTATCCATGCGGTAAAACACAAAGAACATGACGCCCGGGTAAAGCAGCAGGAACCACAAGTGATACAGCAGCGCCAAGAACGCTGTGACAATCGGATACCCTAAAACTGGCTGGAGCACCTGCCATGCGTCATACCCGAAAAAGATCGCCTGATCCCATTCGACGAATGTCTGGTCCCAGGTGTACTCGTTAAACAGCGGGATCGCAGATTTCATTTTGGAAAAGAACGGCAGGACCAAAATCGCCATAGCAATTAGCGGAAGTCCGCCGACGATCTGACGCCATAGGGCGGCGTCGGAATATCGCTCTTTTACAAGCGCAAAAGGGCTGTCCGGGCGCTGCCGGTTGAGCTGCCAGACGACGTCGAAAAAGACGAGGATGACTGTGAAAGTAAGGAACAGACGGGCGTTCTCTATGATGCCGCTAACGCTGATCTTAATCCCGTTGGCCATCAGCAGGCCGATGCAAAGCGCCATGATCGACAGGCCAATGACATAAATCGGCACTTCACCCAGCGCCCGCTGGGCGAGGGTTTGCCGATGTTCTTGGCCAAATTGGCCCTTAGGTGCGCTGTTAATCACGAGGCGGTGAATTAAGGTAAACGTCTTACTAAACGGTGAAAGGGTAAATGTGCGAAGAACGGCTAAGAGTTAGCAAGAAATGCCTGTCTGGCAATGCGGTTTTCGTCGGTCTTGTTTGCGAGGCGTGATTGCATCGCTTGCGCGTGCGCGCTGCCAACTCTAGATGCCTTGTTATGGCAGGTGAAATTCTCGACAATCAAGGACGCGGCGAGGCTGGCTGGAGTTGGCCAGCGATCCATCCCGAAGGGCGTAAATACGGGGTGATTGCAGTTTTGATCAGTCTGGTGCCGCTGCTCATTTTGGATTGGGAGATCATCGGCTGGCCGCTGCTCGCCCTGTCGGCCGGTGTATTTGCGTTTTTCCGCGATCCCGAACGCGTTGTCCCGCAGGCCGATCATTCAATCGTTGCGCCTGCCGATGGCGTGGTGTCGCTGATCACCACGGTTGAGCCGCCCAAGGAACTGCAGATCGATGACGGGTCGGGCCATGCTGGCCTTCCAGCAGGGCCGGTCACGCGCATCTCCATTTTCATGAGCGTTTTCGACGTGCACATCAATCGCACGCCGATAGCGGGCACAATCCGGCGACTGGTCTATATTCCGGGTAAATTTGTGAATGCCGACCTTGATAAAGCCAGCGAAGAAAATGAACGCCAGCACATGCTGGTGGAGCGCGGCGACGGTTTGGCTGTTGGATTTACCCAGATTGCCGGACTGATCGCGCGGCGGATCGTTCCGTTTGTGAAGCCGGGTGACACCGTTGCCAAAGGGCAGCGGGTCGGGCTCATCCGGTTCGGGAGCCGGGTCGATGTTTATCTGCCAGCCGGCACTGATGCTAAAGTGCTGCTGGGTCAGCGTTGCATCGCAGGCGAAACTGTTCTGGCCGAGCTTGGTATGCAAGGTCTTTTGGAAGGGGTGTCGCAATGACGCGGTATGAACGGGCTGCGGCATGAAGAAACCGTCTTTCCGTAAGTCCGGGCCAATCGGACCCTCCAGGCTTGGGCCGAAGGCGGCCGAGGATGAGGTAATCGAGGCTCCCGCCGATCCGCGCGGGTTGAGTTTGCGGGCGATGATCCCGAACACCATCACCGCCGCTGCAATTGCATCCGGTTTGACCGGCATCCGCTTTGCATTCGAAGGTGAGTGGGCGTTTGCAGTTCTCGCCATAATCCTCGCCGGGGTGCTTGACGGGATGGACGGGCGCGTTGCCCGATTGCTCAATGCGCAGTCACGGTTCGGTGCGGAGCTGGACAGTCTTGCCGATTCCCTTTCGTTCGGGATGGCTCCGGCACTGATCCTGTATATGTGGTCGTTGCAGAACCTCGATGTGTTCGGATGGTTTGCTGCGCTGGGGTTTGCGATTTGCTGCGCGCTGCGGCTTGCGCGGTTCAATGCGCAAATCGACATCGATGAACAGCCACACAAATCGGCCGGTTTTCTGACAGGTGTTCCGGCGCCGCTGGGTGCCGGGCTGGCCTTTACACCGTTTTACATCTGGAATGAGACCGGCATCGAATTTTTCCGCGATCCGATTGTGCTGTCCATCTGGATCGGCCTGATCGCAGTGCTCATGATTTCGAATATTGCGACCCTCAGCTGGGGTGCAATCCGGCCGCGGCGCGGTATCCGGCTGATGTTGATAGCCCTCACCACAATAGCATTTGCCGCTTTGTTGAGAGAGCCGTGGTGGTCGCTGACCGTGATCAGTGCGGTGTATCTGGCTCTAATGCCTTACGCGCTGGTCAAATACGCAAGGATCAAGCGGCGCCGCGCAGCCGAGCAGGCACCGACCCCCGGCGAGGCAAGCGTTTAGCGAACGGGCGGGTCGCCCCGGCAGCGGGACGCTGAAGCGACGGACGCATGCGGAGCGTCTGTGCTTCAACCTGCGGAACGAAGCCGGCCTGCACCAGCGCGCTTTGACGTTTCAAAGAGCCATAGGCGCTCTGCGCTCTCAGCACACAATCGATCAGGGTCAAAACGGATGCGATTGCGATAACCGTTACCAGAACTGCGAGTGTTGCTGTCATCATAGCCAATTTCCCTGTGCGTACCATCTTTGTTCTCACCTCCTTGTTCCGCATCTGTTCTAACTCGTCAAGCAGAAAAATCGGGATTGGTGGCAGTTTCTGGAAAAAGGCTGGATTATTGCGCGGCTGGTCGCTATGCGCGCCGTCTCGCTTGAAACGTTGAGGGCATCCCCGATGCGGATCGAGCGAAATTCACATGGATGGCACTTCATACCGGTGCTGCCAGCGGGATCTCCGCCGGCGGTTCCCAGCCGTCCAGAGGACTAACCGGAAAGGAATTACCTATGGCGGCCACTACCGTCACAATGCAGCAATTGATTGAGGCCGGCGCACACTTCGGCCACCAGACCCACCGCTGGAACCCGCGGATGAAGCCGTATATCTTCGGCAACCGCAACGGTGTTCACATCATCGACCTGTCGCAGACCGTGCCACTTTTCTCGCGCGCACTCGATTTTGTCGAGCAGGCTGTCCGCGCAGGCGGCAAGGTTCTGTTCGTCGGAACGAAGCGTCAGGCGCAAGAGCCTATCGCCGAAGCCGCGCGCGCATCGGGCCAGCACTTCGTCAACCACCGCTGGCTGGGCGGTATGCTGACCAACTGGAAAACCATCAGCGGTTCGATCAAGCGTCTCAAGACTCTTGAAGAACAGCTTTCCGGTGACACCAGCGGCTTCACCAAGAAAGAAGTCCTGCAGCTGACGCGTGAGCGTGAAAAGCTGGAACTGTCGCTTGGCGGTATCCGTGACATGGGCGGCATTCCCGACGTGATGTTCGTGATCGATGCGAACAAGGAAGACCTAGCCATCAAGGAAGCGGCCGTTCTCGGCATTCCGGTGATTGCGGTCCTCGATACCAATGTCGATCCATCCAACATCGCTTTCCCTGTTCCGGGCAATGACGATGCGAGCCGTGCGGTTCGTCTTTATTGCCAGGCAATTAGCGATGCAGCCAATGCGGGCAAAGGCGGCGCGGTCGCCGATTCCGGCGAAGACGTTGGCGCAATGGCCGAACCACCAGCAGAAGTTGCTGCTGAAGCCTGACCTGTTCGATGCGCGTCAACCGCGCGTCACAATTGCAAACTAGCGCGCCGGATATCCCGCAATCGTGGGGCTCCGGCGCCCACACTATTTACAAAGGAAATCTCCATGGCCGATTTCACCGTCGCCGATGTGAAGACCCTGCGCGAAAAAACCGGCGCAGGCATGATGGACGCCAAAAAGGCACTGACCGAAGCTGGCGGCGATATCGAAGCCGCTGTTGACGCACTGCGCGCCAAAGGCCTCGCTACCGCTCAGAAAAAATCCAGCCGTACTGCGGCAGAAGGCCTCGTCGGCGTTGCTGTCGAAGGGACCAAGGGCGTTGCTGTCGAAGTGAACTCCGAAACCGATTTCGTTGCCAAGAATGAGAAGTTTCAGGATTTCGTTCGCAAGACGACCGCTGTTGCTCTGACGCTTGGCAGTGACGATGTCGAAGCCTTGAAGGCGGCTGACTACCCGGATGGCGGCACCGTTTCCGACAAGCTGACGGATAACGTCGCGACCATCGGTGAAAACCAGCAGATCCGCCGCATGAAGACCGTTTCGGTTCCGCAGGGCGCGGTTGTCTCCTACGTCCACAACGCGGCGGCCGAAGGTCTTGGCAAGATCGGCGTTCTGGTTGCTTTGGAAAGCGATCTTTCCGCCGACGTGCTGGAGCCATTTGGCAAGCAATTGGCCATGCACATTGCATCGATGTTCCCGCAGGCGCTCGACGCAGAAGGCCTCGATACCGCCGTGATCGAGCGTGAGCGCGCGGTTGCAAAGGAAAAGGCTGCCGAAAGCGGCAAGCCTGAAAATGTTCAGGAAAAGATGGTCGAAGGCGCGATCAAGAAATTCGCCAAGGAAAACGCGCTGCTCAGCCAGATGTTCGTCATGGACAACAAGTCCAGCGTCGAAGACGTTGTTGCCAAATTCGGCAAGGACAATGGCGGCACGGTCAAACTGACCGATTACGTCCGCTACCAGCTTGGCGAAGGCATCGAAGTCGAAGAGAGCGATTTCGCAGCGGAGGTTGCAGCTGCCGTCGGCGGTTGATCCCTTCCAGAATAGAACACGCTACGGCCGTCGCAGTCTCAGGATTGCGGCGGCCGTATTTCTATCAGCCAGATTTCGGGCTGGGTGAACAGGCGGATGGGCAGCAAACTGGTGCCGATCCCGGCGCTGGTGACCAGCGTTTTGCCGTGTTGTTCCATGATACCGCACGCATACAGGTCGCCGTATTCCGACATGGTCGCAGGCGATCCGCCCCACGGATAGGCGATCTGCCCGCAATGCGTGTGTCCGGCGAGGGTGACATCGACATCGACCGGAACTTGCGGAAAGATATCGGGACTGTGGGTCAAGACGATGCGCGCACCGGACAGCCGGTCCATCGCGCCAAACGTTGCCTCCAAATCGTCGCGACCGGTGAAGGCATCGTCTGAACCTGCGACCACCAAAGGTCCGAATTGCGCAGCGTCATTCACGAGAACCGTCAGTTGAGGCGATTTTCGAATTTCCGTTTTCAGAGCGGCCCAATCAAACCAGTGATCATGGTTGCCGGGTACAATGGCAACGCCCAGTTTCGCATCGAGTTTGCCAAGGGGCGCGATGATTTCTTCGGGCGAATAGATATGCGTTGCAGTCCGTTTCTCGCTGACCAGATCACCGGCGATCGCGACCAGATCGGGTTCCAGCCGGTTGACCTGCTCCACAATCCGTTCAAGCCGTGATGGCGGCATATCGGGGCCGGCAACATGGATATCCGCCAGCAATGCTATCGTAACTGGTTCCGATCCAGCGGGCAGCCCGGCGCTGGTTACAGACACCCTATGGACGACGGGATCGCCCATGGTGTCGCGAAACGCCTTCACCAGTATCAAACACCCTGCGACAGTCAGCGCAAGGACGAGCCATTTGAACCGGGCAATCCTGCGGCGCGGTTTAGCCCCAGACATTGTAGTTTGGGTTTGTGAAGCCAAGCCCGACATGCAGTGAACGCCCGCCGACTGTATCGCATTCATGCGGCGTGCCAGCCGGCACAAACAGAAACTCCCCTTCGCGCAAAGTATGTTCCATAACGGGCTTAGGAGGAGTGGCTGAGTGTTCCGCAGCCTCATCCGTTTCATCGTCCGGCGCATACAATCGCCAATGCTTTGCGCCGTCGATCTGAACCAGCAATAGGTCCATCGGGTCGGAGTGTTTCTTGAGAGCGCCTGAATTGCCAGTCGAGCCGATTGCGCCGAGGCGTGCCGGCTTACCGCTTTCTGCGATGAAGTCCCGAACGATTTCGGCCAGATTTTCGTCAAATCGGTGCGCTGATTCGAGCACGACACTCGCGCCGATCTCCAACAATCGGTCCAGCTTGGCCCGGTCGAGATGTTCACCCGTCCTCAAAAACTCGAGCGGCACGAAATTGCGGTTGGATGAAACGCGCAATTCTTCGGGGTGATTGGCTTTCACCGCCATCTCGCAAAGCCTGTCCCACGACAGCAGCGCGCTTTTTGAATGGTCACACCGGCCGTGTTGAAGAGGCATTTTTGCCCGCGCAGCATTGCTAAGCACATCTTTCGGCCTGATGGGGGCAAGGAATTGTGTCAGCGGCTGTGCCATGATCGGTCCCCTTTCCCTTTGCGTGCTTTCGCTTTGCGGCTAAGGGAACCGCCGTCTGTAAACACCAATAGGACACCGGATAATTATGCCTATTCCTGAAATCAAGCGCGTCCTCCTCAAGCTTTCGGGCGAGGTTCTTATGGGCGAGCAGGAATACGGGATTGATCCTGCCTACGTTGCGCGGCTCGCCGAAGAGGTCAAGACTGCCAAGGAAGCCGGGCTCGAAGTCTGTCTCGTGATTGGCGGCGGCAATATTTTTCGCGGTATATCGGCGGCGGCCAAGGGTCTGGACCGGACCACAGGCGATTACATGGGCATGTTGGCGACCGTGATGAATGCGCTCGCGATGCAAAACGCGCTGGAGCAACTTGGCGTCGAAACCCGCGTCCAATCTGCAATCCCCATGAGCAGCGTTTGCGAACCCTATATCCGCAGGCGAGCAGAGCGGCATTTGCAAAAAGGGCGGATCGTCATTTTTGCTGCCGGAACTGGGAACCCGTTTTTCACCACTGACACAGGCGCCGCCCTGCGCGCTGCCGAGATGAATTGCGATGCTTTGCTTAAAGGCACCAGCGTCGACGGGGTCTATGACAGCGATCCAAAACACAATCCCGAAGCTGTGCGTTTCGATACAATCACCTACGATCAGGTTTTGTCCGACAATCTCAAGGTTATGGATGCAACGGCAGTTGCACTTTGCCGCGAGAATGACATTCCGATAGTGGTGTTCTCGATCCGCGATAAAGGCAATGTTGCCACCGTCCTTTCGGGCGAAGGCACCCAGACGATAGTACAGAAGGAAGCGTAACCCATGGCGCAATACGACAAGGCTGACATCGAACGCCGTATGAACGGTGCGGTGGAGGCGCTGAAAAGCGATCTTTCCGGTCTGCGCACAGGCCGGGCGAACACCAGCTTGCTCGATCCCGTTCAGGTTGAGGTTTACGGCGCGATGATGCCGCTTAACCAGGTTGCGACCGTCAACGCGCCGGAGCCGCGCATGTTGGCCGTGCAGGTGTGGGACAAGACGAATGTCGCCGCTGTCGAAAAGGGCATCACCAAAGCCAATCTTGGCCTCAACCCGATGACCGATGGCCAGACAGTGCGCCTGCCAATGCCCGACCTTACCGAAGAGCGTCGCAAGGAATTGGCGAAACTCGCCGGGCAATATGCCGAAAAAGCCAAGATCGCGATCCGCAATGTGCGCCGCGATGGCATGGAAGATCTGAAAACCGACGAGAAGAAGAAAGAGATTTCCGAAGACGACCGCAAGCGGATGGAAGACGAAGTACAAAAGCTGACGGACAAATACGTCGCGGACGCCGATGATGCCGCAGCCAAGAAAGAGCAGGAAATCCTGACGCAATAAGCGGTGTTGGGACGGGGAGAAACCATGGGCGACAAGCCCGCGCCATCCGATGGACGCAAACACGGCGCGGCCAGTGACCCTGGTGCTCGCCATGTTGCCATCATCATGGATGGCAATGGCCGCTGGGCGAAAAAGCGCGCTCTGCCGCGGTCTATCGGGCATCAGCGCGGTGTAGAGGCGGTCAGGCGGCTGGTGCGCGGTATTGACGGCATGGGCCTTGAATGCCTGACCCTCTATGCTTTCTCTTCGGAAAACTGGAAGCGGTCCGACGACGAAGTCGATGATCTGATGAACCTGATGCGCAAGTTCATCAAATCGGACCTGCCCGAATTCATCACCAACGATGTGAAGCTAAAGATTATCGGCGACTGGCAATCGCTCGCCCCAGATATCGTCGCCATGCTTGAGGATGCGCTGGCGCAAACCGCCAATGGCAAGAACACCCTCGCAGTGGCGCTGAATTATGGCGGCCAGCATGAAATTGCGCGGGCCGCTGCGAAAGCCGCTGCGCTGGGCGAAATCACGGCCGACGCTATTGAAGCGCAGCTTGATACCAATGACCTCCCGCCGCTCGACCTGCTGATCCGCACCAGTGGCGAAGTGCGGCTGTCCAATTTCCTGCTATGGCAGGCGGCTTATGCCGAAATGCTGTTTGTCGATACACTTTGGCCAGATTTTAAGCCTGAACACCTACAGCAGGCGCTTGATAATTTTGCCCGGAGGGAGCGGCGTTATGGCGGACGGTGAAGTCCGGTTTCGCGACAAGGTGAGAGGCCTTTCCGACCTGCCTGTGCGGTTTGTATCAGGCGTCGTGATGGCCGCGATTGTCGGCGTTGCCGTGTGGCTGGGCAGCTGGTGGTGGAGCGGACTTGTGATCCTGCTGGCCGGGTTGGTGCTATGGGAATGGAACCGCCTGGTGCGCGGTTTCGATGTGTCCGGCCTGTCCGAGATTACATGGATGTTTTTCGGCGCGGTTTATGTCAGTGCCGCCGCCTATGCCATGATTGAGGCACGCAACAGCTATGTGCCGATGTTCTTCATTCTGGGTTTCCTTGCACCGGTCGTGGCGGTTGATGTGGGGGCATATTTTGTCGGCCGCGCAGTCGGAGGGCCAAAAATCGCGCCTTCCATCAGCCCGTCCAAAACATGGGCAGGGCTGGGCGGAGGCGCGCTTGCGGCAAGTGCGGTTGCGATCGCAGTGCTGTATTCCTTTCCCGACGCTGGCCATTACGGTGAAGCGTCTATCGAGGGCGTGACGATTTCCAATGTGCTCGCAGCGATTTTCGCTGGCATTGCGATCGCTGTACTGGCGCAGGCTGGTGATTTTTTCGAAAGCTGGATGAAACGGCGGGCGGGTCGAAAGGATTCCAGCAATCTGATCCCCGGCCACGGCGGCGTTTTCGACAGGCTCGATGGGTTTCTGGCGGTGTTTTCAATCCTCTTCATTACCCGCATAATGATTGGATGAGGCCCGCATGACCCGCTCAATCACAATCCTTGGCGCGACCGGATCAATCGGCGCATCGACGCTGGACCTGATCCGCCGCAACCCTGCTGAATGGCGGGTCGATACTCTTACGGCCAATCGCTCTGCAAAAGATCTTGCCAAGCTGGCGCTCGAATTCGGAGCAAAGCTCGCGGTTGTTGGCGATGAAAGCTGCCTGCCTGAATTGAAGCAGGCGCTATCCGGCTCCGCGGTCGATGCGGCGGGCGGCAAACAGGCGCTGTGTGATGCGGCCTCGCGCCCGGTTGATATGACAGTCGCAGCGATCGTTGGCTGTGCAGGCCTCGGCCCCGTCATGACGGCGGTAGAACGCGGCGGCACCATTGCGCTCGCCAATAAAGAGGCGCTTGTCTCCGCCGGTGAGGTGCTGATCTCTGCTGCCACCCGAAACGGCGCGACACTGCTGCCCACCGACAGCGAGCACAATGCGATTTTCCAGTGCCTGGCCGGAAACGATCTGGCCGAGGTTTCGCGCATCACCCTCACCGCGAGCGGGGGGCCGCTTCGCACGTGGTCCCTTGATAAATTGCGCGCCGCGACGCCGGAACAGGCCGTTGCGCACCCCAATTGGTCAATGGGCGCAAAGATCAGCGTCGATTCCGCAACAATGATGAACAAGGGGCTCGAATTTATCGAGGCCCACCACCTGTTCCCTGTTGGACTGGACCGGTTGGGCATCGTGGTTCATCCGCAAAGCGTCATTCATTCGATGGTCGAATACCGCGACCGCTCCACTCTTGCCCAGCTTGGCCCGTCCGATATGCGCGTGCCGATCGCATCGTGCCTGGCATGGCCAAAACGGATGGAAACCCCGCTGGAGCCTTTGGACCTTGCATCCATCGGAGAGCTTTCTTTCTTCAATCCAGACGAAGAACGGTTCCCCGCCACCCGGATCGCAAGGGAAGCCATCGAGGCGGGCGGGGCGGCACCTGCCACCTTGAACGCCGCAAACGAGATTGCCGTCGGGGCATTTCTGGATGGTCAGATTGGGTTCATGGCCATTACGGCAGTGGTCGAAGAAACCCTGAGCGCGTATAGCGCGCCGGCACCCGCTTCGCTGGACGAAGTGCTTGCGGTAGATGAAGAAGCGCGAAATCGCGCCAGCCAATCTTTGGAAAGCAACGCCCTTGTTTGAATCGCCCCCTTTCTGGATGTACGTAATCGGTTTCCTGCTTGTGCTGGGTCCGCTCGTAACCCTGCACGAACTTGGCCACTATCTCGTGGGGCGCTGGTTCGGCGTCGGTGCTGAGGCGTTTTCGGTCGGTTTTGGTAAGGAAATCGCCGGTTACACCGACAAACGCGGGACGCGCTGGAAACTCTCGATGCTGCCGCTGGGCGGATACGTGCAGTTCAAAGGCGACATGAACCCGGCCAGCGTGCCCGATCCATCTGCACCGGCGGACGCTGATGGCTTTCAGCAGGCGGCGCTGTGGAAACGGGCTCTGATCGTTGCTGCTGGCCCGGTGGCAAACCTGCTGATCACCATAGCGATCTTCGCGGGATTGTTTGCCATGCTAGGCCGTCCGACTTTGGAAAGTGCGGTTGATACGCGCACCGTTGGCGAGTTTTCCGAGACATCGGTGGCGGCAGAGGCGGGGATGCAGATTGGCGATGTCATTACCGCAATCGACGGGGCGGAGGTCGAGGATTTCCGGGCCATTCGCGATGAGATTGCACTCTACCCTTCGAAAGATCTGGTGGTCACAGCCCTTCGCGGTGATGAAAGACTAGACTTTTCGATGACCACCGAACGCGTCGAAATGACCGACACATTCGGAAACACCAGCGTAATCGGCATGATCGGCGTCGGCCCGACAGACGCGGAATTCGTCATGGAAGCCGTTGGCCCATTCGAAGCCATCCCGATGGCCGCTGCCCATAGCTGGGACGTGCTGGGCATGATGCTGACCGGATTGAAACAGGTCGTCACGGGCGAACGTTCGATCAAGGAACTGGGCGGACCTGTAAAGATCGCAAAGTATTCCGGTGAACAGATGAGTTTGGGCTGGATTGCCTTCCTGAATTTCGCCGCATTGATCTCGCTTAATTTGGCATTCATCAACTTCTTGCCAATCCCCGCGCTCGATGGCGGGCATCTGGCATTCTATGCAGCGGAAGCGGTGCGGAGAAAGCCGGTTGGGCCTGTCGCAACCGAATGGGCCTATCGCACCGGTATCGCGGTCGTGCTGGTCTTCATGGTGGTCGTGACCGTCAATGACGTGACATCGCTATCGATCTTCGGCTCGCTGTTCGGCAGTTAATCGGGGAAAGGCGGCGGTCAAACCTGTATCGCACGGGGAGACCGCTTGATTGCTTTAGCTGCTTGGGGCACAGGCAGAAACGGACCGATACGGACCGTGAAATACGCGCCATGAGGGGATGGCGTGCCCCAATTTCGGGCATGACAAAGACGGGTTAAACGGGATTTTTTACTCCATGAATCGATGCAGTGAGACGGGCCGCAAGGCTGTCACCCAAAAGGTTTTCAATCGAAGCGGGCGTCTTGCGTTCGCTTTGACAGGCGCCACGATGCTTGCCGGTGTTCCCTACGCCGCATTGGCCCAGGACGAGGTCGATGCGGCAAATGCCGGCGCGGCAGCCCAGCCAGCTCCTGCTCCAGCTCCTGCTCCCGCTCCCGCACAGGAGCCCAGCGCGAACGTTATTCGGTCGATCAGCGTTTCAGGTTCCGAACGTCTCGAGCCGACAACCATCCTTAGTTACATCCGACTGCGCGTCGGTCAGGAATACACTTCCGCTGCCGCTGATGAGGCGTTGAAAGACCTTGGCGCGACGGAGCTGTTTGCCGACTTTTCAATCCGTAGTGATGACGGCAATGTCGTGATCACCGTGGTCGAAAACCCGGTCATCAACCGGATTGTCCTTGAGGGGAACAAGCGGCTCGATAACGAGAAGATCATTCCTGAAATCAAACTGTCGCCGCGGCAGATTTTTACCCGCTCCAAAGTGCGCGCCGACGTGGCCCGCATCATCGAGCTTTATAAAAGGCAGGGGCGGTTTGCCGCGACGGTAGAGCCGCAGATGGTGCAGCTCCCGCAGAACCGCGTCGATGTCGTGTTCGAGATCACGGAAGGACCCAAATCAAAGGTCCGCCAGATCAACATCATCGGCAACGAAAAGTTCTCCGATGGTGAATTGCGCGGCGAGATGGTCACAAAACAGGCGCGTTTCCACCGTTTCTTCAGCTCAAACACCAGTTACGACCCCGATCGTCTGGCATTTGACCAGCAGAAGCTGCGCCAGTTTTACCTGACGGAAGGGTATGCCGATTTCCGCGTGGTCTCCGCCGTGGCCGAACTTACGCCCGATCAGGAAGACTTCATCATCACGTATGTCGTCGAGGAAGGCGAGCGGTACAGTTTTGGCGAGGTCAGCGTCGAAAGCCAGCTGCGCGATTTTGACAGCGACGTGATGAGCCGCAACCTGCCAATGCAAAGCGGCGATTTCTACGATGCGAAAGCGGTTGAGGACACTGTTGAGCAGCTGACCGAACTGGCTGGCCGCTTTGGCTACGCATTTGCGGATGTGCAGCCACGCTTTAACCGCAACAAAGAAGACCTGACGATGGACATCACGTTCATCCTGCGTCAGGCGCCGCGCGTCTATGTGGAGCGCGTTGATGTCAACGGAAACACGCTGACACAGGACAAGGTGATCCGCCGCGAATTCCGCGTCAGTGAAGGCGACGCGTTCAACTCGATCGGCATTCAGCGCACCACCGCGCGCATCAATTCGCTCGGTTATTTTCAGGAAAACTTCGAGGTAACGCAGGTTGAGGGCAGCGCGCCTGACCGCATCATCCTCGAAGCGAATATCGAAGAGCAACCGACCGGCGAGCTCCAGTTTTCGGCTGGCTTCTCCTCGATCGAGCAGTTCATTCTGGCTGGCAGCATCCGCCAGCGGAACTTCCGCGGCCGCGGGCAGACAATTGGCCTCAGTCTCAATTATTCGCAGTTTTCGCGTTCCGCGCAGATCAGCTTTAGCGAGCCATACCTGTTTGATCGCAACATCTCGACCGGCGTCGATGTGTATCGCCGCGATTTCAACAGCTTCAATTTCATCGGCAATGATCGCAACACGACGTTCGAACAGGCCACCACCGGCTTTTCGACACGGGTCGGGGTTCCGCTCACCGAATTCATGTCGCTGGTTGGAAGCTATACGCTCAACTACGAAGAAGTCAGCCTCGATGAGAACCTGTTCTTCAGCGATCTCGATGGCGATGGAACCACCGAATGTGATCCGCTGCGCGCCGGCCGTTTCCTGTGCGATGCGCTCGGCGATCGGCTCAGCTCCATTCTCGGGCTTAGCGTCAATTACAACAGTTTGAATTCCCGTTTGCGCCCGACGCGCGGCCAGACGATCTCGCTCAGCACCGAATTTGCAGGACTTGGCGGCGATCAACGCTATCTGAGGTTCCGCGGCAGCGCCCAGAAATTCTGGAACGTGGCAAACACCGGCTTTATCTTCTCTCTGTCGGCAGAGGGAGGCACAATCGTCCCGCTGCGCGACCGCGGCGGCGATGATGTCGATGATGTTTTGCTGACCAACCGCTTCTTCCTGGGTGAGCCACAGTTCAGAGGATTTGATATTCGCGGTGTTGGACCGCGTATTCTCACACAGCAGTCGATCCTGGATGAAAACAATCGTCCGGTGCTCGATGACGATGGCAACATTACGTTTCTTACAAACCGCAATCAGGTGCGCGACGATGCACTTGGCGGGCGTAATTATTATCTCGCACGCGCCGAGCTTGAAATTCCGCTGGGCACAGGCGCGCGCGAACTTGGTTTGCGCCCGTCGATCTGGATGGATGTCGGCGCGCTTTGGGGGAATGATACTCCAACCCTGTTCGACAATTCGCTCGGCGTGCAGCTGACGGACGCAGATACCGGCCAGCTTCTGTACAGCACGTCGGTCGACGCTGCCGGAGACCCCATTCTTGACGATAATGGTGTTGTCACCAGCGAACTTACGTTCGACGAATTCGACGTAAATGGCGATCCGAATGTTCGCCTGCTGGATTCAACGGTAGCAAACACCCGCGAGATCTATCTCGGGGACACGCCGAGCCCGCGTATCACCGCCGGCATCGGAATTAACTGGAACTCGCCGTTCGGGCCGTTCCGCATCGATTTCGCTCAGACCATTCGCAAGGTCGAGGGCGATGATGACAAAACTTTCACGTTCAATGTAGGAACTCAGTTCTAATGAAACTCATGACTAAAATTCTCGCCCCGGCGGGCCTTGCGCTTGCCGCTGTTGCAGTCACTGCGCCTGCTTCCGCGCAGGTTGATGGCCGTATCGCGACCGCTGACATTTCGCGCGCGATCCTCGGAACGACGGCGCTGCAAACCGCTTATCAGCAGGTCAGCACGACATACGCTGCGCAGATCGAAACACGCCGGACCAAACAGCAACAGCTGACAGCACTGCTTCAGCCGTTTGACACCAACGGCAATGGCCAAGTTGACGAAGCTGAAGTGCAGGCTGTCCAGAACTCGCCAAATCTGGCGCAGATCCAGACGCTTGAGGGTGAAATCGGTGCGATCAACAACCAAGTGAACAACGCGCGTATCTATGCTGTTGAGCAGGTGCTCGCGCAGTATCCCGCAGCGGTTCAGGAAATCGCCGAAGCCCAGCAGATCGGCGCCGTGCTTCAACCCGAAGCGATCCAGTTCGCCAGCGAAAGCGCCGACATCACGCCGCAGGTAACGACCTCGCTCAATGCCAAGGTGCCGTCCGTCGGGATCGTTCCGCCGAATGGTTACCGCCCGAGCCGCAATGGCGCGCAGGTGTTCCAGCAGATCCAGCAGACATTGCTGACCGCGCAGCTAATCCAGCAGCAGCAGGCACAGCAAGCGCAGCAGCAGGGCGCAGCAGCAGCCCCCGAAGGCCGTTAAGGCCAGCGGCCAGCGACAGGATTGAAGGGCAGGGCTATGAGCGACGCACCGGGTGTTTCGGAACCGATTGTGGATTATGATATCCACAAAGTGCTTAAAGCCCTGCCTCATCGCTACCCGTTATTGCTGGTCGACCGAGTTAAGGCGATCCATCTGGGGGAGCGCATTCATGCGGTGAAAGCCGTCAGCATGAATGAAGAATTCTTCCAGGGGCACTTTCCCGGCGCGCCAATCATGCCCGGTGTCCTCCAGATCGAGGCGCTGGCGCAGGCTGCGGCCATTCTCGGCATCGAGACACTGGAATTGGCGGGCACGGGCAAGCTGGTTATCTTCATGGGTATCGAGAACGCAAAGTTCCGCGCTCAGGTAACACCGGGTTGCCTACTCGACCTTGAGGTTGAATTCGTCCAGAAACGTAGCCGCGTTTACAAGTTCAAGGGCAAGGCCAGCGTCGAGGGTAAAACGTCGTGCGATGTCGAATTCACCGCTATGATTGCTGATCCTCCCAAGAATTAAGGCGTAACTTCGCTTGCAATTCGCGGCTGGCGCGTTAAATGCGCCGCTTCCAGATTTTATAGCGCCGCCGGTCGGAACCGGTGAAAGCTCCAAAGGAATAGATCATGAAAGCCGAAGGGCATCCCGAATATCACACCATCACGGTCAAGATGACCGATGGTACAGAGTTTCAGACCCGCTCGACCTGGGGCAACGAAGGCGACACGCTCGCACTCGATATTGATCCCACCAGCCACCCGGCATGGACCGGCGGCAAGCAACAGCTTCAGGAAGGTGGCCGCGTTGCCGCCTTTAACAAGCGTTTTGGCGGGCTCAGCCTCAAGAAATAAGCGCCGCTTTTACGCAAAGCGATGCACCAGTTTGCAACCTTCGGGTTGTGAGGGAAGGGCGGTCCGACGGGGCCGCCTTTTTCATTTGGGCGTTGAGATAGCGGTCAGCCCCACGGTTTTTCGCGGTACCATTTCGTAATGACGTATTTCAGCCCCTTACGCACTTTCATCGCGTGGTGCAGCGTGTTCACATTGCCGCTGCCATCGGCTTTGCGGTTGTTCCAGCCCACCAGCTTGCCCTGCTGCGGTTCGATTTTCTTGCCGATGGATTTGAACCGCGTCGCGCCGCCAGCCTCGACATCGTTGAGGTAGATCATGAAGGTCCACGTGCGCTGGCCTGCGACACTGCAATATTTTTCCCAGTCTGCTCCGTCAGGATTGAACCAGTCGGTGTGCTGTTTGAATTCCTGTCCAACGGAATAACGCTGCCCCTGCAGTGTTTCCCCATGCGCGGGATCAATGCCGGTGAATTGTTCGAGCAGGCGCTCGGTTTCCTGCACCGCAGCCTCTCCCGCGTCGAGATCGCAGGTTTCGCTGGTGCGGAACGCGGCATCGCCATTGTAGTCCGCCACTGTTGATGGCCGGCGGTCCGATTCGATTAGTTCAATCAGCGAATGGCAAAGTTCCGGCGGCAGAAAATCGGGTTTCAGCACCATTTCGATTTTCGGGGACGGCACGCGCAGCACGCCGGGATGCGCGTGCAGGGTTTCGATAGAAGATTCGCCTGGATCGACCATGGTGCGGCAATAACCCGCGGCTGAACCCTCGCCAAGGTCGTTTGCCGTGCCGGGTAATAATCTTGCGCAGCGCGCATTCAGGCGCAGTTTTCGCTTCACATGCGATACGGTTTGTGCAACAGGCTCGCGCCGCGTTTGCGTAGTCTTGACCGGCTGCGCAACACGAGTAAACCGCCCCCTCGCGCGGACTTGGCAATGACCGAAAGGTCTCGCCGGGTAGGGGCTTGTGGCGATCGTAGCTCAGTTGGTTAGAGCGCCGGCTTGTGGTGCCGGAGGTCGGGGGTTCGAGACCCCTCGATCGCCCCATTTCCCCCCTTTATTCGGCACCCGCCATTGGTCCGTTCGTGCAGCGCATATCGCGCGGCCAACAGGGACACTTGGTATAATGACCGCTTTCTGGACCGAACCTGATTTTGACGATCATGAGATGGTGCACGTGGTGCGCGATCGCAAAAGCGGTCTGACGGCGATTATCGCGGTGCATTCCTCCCATCTCGGCCCCGGTGCGGGCGGCACGCGGTTCTGGCATTATCCCGACCCAAAAGACGGCCTGCGCGATGCCCTGCGCCTGTCACGCGGGATGAGCTACAAGAATGCGATGGCGGGCCTTCCGCTTGGCGGAGGTAAAGCCGTCATCCTTGCCGACGAAGACCGGACCAAAACGCCGGAGCTACTTGCTGCATTCGGTGACGCGGTCGAATCGCTTGGCGGGCGCTATGTTACCGCAGAAGATGTTGGCATCAGTGAGGCTGACATGGTTGCCGTATCACAGCGCACCGCGCATGTTTCCGGCCTTCCGGTATCGGGTGAGAACGCCGCTGGCGGCGACCCTGGCCCGTTCACCGCGACGGGCATCTATCTGGGGATCAAGGCCGCAGTCCGTCACAAGCTGGGCAAGGACACCGTTCAGGGCGTGCATGTCGCGGTGCAAGGGATCGGCAGCGTCGGCGGCGGTGTCGCGCGGCTGCTTGCCAAAGACGGTGCAAAACTGACGGTGGCCGATATCCATGCTGACCGCGCAGCCGCATTCGCTGACGAAATCGGCGGAACGGCGGTGGATGCAGACGCAATCCTTTCGGTCCCTTGCGATGTGCTAAGCCCGAATGCACTCGGCGCGATCCTTGACGAGGAAAGCATTGCCGCCCTCGACACAGCGATTGTCGCAGGCGGCGCAAACAACCAGCTCGCCCGCGCGCACCACGGCCAGACACTGTTCGATCGCGGTATCCTGTTTGCTCCCGATTACGTCATCAATGCAGGCGGCATTATTTCAGTCGCGACCGAATATATCGCCCGGCGCGATAGCAAACCTAGCGGCGTTGACGAGGTACACAAACTGATCGCCTCCATCCCAGATCGGCTTGAAACGATCTGGCAGCAAAGCGATTCCTCATCGACACCTCCCGATGTCGTGGCCGACCGCATGGCGCAGGATCTGATTGGCAGAGGCTGATCCTGCGGGCGTAAAGCCACAGTTTTTGGGCCTCGATGGCCCTCGATTGCGGGAAAACGACGAAGCATTGCACAATTTGCGGCCTTGCCGGTCGCGGTAGGCGAATTAATACAGTATCAGAGCCAAGCTGCATGCATATTTACGCCAACCCCAAACGCTTTCTGTCACTGGCACAGTGGCTGATGCCGCTCTTTTTCTGGAGCGGCCTCGGCCTGTCGCTGGCTGCGATCGCGTGGGGCGTCGCCGTGGTTCCGCCCGACCGCTTGATGGGCGAGAGTGTCCGCATCCTTTTCATCCACGTGCCCGCCGCTTGGCTTGGTATGGGAGGATGGACGGGAATTGCGATTTCCAGTGCGATGCTGCTTATCTGGAAGCACCCGCTGGCCAGCATCGCCGCGCGCGCGATCGCGCTGCCCGGTATGACTTTCACGGCCATCTGCCTTGCCACCGGATCGATCTGGGGCAGGCCGACATGGGGCGCGTGGTGGGTTTGGGACGGGCGGCTTACGTCGATGCTGGTTCTGCTGTTTCTCTATGCGGGATATATCGCTTTGGCGCAGGCTTCCGCTCGCGAAGGCGGGTCTGCCAAGATCGTAGCGATTTTCGGTCTTGTCGGAGCGATCAATATTCCGATCATCAACCGGTCCGTCGTATGGTGGAATTCGCTGCACCAACCACCCAGCATAACCGCTGGCAATAGCGCAATTGACCCGGTGTTTCTGTGGCCCTTGCTCGTGGCCGTCCTCGGATTTTCGCTATTGTTCGGGGGGATCGTCTTGATGCGGATGCGCGCCCTGATTGCAGAGCAACAGGTCGAGGCGCGCCTGCGCCGGCGTGCCTTGGACGATGACAGCCAGATCAGCAGCGCGGCTGCCTCCTCTACTGCTGCTGTAGGGAGCGCCTGATGCGGGAGGCTCTCAACCACTGGGATTTCGTGATTGCCGCCTACGCAATCGGTCTGGGCGCGCTCGCGCTGCTTATCGTGTGGAGCTGGCGGACCATGCGCCGCGCAGAACAGCGCCGCGATGAGGTCAAGCGCCGATGAAAGCCAAACATCAACGCATGACGCTGGTCATCATTGCCCTGATTGCAATTGTCGCTGCCGGATTGCTGGCGGCATGGACGCTGCGCAATCAGGCGAACTATTTTTACTTGCCTGAACAAATGGCCGCAGAGCCGCCCGCAGTCGGGCAGGCGGTGCGGCTGGGCGGTATGGTGCAGCCCGGCTCAATCGCGGCGCAGGCGGACGGAATAACCGTCAGCTTTGTCGTGACAGGCAACACACAAAGCACCGTGCCGGTCACATACAGCGGCATCCTTCCCGATCTTTTCGTCGAGGGATCAGGCGTTGTGGCAGAGGGCAGCCTTGGCCCGGACGGCGTGTTTCAGGCGACCAACCTGCTTGCCAAGCATGATGAAAACTACGTTCCGCGCGAACTCGAAGGGCTGGAAGGCCATAAGGCCGCCGATTACGCCGCTGACACGGTTGTCGGCACCGAGTAGGATTGGACACGCGCGATGATCGCTGAACTTGGCCATGCCGCACTCTGGCTCGCAACCGCGCTTGCGGTGTTGCAGATGGTGTCCGGCGCGCTTGGCCTTCGGACGAGCCATCCGGGTGCCGCTGCCTTTGCCGTCTACGCTCGGCCTGCGGCGATTGTGCAGGCGTTTCTGGCGGTGCTGGCGTTCTGCCTGCTGCTGTATGCGTTTGCGGTGACTGACCTGTCGATCAGGCTGGTGGCGACGAATTCGCACTCGCTAAAGCCGATGCTTTACAAGCTGACCGGCACTTGGGGAAATCACGAAGGGTCGATGCTGCTCTGGGTGGCTGTGCTGGCTCTGTCGGGCGGATTGCTTGCGTGGATGGAGCGGCGCCTGCCAGAAAGCACCATGAACGCGACGCTGGCGGTGCAGGGTTTCGTTGCGCTGGGATTTTACGCGTTTCTGGTTCTATCTTCGAACCCGTTTGAACGCCTACCTGTTCCAGCAGCAGAGGGCACGGGGCTGAACCCGCTGCTTCAGGACATTGGCCTCGCGATCCATCCGCCCACGCTTTACATCGGCTATGTCGGGCTGTCCGTGGCATTCAGCCTCGCGATGGGTGCGCTCATCACGAAGCAGGTGACGCCCGATTTTGCCAAGGTCATGCGCCCCTGGGTGCTGGGAGCCTGGGTGTTTCTGACGCTGGGGATCACTGCCGGTTCTTACTGGGCGTATTATGAGCTGGGCTGGGGCGGCTGGTGGTTCTGGGACCCGGTAGAGAACGCTTCGCTGATGCCGTGGCTGGCGGCGACCGCTTTGCTGCATTCGGTAAGCGTTCTGGCCGCACGCGATGCTCTTAGGACTTGGACAATCATGCTGGGTGTGCTGGCGTTTTCGATGAGTATGCTCGGCACGTTTCTGGTTCGATCGGGCGTGCTTACCAGTGTCCACGCATTCGCGGTCGACCCTGAAAGGGGCAGCTTTATCCTTGCCCTGCTGGGCCTGTATATCGGCGGGAGCCTTGCTATATTTGCAGTGCGGGCGAGCTCGATTACAGAGGGCAAGCGGTTCACCGCCAGCAGCCGCGAAGGTGCGCTGGTGTTCAACAACGTGATGCTGTCCGCGATCCTCGCCATTGTGCTGCTCGGCACGCTTTATCCGCTGCTGACGGAGGCTTTCGATGTGCGTGTTTCGGTCGGGCCTCCGTATTTCAATCCGGCGGGCGCGATATTTGCGATCCCGATGTTCATCGTGATGGCCATCGGGCCGCTGCTGCGCTGGAAGCAGGACACGCCGGGCCGCATCCGTATCGAGCTTATCGTCCTGGGGAGCATTCTGATTGCCGCGACGGTTCTAATTGGCGTTTTCAGCGACTATTCGGTCTTGGCCGTTTTGGGCCTCGCGCTATCTGCAGTGCTGGCTGTGGCGGCTTTCCTGCCATTACGGGGCCGAAAGCTGGCGCGCGTCCCGCTCGCGACGTGGGGCATGGTGATGGCGCATTTCGGTGTTGCGGTGTCGCTTTTCGGAATGGTGAGCGAAAGCGCGTTCACGCAGGAGCGATTGGCAGCCGTCACGCCGGGTTCGACCGAGCAAATTTCAGATTGGGACGTGACGCTGGACAGTGTCGATCCGATCGCAGGCCCGAACTGGACCGCGTTGGAAGCGCGCCTGTCTGTCAGCAGAGGCGGCGCAGAGCCGGTCATGATGCGCCCGCAGGCACGGACATTCTGGGCTCCGACACAGGCGACCAATGAAAGCGCACTGCTAACGCGGTGGGACGGCCAACTTTACGCTGTCATCGGAAATCATGCGGGTGTGGATGCTGACGGCAATGCCCGCTGGCAGCTGCGCATCTGGTGGAAACCGTTTGTCACGTTCATCTGGTATGGCGGGATTCTGATTGCTCTGGGCGGTATCCTTTCGATCTTCGGACGTTTGCAGGTCGATCTGCGGCGGCGAAAGGCAGTGCAATTGGGCGAAGATCGCAGAGCGGATAAAGCCGCACTCGGCGCCGCTGATCCGCCCCCTCCAACCCAGCCGGAGCCCGTTTGATGCGCCCCGTATCCTTCATCCCGCTCGCCCTGTTCCTGTTTTTCGCAGGACTTGCCGGATATATGCTGACTCAGGACAAGGATCAGACGATCCCTTCGGGCATGGTCGATAAACCATTGCCGGAATTCGACCTGCCGCCAGCCTATGACGGCCTGCCCGGGGCGTCCCGCGCGGACTTTATCGGCGGCAAGCCAAAACTGCTGAATGTCTGGGCCAGCTGGTGCTTGCCCTGCATCGCAGAGGCCCCGCAACTGGAGGCGCTGAAGGAAGAGGGCGTCGAAATCATCGGCATCGCCATTCGCGACACGCCGGAAGATGTTTCCGTGTTCCTCGACCGTCATGGCAATCCTTACACCCGCATCGGCGCAGACGACATTTCAGAGCTTCAGATAGAAATCGGCGCTGCGGGTGTGCCGGAAACCTTCGTCATTGATGCGCAGGGTAATATCCGGCACCAGCATATCGGCGATATCCGGGAAAGCGACGTGGCCAAGCTGTTGCAGATACTGGAGGAAGTCTCCTGATGCGTTTTGTTCTCGCAGTCCTCTTATTGATTGCAGCGCCTCTTGCCGCGCAGGATGATCTGCCGCCCGCGCCTTATGCGAACAATCAGATCAGCGATCCGGTGCTTGAGGCGAAGGCCACCGCACTGATGGAAACGCTGCGGTGCCTCACTTGCCAATCGCAAAATATCAATGACAGCGATGCCCCGATTGCAGGCGACATGCGCCATCAGGTGCGCACGAGGATCGCCGCGGGGGAGGAGCCGGAGGCTGTGCGCGCCTGGCTGGTTGAGCGGTACGGCGATTATGTCAGCTATCAGCCGGAGGTTAGTGCGAACACGTGGCCGCTGTTTGCTATTCCGGCTCTGCTTGTCCTGATTGCCGGCGGTATTCTGCTGCGGCGGCTTGGCCGGCGGCGGGGCGAGAGCGCAAAATAATGATCGGTTGGATTGCAGTACTCGCCCTTGCGCTGGCGGCGTTCGGACTGGCGGCGACCGTGCTGCGTCTGCCGCGAGAGGGGTATGCGCTGTTTGGATCGGTGCTGCTGTTCGGCCTTGCGGGATATGCTTGGAAAGGTTCGCCAGAGCAGCCCGGCAGTCCAAAAGCGGCAATGATAGAGGCGCCGCGTTCGGGAGAGGAAATGGTCGCTGCGCGCCGCTCCTTGTTCGACGAAGTGCGGCCGAAACCGGCTTACATTGTGACCTCCGATGCGTTTGCCCGCCGGGGCAAATTCGATGATGCGGCCGGTTTGCTACGCAGGGGATTGGCGGAGAACCCGAACCACCTCGAAGGATGGCTGGCGCTGGCAATGGCGCTGACGAGCCATGCCGACGGCGCTGTCACCCCGGCGGCGATTTTTGCCTATGACCGCGCCCGCGCTATTGATCCTGTAAACCCGGCCGCCGATCTCTTCCTCGGTTTTTCGTATTTGCAGCGCGGCGAATTCCGCAATGCACACGGCGTCTGGTCAGCTTTGCTAGAGCGCGCCCCGGCGGATGCTGCATGGCGCAGCGACCTTGAGGCGCGGGTCAATCAGCTGGATCAGATGATCGCCAACGCCCCGATGCTGCAATAGTGTCACACTGCAGGCCGGGTGAAATGTTGCGAGCGCGAAACGGCGGTGCTAGGGGCCGCGACCTTGCGGAAAGCCGCATTTCGAATGGCGCGCCGCGACAATCCGGCCGCGCTGCGGGGCAGTACCGGGTTCGGGAAATCCAGAACGTATGAGCGAAACAGCCACTCCAGCGCACCAGCCTCCCGTCGGAGGCCACGGGCACAGTGCGTCGAAAAAGGCGCTGGCTGTCGGCGCAATCGGTGTCGTGTTCGGCGATATCGGCACCAGTCCGCTTTACGCATTTCGTGAAACATTCGTTGGTCCCAACCAGCTTGCGCTCGATACGCCGCACGTGCTGGGGGTTGTCAGCCTGATTTTCTGGTCGATGACGCTCGTCGTTTCGATCCAGTATGTCTCGATCCTGATGCGCGCCGATAACAAGGGGCAGGGCGGATCGCTCGCGCTGGTCGCGCTTATTTCGCGTAGCATATCCAAATCGCGCTATGGCTGGGTGGCGGTGCTGCTGGGCGTGTTTGCGACCTCGCTTTTCTACGGGGACAGCATGATCACGCCTGCGATTTCGGTGCTGTCGGCGGTCGAGGGATTGACCGTAGTCGACCCCGGTTTCCAGCAATTCGTTATCCCGATCGCTATCGGCCTGCTGGTGTTCCTGTTCATGCTGCAACGGCGCGGCACGGCGAAAGTTGGCGCGCTGTTTGCGCCGGTGATGATCGTCTATTTCACGGTTATTGCGGGCATGGGTTCTTGGCAGATCATCAACACGCCCGAGATTCTGTGGGCGCTCAACCCGTATTACGCGATCAATTTCTTCGTGCTCGATGGCTGGCTTGCCTTTCTCGCGCTGGGGTCGGTTGTGCTGGCCGTTACAGGGTCGGAGGCGCTGTATTCCGATATGGGCCATTTCGGTCGGGGTCCGATGCGGCTCAGTTGGTTTGGCTTTGTCATGCCGTGCCTGCTGCTCAACTATTTCGGGCAAGGCGCGATGATCATCGGCCTGCCGCCGGAACAGGCTGCCGAGGCAATCCAGAACCCGTTCTTCTTCCTCGCCTCGGAAGAATACCGCCTGCCGCTCGTCTTCCTTGCCACTGTGGCCACATTCATTGCCAGCCAAGCGGTGATTTCCGGCGCATTCTCGATCACTCACCAGGCGATCCAGATGGGCTATATCCCCCGGCTCAACATTCAGCACACCTCCGAAACCGAAGGCGGGCAGATTTACATTCCATTCATCAACTGGGCGCTGATGGTGGCGGTTATCATTCTGGTGCTGACGTTCCAGAATTCTTCCAACCTCGCCAGTGCGTACGGTATTGCGGTAACCGGCGCTGTGACCATCGATACGCTGCTGATGGCGGTGCTGTTTGTCGGCGTGTGGAAGTGGAAATGGTGGTATGCGCTGCCGGTCGTCCTCGTCTTCCTGATCGTTGATGGCGCCTATTTCGCGGCCAACCTGACGAAGGTGCCCGATGGCGGCTGGTTCCCGCTGATGGTCGGGTTTATCGCGTTCCTGTTGCTGACCACGTGGGCGCGCGGTCGCAAGCTGATGCGGGAGCGGATGAGCGAGCACGCGCTGCCGATGGAAATCTTTGCCAAATCGGCAAAGAATTCCGCGCTGCGGGTGCCCGGCACTGCGATCTTCATGGCGTCCAGCACGGCGGGCGTTCCATCCGCGCTGCTCCATAATATCAAACACAACAAGGTACTGCATGAGCGGGTCGTGATCCTGACCGTCGATATTCAGGACGTGCCCTATGTCGATCCCGATGCGCGCTGCGAATACACCGATATGGGCGACGGTTTTTACAGGGCGGTGCTGCATTACGGGTTCATGGAAGAAACGAACGTCCCGCTTGGCCTGAAGAAGATGGAACGGTGCGGCGGCGAATTTGACATGATGCAGACCAGTTTCTTCCTGTCGCGTCAGACATTGCTGGCGAGTGACAAACCGGGGATGCCGATCTGGCGTGAGAAGATCTTTGCATGGCTGCTGCGAAATTCGGCCAGTGCGATGGACTTCTTCAAATTGCCGACCAACCGCGTGGTCGAACTGGGAAGCCAGGTCGAAATCTGACGCTGCGTTGCTGTAGGACACGCATGACAGATCAGGCGAGGTGTCATGCGCGTCATACACCCGATTTACCCGCAAACGCGCGATTTGCGCGTGTAGGACACGGGTGACAAGTGTCCAACATCGGACCTGTTTGGCGATACGGTTTTCAAAGAGCCGCAGCCACCATGCCGCGCTTCGGCCGAGTAGGAAAATGGTTGTGTTTTCGGTGGAATCATCGGCGCTTCGGATCTCCCCAAAAATTGGGGTCAACCTCGCCTGAAGGCACGATCGTTTCTCGCGCCAAAAATATCGGTGGGAAAATGTGTTCAAAAACAACCGAAACGTGGGGCGCTAGCCTTGTTGACGTTCGCACCCGTTGCAAATTGCATTTGCGAAAAACGCAGTTTCTTGTCATTTATAGTTCGGAGGGGGCGACACCGCCGATTTCAGTCCTTTTGAATGGGCCGATAGCTGTGGAGCGTGGCTGTGTGCCCCCGACGATCTTGGATTGGACCCCAGATCGTCTCCGAACCATTAGATAGTGAGTGAGGCGCTGGTTTGGCGCAAGAGGGTAAATGCCGATTGCTTCAAGACGCCGCCTTATGCACAAGGTGTATTACCACCGTAATACACCTCTAAGCCCTAGAAGTCCTAGACTTCGCAGAGTCGCAACCACAAAAACGAATCTGCGAAAAAATTTTGACGTGCAAAAATGAGTTCTGGAGCTTGTGAATCAATCGAATCCAAGCGCGCAATATTCAAATCTAGTCCGCCCCAATAACCGCGATCTCCGTTTGACGCCCATCGATGTACCGCACGGTTTCGCCGTCGAAGAACGCATCTTCCTCGGTGCGGAAATCGACGCGTTGTCCGCCCCATTCGGGCACTTCGGCATAGGTCGTAAGCTCGATTGACCATGCGGTGTTTGCGCGGATCGGGCCTGCGCCGCGCGGGTCAGCTTCTTGGTTGTCCCAGAACCCGATAGCCGGGCCTGCGCCGTGGCCGTGCAGGCCGATGGGGTGGGTGTAGATCGACGGGTCTAACCCTTCTGCAATCGCCTCGGCGCGCGATTTTAGCATAGCGGCATTGCCTGTTCGCCCAACCTCGAAATTGGCGGTCAGAATGTCCTGCACCCGGTTGGAATTGGCGAGACCCGCGGCGAGGCCCGCTGGGACTTCCGTCTCGCCCGGTTTCAGCACATATGCGAGGTGCTGCGTATCGGTGTTCAGACGCAGATACGTGATGCCGAAATCGGTCCACAACAGGTCGCCATGCTGGATCACGGTGTCACCGCGCAGCATCTCCGCCGCACCCTGCCGCTGGATGCCGATGCTGGGGTGGAACCATGGGGTGAGGCCCAGCGTTGCCAGACGTTCGCGGTACCACCACTGGACATCCGCCGCCGTGGTTTCACCCGGTGTGATAACGCGATTGGAAAATGCCTCTGCGATGATCGCATGGGCGGTGCGCACGATGGAGGGATACAGCTCCATTTCAGACGGGATGCGCGTTTCCAGCCAGCGCACGCTCAGCGTCTCTCCCGAAATGACCCGCTCCCGATATTTTGGATCAAGTTTGGCGCTCATCGCGTTGAATTGACTGTAAGTCATGCCGTCGCCGAATGCGGTCTTGTCCGAATAATTGATGGCAATTTTTGCCGGATCGCGCGCGGCAATAATGTCGGCAACCGCCTGCCATTGACCGGGCTGGGTTTCAGGATCCCATGACGGTTCAAACAGGCCGCCGAGGCCATATCGGCTGACGGTCAACCGCTCGATAGGCTGGCCATTGCCCGGATCGTGAAAGATCAGGATGGTGCGCCGCCGTGCCGCCATGCTGCGCGCGTCGAGCATGGACGCGACCACCGGCTCTTCAAAATATTCGCGGCTCATCATCAGCCACAAATCGACTCCCTCTTCACGCATGATCTGCGGGATCACCGTGTCCAGCCGCTCGGCAAGGATGCGGTCGATCACATCGGCGCGCTGGCGCAGGGTCATGACCGGGGGAAGGGCGGGGGAGGTCTGCTCGGTCTCGCTCATCGTGATGACCGGGTTTGCACCCTCAGGGGCCGACTGCGCGGAGGCGGCTGTGCCAGACAAAAGCGCAGCGGCGATCATGATCTGTCTCAATTTACTCTTTCCCCCGCAGTGGTCCCGATTTGGAACTGCGAAAATGTTCCCGGAAACAAAACCCTATGCCCGCGCGTAAAGGGCGGCAACAGCGCCTGCATATTGCTGGCAATCAAGTTTCGATAGGAATTTCGCAATGACATCCGTCCGTGTTTTCGCCCAAGGGCGCCCTCAGCACAAGTCCGGCCACCGCGGCTATATCAGCCCGATGGGAAGCAGCCGCACGACCGACAATCAGAAAACCGTGGTAAATGCCGTTTTGCACGAACGTGCCCGCCGCGCCCTGTATGCCGATTGCGACCGCGCGCCGCTCGGCTGGGAAAATATCGCCGCCTAAGTGGTGGGCGGTTCGTCTTTCAGCACTTTTTCTTCCTGACCGACATCCAGCCCGTGCTTTAACAGCATAGGCAGATTTGCCAGCGTGAACAGGAATGTGAGCGGCAGGAACACCCATAGCTTTGCCCATAGCCACCCCTCAAACGACATATAGGCGACTAGCCCTTCGTTAAGAGCGGCAAGGGCGAGGAAAAACACGCCCCAATTGCGCGACAGTTTAAGCCAGCCTTCATCTGTCAGCCCCTCAAACGCGGCCTCCAAGAGGATTTTCAGCAGGGCGCGGCCCATGAAATATCCGATCAGCAGGACAACGCCGAATACGCTGTAAATGATGGTGGGTTTCAGCTGCACGAAACGCGGATCGCCAAAGAATATGGTGAGCGCGCCAAATCCGACGATCAGCGCGGTTGAAAACCACAGCATCGGCGAAACTTTGCCCAGCTTCCATTTCGATATGGCGAGCGCGGCGAGAGCCGCGACCATAAATGCGCCGGTGCCGGTGATAATTGCCTGCAATTCGGCCTGCGGATCGGTCTCGGCAGGGGCGCTGAACCGATAAACCGCGAGGAAGACGAGCAGCGGGCCGTAATCGACCGCGAGATTGAGCCAGCTCGACTTGGGCTTTTCCGCTGTTTGAGCAGTGTCTGTCATCAGGCCACCCCGGCAATGACGCGCGCGACAAGATCGGGATCAAACGGGCGCAGGTCTTCCATCTTCTCTCCCACTCCGATGGCATGGATCGGCAGGCCGTATTGTTCGGCGGCCGCGACCAGAACGCCGCCGCGCGCTGTCCCGTCCAGCTTGGTCATGATGATCCCGGTGACGCCAGCGACTTCTTTGAAAACGTCGATTTGCGACAGCGCATTTTGTCCGTTGGTCGCATCGAGCACCAGCACGACGTCATGCGGCGCTTCGGGATTGAGGCGGCCCAGCACGCGGCGGATTTTCTCCAGCTCGTCCATCAGCTCGCGTTTGTTTTGCAGCCTGCCTGCGGTGTCGACGATCAGCGCATCAATGCCGGTGTCAGTGGCCTGCTTTACCGCATCGAACACGATAGAGGCGGGGTCGCCGCCCTCTGGCCCGCGCACCAGATCGACACCGGCGCGGTCCGCCCATGTGGCCAGCTGCCCGATGGCGGCCGCGCGGAAAGTATCGCCCGCCGCCAGCAGCACGCCGTAATCGTCTTCGGTAAACAGATGCGCGAGTTTCGCGATTGTCGTCGTCTTGCCGGACCCGTTTACGCCAATCACCAGGATGACCTGCGGGCGCGGAAACGCTGTCACTTCGAGGGGTTTTGCCACCGGGCGCAGGATGTCGGCGATTTCCTCTGCCACGGCCTCTTTCAGCTCTATTTGCGTGATCTCCGCGCCGAACCGCTTTTCAGCCAGCCGCCCGCGAATGCGCGCTGCGGCTGAAGGGCCGAGATCGCTGATGATCAGCGCATCTTCGATATTGTCGAGCGTCGCATCGTCCAGCTTACCGCCGCCCGCCAGTCCGCTGAGATTATCGCCGAGCCGGTCGGATGTCTTGCGAAAGCCGCCCAGCAGCCTGTCGCTCCAACTTGTCTCGCTCATACCAGCATGCCTTCTTCGATACCGCGCACGGTCATTTGAATGATGTCACCTGCCCGCGCGCCATCGGGCAGACGGACGCGGGCATAGCTGGGCGCATAGCCGGTTCCATCGCGCTCTGCGAGGACGGGCAATGTTTCGCCCACAAGGCTGGTGAGCCATGCGGCTCGCACTTCGGTGACGGCGGCGCGCAGTTCGGCGGCGCGCCCCTTGATCACCTGCCGGTCCAGCTGCGGCATCCGCGCGGCGGGGGTGCCGGGACGGGGTGAAAACGGGAAGACGTGACCATGCGCAATGCCAAGCTCGCGGATGATCGAGAGGTTTTCGGCGTGGTGTTCGGCGGTTTCGGTCGGGAACCCGGCCATCAGGTCCGCGCCGACCGCAATTTCGGGCCTGCGCTGTTTGAGGCCGAGCACCAGATCAACCGCGTCTTTGCGCAAATGGCGGCGCTTCATTCGTTTTAGGATCAAGTCCGCTCCATGCTGAAGCGATAGGTGCAGGTGCGGCATCACGCGCGGTTCGCCTGCGATCAAGTCGAACAATTGCGCGTCGATTTCAATCCCGTCGAGCGAAGAAAGGCGCACGCGGCCAAGCTGGGGAAACTCATCAAGGATCGCTGAGACCAGCGCGCCAAGTTTCGGTGCGTCAGCCAGGTCATGGCCCCAACTGGTGAGGTCAACGCCGGTCAGCACAGCCTCTTTCGCGCCTTGGTCAAGGTGCTGTTCCACCTCTTTCAGCGTGGCGGTGACGGACAGCGATCGGCTTGTCCCGCGGCCCTGCGGGATTACACAAAAGGTGCAATCATGATCGCAGCCGTTTTGAACCGCGATAAAGGCGCGCGTTTTTGTTGGCGCAATCGGAGTTTCGCTGGCCGGAATGTTCCAGCTGCGCGGGTCCAGCTTGCGCTCGTTCGCGATCAACCCGTCAACCTCGGGCATGGCGGCGATTTGATCGCGCTCAATATCGGCGGCGCATCCGGTCACAATCAGGCGCGCATCGGGACGCGCGCGGCGGGCCTTGCGAATGGCCTGACGGGTCTGGCGCACAGCCTCTGAGGTGACGGCGCAGGAATTTACCACCACGACATCGCCGCTGTCTGCCAGCATCGCGCGCATTCGTTCGCTTTCGGCGATGTTGAGGCGGCAGCCGAGCGAGATGACTTCGGCTCTTGCATCGGCGGCTTGATCAGTTTTGACTTCAGAGGGCGCGCTCATGAATAATCGTCCCATTCAAAACTGCCGCGATACGCCTCTGCCGCCGGGCCGGTCATGCGGATCGGCGCGCCTTGTTCCCACGCAATGGTTAGATCGCCGCCGGGCAGGGTGACAGTGACGGGGCTTTGCACGATCCCCTTTCTTATCGCTGCAACTGCGCTCGCACAGGCACCGGTTCCGCAGGCCCGCGTTAGCCCGGCGCCGCGTTCCCAGACGTGCAGTTTGAGATGATTTTCGCCCTTTAGGCTCGCGACGTTCACATTGATCCGTTCGGGAAACAGGGCATCGGTTTCGATGACCGGGCCGATTGCCGCCAGATCGACCGCGTCAGCATCCTCCACGAAAAAGACGACATGCGGATTGCCGACATTGACGGCCATCGGCGTTTCCAAACCGTCCCAGCCCACCGGCATCGCGGCGGTGTCCATCGCATAGCCGAGCGGGATGGCGTCCCAGTCAAAGCGCGGCTTGCCCATATCGACGGTCGCTCCGCCTTCGGCTGGCTCCAGCGCGATCATGCCGCCCGCCGTTTCCACCTTGGCCGCTTTGCCGTGGAGCAATGCCACTGCGCGAGAGGCATTGCCGCACGCCTCCACCTCGCCCCCATCGCAATTGAAGATGCGCATACGGAAATCGGCGGCGGTGCTCTGTTCAAGGATGATAAGCTGATCACAGCCAATGCCGCGGCGCCGGTCTGCAATCGCGTGGGCGGCGGCTCCAGTGATGGCCGGTATATCGCTGGCGCGCGCATCCAGCACGACAAAGTCGTTGCCCAGGCCGTGCATCTTGATGAAAGGAACGCGCATATCGAGGGCGCATTTATGCACGCAGGCGCTCTGCGTCTAGTGCGCAGCGCCCGTGACGCGCGCATCTGGCAGATCAGGATCGGGCGCGGCGCGGCGTGACGGTTTGCGCGATGTCTGCCTCACCTTCGCGATCAGTAGCGGGCGCGGGGCCGCGTGATGCTTTGCTCAGCTTGCCAATCGCGGCAAGGCGCAGGCGCACCTGCTCTGCCGTTTCTGGCTGGCCGTAGAGAAAACCCTGCCCTTTCAACTGGCCCATTTGTTTCAGTATCGAGAGGATTTCCTCACTCTCGATACCCTCGGCAGTGATGGGCATACCAAGACCCCGGCCCAGCGAGATGATGGCATCGACGATTTCAGAATTGCCGCCGGCATCGCGCAATTCGCGGACAAAGGACCGGTCGATCTTGAGCCGGTCAAACGGCAGGGTACGCAGCTGTTCAAGGCTGGAATACCCCGTGCCGAAATCGTCGAGGCTGATTTTAACACCCTGATTGCGAAGGCTGGTGATGGTTGATCGGACCATGCCAATATTGTCGTGCAGGCAGCTTTCGGTGATTTCGATTTCCAGCCGGTGGGCCGGGAAATTACTGGCAACCAATTGCTTCAGCAGTTTCTGGGCAAACCATGGATCGCGCAGTTGCACCGGGGAGATGTTGACCGACAGCGTGATCGCATCATCCCATTCCCAAGCGTCTTTGAATGCCAGCTCCATAAGGTTTTCGGACAATACCGAAATCAATCCGATTTCTTCGGCGATGGGAATGAAAAGTTCCGGGCTGACAAGACCAAGATTTGGCGAATTCCAGCGCGCCAGCATTTCAAACCCTACCAGCTCGCCGGTTTCAAGGTCGATTTGTTGTTCGTAGTAGGGCTCAAATTCACCGGCAGAAACGCCGCGCCGAATGCCGGATTCGATTTCATTGCGGAAACGAAGTTCGTTTTCCATTGTCGGCTCGAACCAGAAATAGCGGTTCTTGCCCTGCTTTTTCGCGTTGTACATCGCGATGTCGGCGCGGTGCAGCAATTGATCCGCATTGTGCAGCGCCGGGTTGCCGCCCTGATCGTCATGATCGGTTGCAACGCCCATCGACATGGTGGCATCGATCACCAGGCTGCCGAGTTTGAAAGGCAGAACAATGTTGTCGAACAAACGGATGATCAGGTCGTCAACCCGCCCGCGCTTTTGCGGGTCATAGGCAACCACGAAAGCAAACTCATCACCGCCCAGCCGGGCCAGCGCCGCGCCCTCTGGCAGGTGTTCGGTAATCCGCTGTGCCAGCGCGACCAGCACCTGATCGCCAATCGAGTGGCCGTGCATATCATTGATCTGTTTGAAATTATCGAGGTCGATCATCGCATAAGCGACCGCCTGACCTTGCGCGTTCGCGTGAAGACGAAGCCGGTCTGTTGCCGCTGCCATGCTGCGCCGGTTCAGGCAGCTTGTCAGGGGATCGACTTCGGCGAGTTCGCGGGCCTGCTCCTCTGCGCGTCTGCGCTCAGCGATTTCGTGGGTCAGCTGGCGATACCGTCGCCAGCCAAAAATAATGAGAGCAATGTTCAGCAAAAGCGCATTGACCAGCAGTGGGTCAGGGGCTGCGCCGCCAGAATACATGGCGTCGAAAACCCTCGGCAGGACGGAACCCCCGGTGCCGACAAATAGGATAATCGCTGCGGTCGCAATGCCGAGCGCCATAATGTCTTTTTCAGCGGCTCCTAAAGCAGCCTCGGGCTTCTCTTCATCTGTCACTATTGTTGATTCCCACGCTGGACGCGGCAGATCCCCCCAGAAACATTGACGTTCGCCCGGACAGAAACGAACGGCCCTTTCGTATGGCGCGCACCAATAAATATCGGGTTAATCGCGGTATCCCGGCAAAACGGGGTGGATTGCGGGGCGCACGGATATTAGTCCGTTGGTCAAGATACAGCATCCCGCAGGAGATATTCGCATGGCCAAGTCAAACCGCAATTACTGGCTGATGAAATCCGAACCGTTCAAATACGGCTGGGATGACCTCGTCGCAGAGGAAGAGGGCACGTGGGACGGTGTCCGCAATCATCTGGCCAAGAACAATCTGGCCGCGATGGAAGAGGGCGACGAGGCTTTTTTCTATCACTCGCGCGAAGGGCTGGAGATCGTCGGCATCTGCACGGTCAGCGTTGCAGGCATCACCGATCCGACCGATGAAACCGGCAAATGGGCGGCGGTAAAGGTAAAGCCGAAACGCAAATTCGAAACGCCGGTAACGCTCAAACAGATCAAGGCAGAGCCAAAACTCGCCGATTGCGAGCTGGTCCGCCTGTCGCGCCTGTCGGTTGCCAAGATCAAGCCCGATGAATGGGAATTAATCTGCAAGATGGCCGAGGGCTGACCGTCTGACTGTACGCTTTAGCCCTTGGCGCGCAATCCGCTGACGGTCGCGCCGCTCGCGGCGAGCTGCTCCACGTCGATTTTCATGTGGATCAGGCGAAGCCCGCTGCTGCTCTGAGCCTCGGCCAGTGCATCCTTGAATTCCTGCGTGGTTGAGACCGCTTTGCTCCACGCCCCGTATGACGCGCCAAGCATGGCGAAATCGGGATTGGACAGCTGCGTGCCCGACACCCGGCCGGGATATTCGCGCTCCTGATGCATTCGGATGGTGCCATACGCGCCGTTATCGACGACCAGCACCAGCAGGTTGACGCCGTATTGGGCCGCCGTGGCGAGCTCTTGCCCGTTCATGAGGAAATCGCCGTCTCCGGTTGCGGCGACCACCGTTCTTTCCGGGTGGCGCAGGGACGCAGCGATGGCGGCGGGGACGCCGTATCCCATTGCCCCGGCGGTGGGGGCGAGCTGGCTGGGATAGCCTTCATATCGCCAGTAACGGTGCCACCAGCCTGCAAAATTGCCCGCGCCGTTGCAGATGATGCTGTCCGCCGGAAGCATTTTGCGCATGGCGGTGACGCAGGCCGCCATGTCCAGAGAAGGAGCGGCGCCAGATGGCTTTGCGCTCGCCCATTCTTCCCATTCGGCATGTGCCTGTGCACCGGCATCGAATGGTATGATCGCGTGATCCTCCCACAGCGCGGCAGCCTCGGCGAATTCGTCGACCGAGCACGCCATCGGCAATTGCGTGCTGTAAACGCGGCCCAGCTCGTCAGGATCGGGATGGATATGGACCAGCACCTGATCGGGGTGTTCCAGAGTGGGCACTTCGTATCCGTCGGTGGTCGCCTCCCCCAACCGTGCGCCCACGGCAATCACCAGATCGGCGAATTTGACCCGCTCGATAAGCTTTGGGTTGGGGCCATAGCCCAGATTGCCGGCATAGACGGGCGAGGATGGCGATATCGCATCTTGCCGGCGAAATGCGGTCGCAACCGGCAGGCCGATTGCTTCGGCGAATTGCTGGAAGTGGTCGCGCGCCTTGGCGTTCCAACCCGCGCCGCCGATGATGGCAATGGGGCTTGCTGCGTCGCCAATCAGGCCGAACAGCGCCTGCATCGCATCAGGGCAAACCGCCTGCGCCGGTCGAAATGCCGCAGGGCGCGGCGCGATTGACGCGTCAACGGCATCACACAGCATGTCTTCGGGCAGCGCGATCACCACCGGGCCGGGGCGTCCGCTGATCGCGGTGGAATAGGCGCGCGCGACATATTCAGGGATGCGGGCAGGGTCATCAATGCGTGCGGCCCATTTGCAGATGGGGCCAAAGAACGCCTTAAAATTGACCTCCTGAAACCCCTCGCGGTCGCGCATCGGGCGGGCGACATCGCCGACGAAAAGGATCATCGGCTGGCTGTCCTGATGCGCGACATGCACGCCGATGCTGGCATTGGTCGCGCCCGGGCCGCGCGTGACAAACGCAATGCCGGGACGGGGCGAACCGCCCGCATTCAACGCGCCATCAGCGCAGGCCATAAACGCGGCTCCACCTTCCTGACGGCAGGTGACGGTCTGGATTTCCGTTTTTGCGTGGAGAGCATCGAGCACCGCCAGAAAGCTTTCGCCGGGAACGGTAAAAATCCGGTCGGTGCCCTGCTGCGCCAGACATTCAACCAGCAATTCGGCGGCGCTTTTGGTGGCATTCGGCACGTCACACATCTCCTCTGATCCCTTACCAATGCCGCTTAGCTCTGCCGCTGCGCCAGGGCAATCGGTGCAGGCGCGCGGTTGCCCTGTCACAGGCGCAGGTTCCCGCGCAAAGGGCGGTTGTCCCAGACTGCAACAGGCTGTTTGCGGGCGCTTTTCAAAAGTTAAGAAAGTGTTAACTCGCCTCCCACGGTACACGACCGCGCCGCCATGCAGCGACGCGGCAAACGAAGAGGTCGAATATGCGTAGAAGCCTGGTCCTTACAGACGAGACATCGCAGCACCCTTTCCGCGCAACCCTGCCGCCGCATGTGCGCAGCGACATTCTCGACATTCCGGCAGAAGCGCTGTGGCGTTTGACTGTGGATGATGTGCGCGGCTTTGCGACCACATACCTTTCAGTGACAGCCGCGGTGCTCGTCTTTATCTTCTAATTCTAAACTGCAGGGCGCGTTGTGAAGCGGCGAATTCCGCTGCCTTTTCGGCCCTGTATAGCAGCCGCCCGAGCCACGCCGATACCAGCGACATTGCCGCTGCAAGCAGCAATTGTTCGGCCACGGGGATGCCGATTGTGGTCATCCCGATGGCTATCAGCGACCCGAGCAGCATGGACAGCGAGTTGACGATGTTGTTCGCCGCGATGGTGCGCGATGCCGCATCCGGTGCGCAGCGCGTCGTGAGAAAGGCGTAAAGCGGCACGACGAAAAACCCGCCCGCTGTCGAAATGCCCAGCAGCATCAGCAGCAGCGGGATCGCCAGCGGTTCCAGCAGGAATGCGTCCACCGCCAGCAATTCGCCTGCGGCATTGGGATACCAGCTGCGCGAAATCACGTAAAAGCCGATGACGAACGCGCCCATCACGATGACGGAAACGGGCGAATACCGCGCGGAAACCTTGCCTTTGAGCAGAGCGTTTACGCCGATGGACCCGACTGCGATCCCGATTGAGAAGATGACGAGAAACAGGCTGGCCACCTCTTTGCTCGCAAGCAGCTGGTTCTTGGCAAGCGGCGGGAACTGGATGAACAGCACTGCCCCGATGGTCCAGAAAAAGCTGATGGCGACAATGGCGAGAAATATCTCGCGGTTGTGCATCGTGTCGCGCACCAGACGCCAGCTCATCACCGCCTGATCCGCAATCGCGACAGGCACATAACCCAACCGGCGGAGCAGCGGATTGCGGACCTTTTTAGAATACGGCTCCAGCAGCGGATAATGCATTTCGTAATCGCTTTGCGGCGGTGCCTCGGGCACCCACCGGCTTACGAAATAGCCCGCAATCGCAGTCACGATAATCAGGATCATCGCCAGTTCGACATTGATGAAACCGGCCAGGATCGTGCCGGTCAGGATCGCGATATACGTCCCCGCCTCAACCAGGCCTGTGCCCGGTAGCACCTCATCTTTTTTCAGGTGCTGAGGAAGGATCGCGTATTTAATCGGCCCCAGAAAAGTGGATTGGGCCGCCGCCAGAAACACCACAAACAGCAATAACGGTATGGCGACCGTGTGCACCGCAATCCCCTGCCACGCCATGAACAGCCCGGCTGCGCCCAATGTTGCCCAGCCGATCTCGCACAGTTTCACAATGCGGATGATGCGCGCCTTGTCGCGCGTGTCCGCCAGTTGTCCGGCAAGCGCGGACAGCAGCACGAACGGCAGGATGAAAACGAACGATGCCAGTCCGCTGAAAAACGCTTCGTGTTTTTCGGAATTGTAGACCGAATAGACAACGAACAGGACCAGTGCGGTCTTGTAAAGATTATCGTTGAACGCGTTGAAAAACTGCGTCGCCATCAGCGGCAAAAACCGCTTTTGGCGCATGAGGCGCATCGATGTTGTCATATCGAGTGTTTGGTGTTGCTCCTCGGATTTCAGCCATAGCGGACCGGCGCGCGCGCACAAGTGCGATAACAAGAGCGTTCACAAGCGGCACGGCCAGTCTTTTACGCAGCGACATTGGGCGTTAAGGCAAAGGAACCTATGTTGACATTGCCCAACATCCTTACGCTTTCGCGTATCTTCGCCCTGCCGTTATTGGCGTTTTTCCTGTGGTGGCCGGAATGGCGGCTGGGATTTGCCATCGGCTTTGCCCTTTACTGCCTGATCGGGATAACCGACTTTTTCGACGGCTATCTCGCTCGTGCGCAGGGCACCGTGTCAAAGCTGGGCATCTTCCTAGATCCGATTGCGGATAAGATCATGGTCGCGACTGTGATCCTGATCCTTACCGCACAGGGATATTTGCGCGGGCCGTATGTGGGTGATTTCCACGTCGTTGCGGGGCTGATCATCCTGATGCGTGAAATTGCCGTTTCCGGCCTCAGGGAATTTCTCGGCGGGTTGCAGGTTTCGGTTCCGGTTTCCGCGCTCGCGAAATGGAAAACGACGTTTCAGCTGATCGCGCTGGGTGCGCTGATCCTTGGCGGGGCGGTTCATGGCCAGCCGTGCCAGTCGCTGGGCGTGCCGTGCACCACAGTCGCGGAAAGCTATATCCACATCATCGGCCTCGCCAGTTTGTGGGCTGCCGCCGCGCTGACATGCATCACGGGCTGGGATTATCTGCGGGTTGGCCTCAAACACATGGATTGACCCTGCGGGCATTGGGGCGCGGCGCCGGATGACGCGCGCTTTGCTCTCTTCATCGCGGCGATAATTCAGCCCGTCCCGGATTGGGCAGTTGGCGCTGACTGGGCTGAAACTTTTTGCGCGGATCTGCGCTGATTGGTTGTGACAACCTATCGCCCCTCCTTCTTTTACAATCGCAGACTTCACACCTTGCGGAACACGACGGGGAACCTGTCAACGCATTCTCATCCCTTGCCGATTAGGACGGGGGAATGAGCTTGACCCTATCCTCTCTCATCAGCGCCATTTTGAAATTTGGCGCAGTGGCCCTCGTCCTGAATGAGGTGCGCGGCATCATCCTCGCTGTGCCGGTGCTGTTTGCCATGGTGCATTCCGGCGGGGAATTGATGGCGATCTGGGTCGGTTTTTGCTCATTGGCGGGCATTGCGATTTCGGTGATTGTGCCTTTGTTTGCGGCCAAAAAGATCGACCGGCTGGTCAAGGACAGGGCTGCAAAAGCCGGACCGGCGCAGCCACAGCCTGCCTAACCGGCGCGCAGCTCTTCGGCGAGCAATCTGAAATCCTGTTCGCGCGGAGAATTCTTCCGCCATACAAGCGCAATTTCGCGCTTTGCCATTTGCCCTTCAACCGGGCGCGCAACCACCTGTGTCCCGTTCAGGATACCGGCGTTTATCGCCATTTCTGGAAGCATCGTCAGCCCAAGATCATGGTCCACCATCTGCACCAGGGTGTGCAGGCTGGTGCCGATCATCGAGGCACTCGCGCGAAGCTCGCTCCGGTTGCACGCGGCAAGCGCGTGTTCGCGCAGGCAGTGTCCATCCTCCAGCAGTAACAGTCGCCCCTGATCGATCATTTCAGGAGGGATTTGCGCAGGCGGATCGCGCGGATCGTCTTTCGGGAATGCAACAAATAACCGGTCGTCGGAGATATGTTCAATCTCTGCATCGCCGGTGTCGAATGGCAGCGCCAGCAACACGCAGTCGACGCGGCCATGCTGAAGCGATTCGACCGCATCATGGCTGGTTTCCTCGCGCAGCATCAATTGCAGGTCCGGTCGTTCTTTTTTGAGCCGCGGCAGGATGCGCGGGATCAGGAAAGGCGCAATCGTCGGGATGACGCTCATGCGCATCTGACCCGATAGCGGCTTTCCAGCGGCCTGCACCAGATCGGACAATTCCTCTGCCTCACGCAGCAGGCGGTTCGCTTTCATCACCACCTGTTCGCCCAGCGATGTAAAGCGCACCACGCGGCGGCTGCGTTCGACCAGCGTCACACCCAGCAGCGATTCCAGCTCGCGGATGCCTGCGGAAAGGGTCGATTGCGACACGAAGCTCGCCTCTGCAGCGCGGCCGAAATGGCCGTGTTCATGCAGCGCGACGAGGTATTGCAGCTGTTTGATAGTGGGCAGGTAGGTGCTCAAATCACTCCGCCGCCTGGGCGTCCTCCATGCTGGCCTGCATGTCATCGATATGCGTCATTTTCAGCTTGCCGCCCTCGACTGCGAAGGCCAGCCGCCCCTCGACCAGTTCCAGTGCATCCTTGCCGAACACGTCATACCGCCAGCCTTCGAGCACTTTAAGATCGCGCATCCCTGCGGCGAGCGCCTCCATCTCGTCCGCGCGGGTCAGCAGGCGGGGCGCCACGTCGATTTCGCGGGCGCGGATTTTCAGCAGCAGTTTGAGGAGATCGGCGACCAGCGCGCCCTCTTTACCCAGCGGGGCGCCGCGTTTCATTTTCTGGGGCATTTCATCTTTCGGAAGAGGTTCGGCATCGGCGATAACCTTCATCAGCCGTTTGCCAATGTCATTGTCGCGCCACGCCGATGACAGCCCGCGCACCTTGGCCAGATCGGCCTGTTTTTTCGGAGGGTGGCTGGCAACATCGGCCAGTGTTTCATCGCGCATGATCCGTCCGCGCGGAATGTTCTTGTGCTGCGCCTCTCCCTCGCGCCATGCGGCCAGCGCCTTTAACCGGCCCAGCACCTGCGCATTGCGTCCGGGGGAGCGGATGCGTTTCCATGACTTGCCTGGGTCGATGATGTAATTGTCGGCATCGGCCAGTTTTTCCATCTCGGCATTCAGCCAGTTGCCGCGCCCGGTCTTGATCAGCTTGTTAAGCAGCTTTGGAAAAATCACGGAAAGGTGCGTCACGTCGCCAATCGCGTATTCGATCTGCCGGTCGGTCAGCGGGCGGCGGCTCCAGTCGGTAAAGCGCGCGCCCTTGTCCACGACGATGTTCAGCCATGTATCGACCAGGTTGGCATAACCGATCTGTTCGGACTGGCTGACCGCCATCATGGCGATCTGCGTGTCAAAAATGGGGAAGGGGGTCTTGCCCGTCAGATTGACGATAATTTCAACGTCCTGCCCGCCTGCGTGGAAGACTTTCAGCACGTCATCGTTTTCGCACATCAGGTTGAGCAGCGGTGTGAGGTCAATTCCGTCGGCCAGCGGGTCGATCGCGGCGGCCTCTTCCGTATTGGCGATCTGCACGAGGCAGAGTTCCGGCCAATATGTGTTCTCGCGCATGAATTCTGTATCCACGGCGACAAATTCGGATTTGGCAAGCCGCTCGCACAGGTCGGTCAGGGCTTCGGTGGTGGTAATCAGATCATGTATTTTCATAACACTCTTGTCTGTTTGAGCGGAGTACCGCTCTCGGGTAATGTCCCAGGGGCCAGTCAGACTGGCTCGCGTCACTTGACAAACCGCCATGCTTGCCCTGTTAGCCCGCCCTTATCCCGCAGCGAAAATCATAGGCTGCGAAACGCCAAATTCATTGCGACGCGCGCTTAGCGCCATACGCCCAAACAGGACAAGAGTTTAGATGCACGCTTACCGTTCGCACACTTGCGCACAGCTTTCCGCTGAAAATGTCGGAGAAACCGTCCGTTTGTCCGGCTGGGTGCACCGTAAACGCGACCATGGCGGGGTTCTGTTCGTCGATTTGCGCGATCATTACGGCATCACCCAGATTGTCGCGGACGAAGATTCGCCCGCGCTGCCCGTGCTGGAAAAGCTGCGCAACGAATCGGTTGTGACTATCGACGGTGATGTGAAGGCGCGCACGCCGGAGACGGTGAACACCGATTTGCCGACGGGAGAGATTGAAGTGTTCGCGCGGGAAATCACCGTGCAAAGCGCGGCGGAAGAATTGCCGATGCCGGTTGCAGGCGAACAGGAATATCCCGAGGAAATCCGTCTTAAATACCGTTTCCTCGATCTGCGGCGCGAAACCATGCACCGCAACATCATGCTGCGCAGCCAGGTCATCACCTCGCTGCGTCAGCGGATGATCGGGCAGGGCTTTACCGAGTTTCAGACACCGATCCTGACTGCATCGTCACCCGAGGGTGCGCGCGATTTCCTCGTGCCGTCGCGGATGCATCCGGGCAATTTCTACGCGCTGCCGCAGGCCCCGCAGATGTTCAAACAGATGCTGATGGTCTCCGGTTTCGACCGGTATTTTCAGATTGCGCCGTGTTTCCGCGACGAAGACCTGCGCGCCGACCGCAGTCTCGAGTTTTACCAGCTCGATTTCGAGATGAGCTTTGTAACGCAGGAAGACGTGTTTCAGGCGCTAGAGCCAGTGCTTGCCGGAGTGTTCGCAGAGTTTGCCGATGGCAAGACGGTGACTGCGTCAGGCGAATTCCCGCGTATCCCCTATGCCGAGGCGATGCTGAAATACGGCACCGACAAACCCGACCTGCGCAACCCGCTGATCATCAGCGATGTGACCAGCCATTTTGAAAAGAGCGGCTTTGGCCTGTTTGAAAAAATCGTGGGCGGCGGCGGCGTTGTCCGCGTGGTGCCTGCGCCAAAAACGAATGAGAAAAGCCGCAAGTTCTTCGATGATATGAACAACTGGGCGCGCAGCGAAGGGTTTGCAGGACTAGGCTATGTCACCCGTAAGGGCGGCGAATTCGGCGGTCCGATTGCGAAAAACCATGGCCCCGACCTGATGGCGCAGCTTTATGACGAGCTTGGCCTTGGCCCTGATGACGGCCTGTTCTTCGCCGCTGGCAAGAAAAAGGATGCCGCCAAACTCGCAGGCGCAGCGCGCACGCAGGTTGGCGAGCAGCTTGATCTGATCGAGCCGGATTGCTTCAAGTTCTGCTGGATTGTCGATTTCCCGATGTACGAGTGGGACGAAGACAACAAGAAAGTCGATTTCTCGCACAACCCGTTCTCCATGCCGCAGGGCGAGATGGATGCGCTGGAAAACATGGACCCGCTGGAAATCAAGGCGTGGCAGTATGACATCGTCTGCAACGGCTATGAGCTGTCATCGGGTGCAATCCGAAACCACCGCCCGGACATCATGTACAAAGCGTTTGAAATCGCAGGCTATGACAAGGCCACAGTCGACCGCGAGTTTTCGGGCATGATTGAGGCATTCAAACTGGGCGCGCCGCCGCATGGCGGGTCTGCACCGGGTATCGACCGCATCGTCATGCTGCTCGCCGGGGAAGAGGCTATCCGCGAAGTCATCGCCTTCCCGATGAACCAGAAGGGCGAGGATCTGATGATGAGCGCGCCTTCGAAGGCAGAACCGGCGCAATTGCGCGAACTCTTCCTGCGTACGGTGGAGCCGCCCAAGAAGGCCGAGCCGGCGCCCAAGAGCACCTTAGACACCTGAACACGAAAAAGGGCGCGGAAACTAATCCGCGCCCTTTCTGTTCGCATTATGTAGTTCGAGATCAATCGTGCTGGCGCGCGATCATGTCTCCAAACTTTTCGCCTTCGCAAATTTCGGCATAACACTGCTGTACGATTGCGCGTTCCTGCGGATCGAGATCGTCGTCGTTCAGGGCGCTTTCAAACTTCTCTTTGATGTAATCTTCGCCTTCCTCAACACGCTCTGCCGCAGCTTCGTTGCCGCTTTCGAACATGTCGGTGATGCTCGCCCAAAGTTGATGAGCTTCGCCGGTCATCGTGCCTTTCGTGACGAGTTCGTCGCCCTGACGCTGAAGTTCAGCGTTCATTTGGCTGAGCGTCTGCTCGCGTTTCTGACAGCGCTGGTGCAGCGCTTGCTTCAATTGCGGGCTGTCTGCCTTCTCTGCGGCTTTGCGATACCCTTCGACCGAGTCGAAAGTCGTGTCGGTGAGGGACTTAAATGTGGTGGTAGCCATTGTAATAACTCCTCTTTTTAGATTTATACCCTACCAATCCCCCGAAGCGTGTTTGGCTCCCAATGAAATGTCGGCGTGATCGCGAACTAGCGGACGCACGGTGCGGACTGCCGCAGAATCGCCGCTGCAGGCTCCGTGAGAAGCACGAAATCGCTTTGCGCGTTGCGTGATTAGAATTCGGTCCTAGCGCCCTGGACGTGCGCCCGGTTCGCTACCGCGCTTCAGGTGCGGCTGCAGCTGCGTCTTCGGGCAGGCCGCCAAGGTCGTAGACCAGCTTTGTATACGCATCGAGATAGGCGAGCACGATAACCTGGCCGATCTCTGTGTTCTGGTAACCGCTGGCACCGACAGCGCCGAAACCGGTCCACCAACCGCCGCCCGCGCCGCCGCGGAAACTCAGGTCGCTTTTGCGTGCGTAGCCTTCGACCAAAGCCTCTTCGACCGTGGTGCGTGCGTTGACCACCGAAAGCGTGACGTTGGCTTCTTTCTTTTTGACATTAATCCCGCCGGCGATCCCGCCGAGGAGTCGCCGACCCAGCAAACCGCCGAGCGCAGCGCCCACTCCGCCGCCGCCGCTATTGTTGTTGGTGGTTACGATATCGGGCTGAAGGAAATAATCCGCCGCCTTGACCTGTCCGGCGCCAAGGTTTGAGCCTTCCTGTAACTCGCCCTGGTCGGCCAGCGCGCGCTCCATTGCGCGGCTGCGCATGGAACGGCCGCGATTGACCAGCGTAAAGCAACCCGATCTCTGGACGAATATTCGCATGATCGCCTCAGGGCTGCCGAGGCTAAGTTCCCGCCACCACTGATTGTCCGGTTCGACGATTGCGATGGTGCCGAGGTTGCGCGAGCACTGAGGAATTTCAGCGGTTCCCCGCTCCTGATCCTGACGCCCCGACGAACGGTCCTGTGCGGCGGCTGGAACTGCGCCCAGTGCGAAAATGGTTCCGGCGACTGCTGCAAATAGCGAACTTTTCAACATGCATCTTGCTCCTGCTCAAAAAGAGAATGACGCGGGTCTCAACAATTTTGAATACCCGGCAAGCATGCGTTCCCGACCCTGTCCTAGCACAGATGATGAGAAATTCCATCGCGGGGCATTATCAAAGTAAGCAGGCATCGCGGGCGTGGGTGTCCGGATCGCGCAGTGCCAGCACAAAAATGCGCCCGACCAAAGGGTCAGGCGCATTAGTGTGTTGCGGATGATATTGTATGGCCGTCATGCGCGTCTCGATAGCGTCATCGAGCCCAATCTAAAAAGCGCGCTTCGACCATTTTGCTGTAAGGTTCGGGCGGAGCGCGGCGCGGCACAAGTCCGCGGCGCTCAACACCCTAAGGACGCTCATCCATGCGCCCTATCGCGTCTTACGAGTATTGCGTTTCCAGCATTTCGCCAAAGCGTTCACCTTCGCGAATTTCGCTGTACGCATTCTGGACGATCATGCGGGTGGAACCGTCCAGCCCGTTCTCATCATCTTCCAGCACATCGCGGAACTGGTCGGCGAGGTATTCTTCGCCTTCCTCGACACGCTCTGCTGCGGCTTCGTCACCGTTGGAAAACGATTCCGTGACGTTCAGGAATGTCTGGTGCATCTGGCCCATCGTGCTTGACGAGGTTACGGCGTTTTCGCCGCCTGCCATCAGTGCCTCGTTCAGCTTGTTCAGCGTATTCTGACGCTGGCCTGTCCGGCGCTCCAATGCTTGTTTCAATGCCGGGCTCTCGGCCTTTTCTGCGGCCTTGCGATAGCCTTCGACTGAGTCAAAGGTTGTTTGGGTTAGTTTCTTCAATTTTTCGGTAGTATTTGTCATGGGTCTCCTTGAGAGGTTTTCATTCCGTGTGGGCTTCGCTTTTTGCGCCGCGCTTTCAATGACTTAACGGTCTTAGGGCGCAAATCGTTCCGCTAGCTCGCCAGACCGGACTCCAGCTGCGATGAATTGCAGAAATGTCCCGCAAATGGTTGATTCATCGCAGAATTGCGGCGCATTCAGAAAACCTAAAGCTCCGCGTCCTCAAGACGATGATTAAGGGAACGAGGGGCGAATTTTATGCCGAAACAGTCTGTTTATTGGCGTGCAAATGCCGCCGCTCTCGCTGTCGTGGGGACTGCGGTGATGGGCGTATCGCCGGTGGCCGCAGAAACCTTCCGAGTGGAGGGGCTGTACGGTGCAGAGGCCGATATTCCAGCCGACGTCGAGATACTGGCCGCAGAAGAATTCGCTGGCGACTGGGGGTATGGTCTTCAAGCCAGCGTGACTGATGTTTTAACCCGTCCGGTGCCCGATTTTGGTGTGTTATATCAGGTGGTCCCTGCCAGTCTTGTCCAACGCGACCGGGTGTTCATCGTCGAATCGAACACATCGGACGAAGCCGTGCAGGAAGCTATCGAAATCCCTGAAGAGCCTTTCGATGCACCTGACGCGCTTTTGCGCGGGGCGGCATTCGGGCGCATCGATGATACCGCGACCAGCGCCAAGAAAAAGAGCGAGTGCATCCGCCGCGACGATGATGGCAAATGCGTCGCGAAAAGGAAATTCACCGTGCCGTGCCGCATATTGACGGTGCATTACGATGGCAGCGTCATGATCGTCGCACCCGATGGCCAGCGTCTTTATGAGCGCAGCGATACGCTGTCGAATTCGCAGACCTATTGTCAGGGCGAAAGCGCAACTCCTGATCCCGATACCATGCTGGGCGGCCTCGCATCGCAGTTCATTAGCCGCGTCAGCCGCGATCTCATGCCGCGCTACGTTGAAACGGATCTGCGTCTGCTCGAGCAGCGCAAAGGTCTGTCAAAGAACGATCGCCGCGCGTTCAAGGCGGCGCTAAAACTGACGAAGAACGATCCATATGGTGCCTGCCTCGGCTTTCGCGCATTGGAACAGGCGGACCCTGATCACATGTCAGTGCTGTTCAACATTGGTCTGTGCGATGAAAGCGAACACGAGCTTGACCAAGCCGAGGCGTATTATGACCGCGTTCTCGCGCTGGAGCCTGGCAAAAGTTACCCGCTCGCAGGCCTTGAACGGATCGCGGCGCGCCGTGCCGGAATGGCGCAATTGCGCGGCCGCAGTGCATTGCGTGCTGACAGTTTCGGGGGTGCAGGCGAAACGCTCAAGCAGTGAGCCTTTATACGCGCGGATCGCCGCCGTACCCGCCGATTGCGGTGCAAAACGTCTGCGATCTCTTGCGATCTTGGCCGCAGCGCATAAATACTGCGCCGCGTTGTCCAGCTACATCAATGCAGGGGCGCGGGGCGGGGGCAAGATCATCTGCACTTGCGCTCAATCGAACCGCCCTCTAGGGCACCTTTGGTTTTCTAACCCCAATTCAAGAGGGATACACATGAGCGATACTGCCGACCGCGTGCAGAAGATTGTTGTCGAGCACCTTGGTGTGGAAAGCGACAAAGTTACTCAGGAAGCAAGCTTCATCGATGATCTGGGCGCAGACAGCCTCGACATTGTTGAGCTGGTGATGGCGTTCGAAGAAGAGTTCGGCGTTGAAATCCCCGACGACGCTGCTGAAAAGATCAGCACTGTCGGCGATGCAACCAAGTTCATCGAAGAACACAAGGGCTAATCGCCCCCAGTTCACCCGCGCTGCGGGTGTCTGACCGACAGGCCCGAGCCCTTTTAAAAAAGGGTCGCGGGCCTGTAGTGTTTTAGGGTCGGCGTCAGGCTGGCTGAAGATACGCCCTCAGAGGCATTTGGAGAGTTGAATGCGCCGTGTCGTTGTAACCGGACTTGGCCTTGTCACCCCGCTTGGCGGAGATGTCGAAACGAGCTGGAAAAACCTGATCGCTGGTGAAAGCGGTGCAGGCCAGATCACCCGTTTTGATACGTCTGACCAGAAATGCACCATCGCCTGCGAGGTGAAGGATAAAGACCACCCGTGGGGCTTCGACGCTGACAAACGCGTCGATCACAAGGTGCAGCGGCAAGTCGATCCGTTCATCATCTTCGGTATCGATGCCGCCGGTCAGGCGCTCGAAGATGCGGGCCTTACCGACATGACTCAGGCCGAGAAAGAGCGCACCGGCTGCTCCATCGGATCGGGTATCGGCGGATTGCCGGGTATCGAGAAGGAAAGCATCGTCCTGCATGAACGCGGCCCGGCCCGTGTCAGCCCGCATTTTGTTCATGGCCGCCTGATCAACCTTGTCACCGGACAGGTTCAAATCAAATACGGCTTCATGGGCCCCAACCACGCTGTCGTAACAGCATGTTCCACCGGCGCGCACTCGATTGGCGATGCGGCCCGGATGATCGCGATGGACGATGCCGACATCATGCTGGCAGGCGGCGCGGAAAGTACGATCAATCCGCTGGGGATTGCCGGTTTTGCACAGGCACGCGCGCTCAACACCAGCTTCAACGACCGCCCGACAGAGGCCAGCCGTCCGTATGACAAAGACCGCGAAGGCTTCGTGATGGGTGAGGGCGCAGGCGTCGTCGTCCTAGAAGAATACGAACGTGCCAAGGCGCGCGGCGCGAAAATCTATGCCGAGGTGACCGGATACGGCCTATCCGGTGATGCCTACCACGTCACCGCACCCCATCCAGAGGGCAAAGGCGCGGAGCTCGCGATGCGGATGGCTTTGAAAAAAGCGGGTCTGGGGCCGGGCGACATTGATTATGTCAACGCCCACGGCACCAGCACGATGGCAGACACCATTGAACTGGCGGCGGTGATGCGCGTGCTGGGAACCGACTTGGGCGGCGCTTCGATGAGCTCGACCAAATCTGCCATCGGCCACTTGCTCGGCGGTGCAGGCGCGGTGGAGGCGGTTTTCTGCATTCTCGCCATGCGCGACGGGATCGTTCCGCCAACGCTCAACCTGCACAATGCGGATGAAGGCACCGAGGGCATCGATCTGGTCCCGCTGGAGGCGAAAAAGCGCGAAGTGCGCGCAGTGCTTAACAACAGCTTCGGTTTTGGCGGCACAAACGCGTCGCTGATCATGCAAAAGGTCGATTGATCCGGTGAAACGCCTTGCCCTGCTAGTCGTGGCTTTGTTCGTGCTGGCGGCGGCAGGGCTGGTGATCGCCAATTCCTACCTCGGTTCAGCCACAATCGAAGAGGAGACGGCGTTCATCATTCCGAGCGGATCTTCGCTGGGAAAAGTCGCTTACAAGCTGGAAGAAGAAGGGCTTGTCTCCTCGGGCGAGGGCTTTCTGATGCGTGCGCGGCTGTTCGGCTCCGATGATCCCATTCAGGCAGGCGAGTTTGCCTTGACGCCAGACATGGATCAGGGCGACATCCTCGGCGCGTTCCAAAACGGCGACGTGGTCCGCCGCTTCGTCACCATCCCCGAAGGAATGCCGTCGGTGCTGGTGTGGGAAAAGCTGATGGAGCAGGAATTGCTCACTGGCGAAATCGACGTGCCAGCCGAAGGGTCCGTTTTGCCGGATACCTATTCGTTCGAACGCGGGCAGGACCGCGGGGAAATCGTCGCCCAGATGCAGGCGGCGATGGACGATTTTCTGGCGGAGGCATGGGAAGGGCGATCTGCCGATACCGCGGTCGATAACCCGCGCGATGCAATCATCCTCGCCTCGATCGTCGAAAAAGAAACCGCGCTGGCAGATGAACGCCGCATGGTTGCCGGCGTCATGTCGAACAGGGTGCGGATCGGCATGATGCTGGGCGCGGACGCGACGACGATCTATCCAATCACAAAGGGCAAGCCGCTGGGCCGCCGCATTCGCGTATCCGAACTGCGCGATCCCAACCCGTACAACACCCGCGCAATTTCCGGGCTGCCGGTCGGCCCGATCACCAATCCGGGCCGCGAAAGCATCGCAGCGGCGCTGGACCCGGCAGAAACGGATGCGCTGTATTATGTCGCAGACGGAACGGGCGGCCACGCCTTCGCGCGCACCCTCGCCGAGCATAACGAGAACGTGCGCAAATGGCGCGCGATCCGCCGGGAACGCGGCGAAATCGAATAATTGCGAGGAAAGCGGCGTGTCCAACCCCTTCATCGTCACAGCCAAACTGCCACCCGGCGTGCACGACTGGGCGAACGCGCTGCGCAAAGAGCACTTCCCGCCAGAGCGCAATCACCTGCACGCCCACGTGACCATGTTCCATTCTTTCGCGCCATCGCTGCTCGAAGAACTAAAGACGTTCCTGCCCCTCATCGCCAAGGAGTTTGCCCCGCCGCAGGCCTGCATCTCCGGGCTGATGGATCTGGGCAAGGGGACGGCCATACGGCTCGAAACGCCGCAATTGCTGGCGATAAGAGCGATGATAGCGGATCACTTTCAAGGGTCGCTGATAGAGCAGGACCTGCACGAACCGCGCCCGCACATCACCATCCAGAACAAGGTTTCGAAGCAGGAAGCGCGCGCCTTGCAAGCGGCCCTGGCTCCGACGATCGAGGAGCGCGAGTTCCGGTTTCCCGCGCTGGAGCTGCACCGCTATCTGGGCGGACCATGGGAAGCGGTTAAGGCAATTCCCTTTCGCGGGAAGGCAAGGCCATGACGGTGCATTCAAACAAGTGCGCAACAACGGTTGACCACAGCGCAGCCGCGCCCTAAACGCGCCGCTCGTTTGAGGCATTGATCCTCGCGAATCCCGATTGGGGCGGAGTAGCTCAGGTGGTTAGAGCAGCGGAATCATAATCCGCGTGTCGGGGGTTCAAGTCCCTCCTCCGCTACCAATCCCGAATCCGCATGGGTTCGTGGTCCTTCGGAAAAGTCTAAAAAAGTAAAACGAATCAGTATCCTATCGCTGGGTTCAGTCCGCGTGTGTTCGCTTGCATTCGCTTGCAGCCGGATTTGGTGTGGGGGTATTTTGGGGGTACTTTTCTGGGGTTAGCAAATGGAGCGATACCCCCAATGGCTTTGAAGGAAATCCAGATCAAGAATGCCCGGGCAAAAGATCGGCCCTACAAGCTCGCGGATGGGGAGGGGCTTTTCCTCTTTGTTAAACCGAACGGATCGAAACTCTGGCGTTTGAAGTATCGATTTATGGGAAAGGAAAAGTTGCTTTCTTTCGGTGCATATCCGGACATCGGAATTTCTGCGGCGAGAGAACTGCGTGCGATTGCGAAAGGCGCTCTGGCTAAGGGCGAAGACCCGATGATCGTTAGACCGGGGAAGGGCTCCCGTGATGGCGAGACACTGAGGAGTGCTGCCACGCTATGGCACCGCAACCGAGAATGCAGTCTTGATCCTGCACATGCAAAGCGGGTCTGGGCCCGCTTGGAACGCGATGTCTTTCCTTCTCTCGGCCATATGATGCTGGAGGATATCTCGCCCCCGGATGTCTTGAGGGTCATTAGGAAAATCGAGGATCGCGGTGCGCTCGACATAAGCCGACGTGCCAAGCAGAGTGTTGGCCAGATTTATCAGTTCGCCATTGCGAGCGGCATCTGCAGCAGTGATCCGACCGCTCAGCCGCGGCAGCTTTGCGCCCCACAATCGGACATAGGAGTGGACATTAGCAATGCCCCAAAGCAGCCATTCCGACTTTGCTGTTCAACGTCCTGTTATGGAGGTGGAAGGGGGCATTGTTCTCGGAGATCTCATTGCTGGTGAGGCTATCAAGGAATCTAGAAAGGACTCCCATTTTGGGGGCCTTGTAGGCTTGTCTTGACGCAGCAGACATTGTTGGGCCCTTTCCATTGTCTCACGGCAAAATTACTAGTCGTGGGCTCGGCCGAAATACGCGCACTCAAGGAAAACAAGGATCAGTTTGCATTCGAAGTCAATGGGATTTAGACTTGGTCCTCGGGAGAGGCGCAAAAGCACTAGATGTTGGATCAAACAGACTTCGTATTCCTGCCAGGATTTATGTGCGACGACCGGCTGTTTGCTGCAGTTTCGCAAGCTTTGTCACGTGCGGGGCAGACTTGTTTGAGCGGTGACCTGTCGTCTCACGACACGATCAAAGCGCTAGCCACCGCCACCCTTGATATCTCGCCACGGTCATTTGCTCTTGTGGGCCTTTCAATGGGCGGGATCGTCGCGCTTGAAATGCACCGACAAGCCCCTGAGAGGATAAGCCATCTGGCACTGCTCAACACGACATATCGTGCGGATAGAGCAGGGCCAACGCGCCTCAAGCAGCTGGAGCGGGTTAGGCAAGGTGAGCTTGATCTTGTGCTGCGCGATGAGCTGAAGCCAAACTATATGCACCCCGATAACCGCAGCCAAGAGCGCCTCGATTTGCTCGCTAGAATGGCGGGTACGCTTGGCGAAGAAGTGTTTGAACGACAAACGCGCGCATTGATGCAACGGGAAAATTATGCGGACCAATTGGGCCGTATCGATTGCCCCACGTTGGTTCTAACAGGCGCAGATGATGAGGTTTGCCCCCCAGAGGTGCACTGCGAAATGGCGAAACGTATAAGTGGTTCCGAGCTTCAGATTGTGCCGCAATGCGGCCACCTTTCTGCATTGGAGCAACCAGACGCGGTCACATCGGCTCTGCTTGCTCTGGTGGGCAGTCAGGTCTGTTCCGATACACCCTTGCCACAAACCCAGACCGCCTGAAGGACATTACACCTTGCAAGAACTCGGTATCTCTTTCGGCATGCTCAATTGGACCATTGTCGTTGCATATCTGATCGGAAACCTGTTCCTTGGTTGGCGCATGAGCCGACGGATTTCGAGCGCTGAGGACTATAACTTCGGCGATCGCTCAACGCCTTGGTGGGCCATCGGCATATCGGTCATGGCAACCTATGTGAGCGCGCTTTCGTTCCTTGGAGGGCCTGCATGGGCGTACGGCGATGGTATGGCGGCGCTGGCGATCCATATCAACTATCCGCTCGTGATCTTTGTTGTGATCGTGTTCTTCCTGCCGTTCTTCTTCAACAGCGGCCTATCTTCGATCTACGAGTATCTGGAGCGGCGCTTCGGCCCGACCTCGCGCACTGTCATGAGCCTTTTGTTCATGATGTCGCAGTCGATCACCACTGCCTCGATCCTGACCGCAACCGCTATCGTTGTTACATTCGTCACCGGGATTGAGCCACGGACCGCGATTGTAGCGATGAGCGTGATTGTGGTGCTCTATACGCTAATGGGCGGAATGAATGCGGTAATTTGGACCGATGTTTTGCAAGGCGTCATTTTGTTCATTGGGGCGGGCGTTGTTCTTTACTTCCTCCTTGTCGATGTCTCGCCAATTTCAGGGGCGCTCAGCCTATTGGCACAAAATGAGAAGCTCAATCCCCTTAACACCAGCCTCGACCTGAGCATCGCTCCCACCGTTTGGTCAGGAGTGCTGGCGATGACGCTGTTCCACATCACCGTTTATGGCGGCAATCAGATGATGGTGCAGCGCGCTATGGCGGCCAAGAACATTGGCGATGCGAAGAAGAGCTATTTGATGATGGGCTACGGCGCGTTCTTCATCTACTTTTTGTTTTTCTTCATCGGTGCGCTTTTGTTCGTCCATTTTGACGGGCGCCCGTTTGATCAGAGCAATGAGATCATCCTCACCTTTGCCAACTCGCTCGCTATTCCAGGCTTGATGGGCATTCTGGTCGCAGCCGTGCTTTCTGCCTCGATGTCGAGCCTATCATCGGCTTTCAACTCGCTTTCCACCGTGAGCGTCGTGGACTTCTACAAGCCTTTTGCGAAACAAGATGGCAGCGAAAAACACTACCTCAATGCTTCTCGGGTGTTCACACTTGTTTGGGCGGTGATCGTCATTCCTATGGCCTTTGCCTTTATCGAAAGCGGTGGCTCGATCCTTGAGACACTGTCCAAGGTTGGCTCATACTTGGTTGGGGCAAAACTGGCGATGTTCGGGCTTGGGTTCTTCTCCAAACACACCAATGAAAAAGGGCTGTTGATCGGCGTTGTCGCAGGCTTTGTAAGCCTTGCGCTTGTTACTGGATATGTAGGCTTTGAAGGCCTCTATCCAGAGCTTGCATGGCCTTGGTATGTGGTGCTTGGTGGCGGGGTGAATATCACCGTATCCTGGGTCGCAAGCGTCCTATTGGGTGGCTTCCAAAGCGATTGGCATGAGCATTCGGTGCCGGGTCAAAAAGCAAAATTCGCCGCCTCTGGTGCGCCTCAGTCTGAAAACGGTTGGTACGTCGTCCCCGGCCTTGCCGAAACGCCAGTTTGGGGCCTTTTGATTACCTTTGCCGCCATCATCCTTTTCCTCGCGTGGTTCGCCAGCCTCGCCTGATCCCGAAGAAAGACACATACATGCGCAACACCGATTTCATCCATACGACCCATGTCGGAAGCCTGCCCCGCTCCAAGGCGGTGACGGATCTGGTTTTCGCACATGAGGCAGGGGAAGAGCTTGATGCAGCTGAGTTTAGTGCAACCTTGAAATCGGCGGTCGCTGATGTGGTCGCGCGCCAGAAAACCGCCGGCGTAACCGTTGTTTCCGACGGCGAAATGAGCAAGATATCGTACGCGACTTACATCAAGGATCGGATCACTGGTTTTGACGGCGACAGCCCGCGCCGCCCTCCCTCTGACCTCGAAGAGTTTCCAGGGTTTCTGGAGCGTCAGGCTTCGTCTGGCGGTACGCCCACGTATAAGCGTCCGTGCTGCGTGGGTCCAATCGCGGTCAAATCGATGCAGCCTTTGGCCGACGACCTTGCGAACTTCTCTGCCGCATTGGAAGGGTCCCCGGACCTCCATGGCTTCATGAACGCAGCTTCCCCCGGCGTCATCGCGTTGTTCCAGCCCAATGAGTATTACGAGCATCAGGACGATTATCTTGAGGCGCTGGCTGAAGGGATGCGCCCGGAGTATGAGGCGATTGTTAAGGCGGGCTACCTTTTGCAACTTGACAGCCCCGACTTGGGGCTTGGCCGTCATATGATGTTCAAGGGGCGCCCGGATGAAGAGTATATCGCGCTTGCCAATGGCCATGTGGATGCGCTCAATCACGCGCTTCGCAATGTGCCAAAGGACCGGGTGCGTATGCATGTGTGCTGGGGCAATTACGAAGGCCCGCACCACCACGATGCACCGATGGATGTGGTTCTGCCGATTGCATTGCGTGCCAATATTGGGGGGCTTTTGTTCGAAAACTCGAACCCTCGGCATGCGCATGAGTCGACCGCTTTTGAAGCCGCGGATTTGCCTGAAGACTTAACCCTCATCCCCGGCGTCATAGACAGCACCAGTAATTTTATCGAGCATCCTGAACTGGTCGCGCAGCGCATTGAGCGCTTCACCAATATCGTTGGCCGAGAGCGTGTGATTGCAGGTTCTGACTGCGGCTTTTCTACCTTCGCAGGGTTTGGCGCAGTGGACGAGGACATCGTCTATGCTAAGCTTGGAGCGATGGCAGAGGGTGCTGAAATCGCAAGCAAGAAGCTGTGGGCATGAGCTTTAAGGACCGCCTCTGTGCGGGGGAGCCGCTGATCGGCACCTTTCTCAAGACGCCTTCACCGATGGTGTGTGAGGTTTTGGGTCGGACTGACTGCGATGCAGTGTGCATTGATGCTGAGCACGCACCGTTCGACCGCCGCGATATTGATGTTTGCATCCACGCACTCGAGGGAGCGCAGAAGCCCTCTATCGTGCGTATTCCAGCGCTTCGGTCCGAGTACATCTTGAACGCACTTGATTGCGGAGCCGAAGCGATTTTGGCGCCGCACATTGCGAGCGCTGAGGATGCCGAGTTCCTTGTGAACCAATCCACTTATGGGCGTGGGCGCGGGTTCGCCGGGTCCTCACGCGCGGCAGGCTATATGGCGCGCGGCATGGCTGAACATATTGAGACGAGCAATGCGGGCCGCACGGTTATCGCTCAGCTTGAGGACAAAGAGGCACTCGACAATCTCGATGCGATCTTGGCCGTGGAAGGGATTGACTGCTTCTTTATCGGGCGTGCGGATTTGACCGTCTCGCTGGGCCTCAACAACCCGAATGACGCCGCCGTGATTGAGGCAGTAGAGCATATTTGCCGGTCGGCCGTTGGGGCAGGGCGCCGTGTAGGCATGTTCACCTCCAACCTTGATGAGATCCCTAGGTGGAGGAAACTTGGCGCGACGCTGTTCCTTTTAGGCTCAGATCATTCGATGATGCTCGAAGGCGCAAATTCGCTCACCAGCAAGGTCCGTGCGCACTTCTAGATGAGGTAGAAGCGATCCGCATTGCCAGCAAACATGGCATCGATTTCGGCAGGGGTGAAGCCCTGAACGATTTCAAGATATGTGCCCATGGTCTCGGAGTAGGGCTTGTACAGCTTGTCGACCGGAAAGTTTGATCCAAACGCGATACGAAGCGGGCCAAACAACTCGATCGCCGGCTCAATCAGCATTTGCGCATAAGGCCGGCTCCAATCATGATCGAACATTCCGAAGCCTGAGAGCTTGCACATCAGACCTGGGATTTCAGCGAGTTTTGCCAGTCCAGAAAGCCACTGTTTTGTGCCAGATGGCGAAAGATCGCTTGGACTGCCAGCGTGGCAAAGAGCCACCTTAAGCCCGTCAATCTGGCTCAACACCTGTGCCGCGCCTTCCATCAGAGGCGGCGTAAGCTGCAAATCGAAGCTTAGACCACGATTGGCAAGCTCCCTTAGCCCTTCGGCAAATTTAGGATTGGAAAGTAGAGTGTTTGTGCCGGACTTGGCGTCTTCCTCCGCGCTGCGGCCAACGATTTGGCGGACGCCTCTAAATGCTGTGCATTCGCTGTGCTGGTCGAGCACTGCCCCAAGGTCATCCGCGCACAAATCCGCAAACGCCACTATCGCGTTAGGGAGGCCGCCTTTATCGGCGCTTGTTTGAAGCCAGCGCGTTTCTTTAAGGCTGTCTTCGAGAGCGACACCCACTTGTACATGCACCGATTTTGTAACCGGCAGATCGGCAAAGTCCGCGCGCAAATCTTCGACCAGATAGTCGCGCTGAATGGGGGCTGGATCACCGAAGAAACGCTTCACTCCGCGTTCCATCAGCCATGGGTAATGGCAATAGGACAAGTCCCACAAATGGTGGTGCGCATCGGTTATCTGCGACGGGATATACATGCCGCTCAGCTCGCCAATTGGCGGCGCAGAGCAATATCGTCCCAAATGGTCACTTCCTCGGCAATCCGGCCTGAGATGATCCGCCAATGGGTCACGCCGATGATTAGCGCGCGATTGCCCGTTGGCGCTCCATAAATACCTTCTTTCGAGTGCACTGCGGCCATGGTCCAGCGCACCGCAATATCGCTTCCGGCATCGCTAAGATAGGGCACACGCGCCAAGTGATCCACGCGGAAATTCAAGTCAGAAAAGCAACCAAAGACCTCGCTTGCAGCATCCGCCATTTCGCTCTCGCCATAAAGCGAACGCAGCGAAGGCCATGTAGTCTTCACCCGGAAATCATAGGCATCAAGCCAAGCCCCGCCACCATTGGGTGTCCACAATCTGCCCAGCACATAGGTCGCAAGCGCTCCCGGGTCAGACGCTGCATCCGTAGGTGCTTTGGCAAGAGGCAGGGGCCGTGCCATCACGTCGGCGCAATCGGCGGCATGATGCTCGATCAGCGAAAATCCATCCACCTTGTCCTTCGCCGCCTGCGCCTCGGCCATGGCTTGCGGGTCATGCCCCAATTGCATCGCCATCGCGGCATAGTCTCTCGCAAGCCACTCTTCATAGATGCGATTGTCACGGCAGGCGCAATCGGCAATCGTAATAACTTTGATACGCTTACCCGTCGCAGGGCCAAACTCGGTTTCGCCCAAATTGGTCATCGGGCTGTTGATTAGGTGCGAAGAATAAAACTTGCCGTCCCCATCATCGGACCAGATCACGTTGTCGGGATTGAGGTGCCGGTCAGGAAAACTCTCAAGCGTTGCGAGGGTGTTTGCGACAACGGTGTCTGCGCCGATAATATCGCCCGCCATCGTATGAATGGCGCAATCTTCGGTGTAGTATTCTCGGCAAAGTTCCACCCGGCGCTCGTGCCAGATCCGGTCGGTTATGCGCACGATAAAATCGGGAAAGTCGACAAATTCTTCGTCAAATCCTGGCAGCTCCATGCGTCTGCCGGGCACTGGATTGAGGAGATCATTCTCGCTTGTCGTGGCGACTTCGGTGATGGGCAAAGTGCTCATTGCGCGGTCCACCCTCCATCAACAAGCAGGCTGTGCCCGGTTACCATTTTGGAGGCAGACGAGCTGAGATAGATCACCGCCTCAGCCACATCTTCAACGCAACCCACTTTGCCCAAGGGGATGGAATTTTTGACAAATTCGGCAAACTTTGGGTCCGCGAGCATAGGCTTCGTCATAGGTGTCTCGATAAAAGTGGGAGCGACGGAATTGACCCGGATTCCTTGTGGGGCAAGCTCCACGGCAAGCGCTTTAGTCAGTCCCTCGACCCCGTGTTTGGTCATGCAATAGACCGTGCGGCCGGGTGATCCGACGTGCCCCATCTGCGAACTGATGTTCACAATTGCAGCGCCTTCATACATCAGTGGCACGCTGGCGCGAGTGATCCGATAGAGCGAGCGCAGGTTCAGATCGAGCATCACATCAAGGTCATCATCGCTCACTTCAACCAGCGGTTTTGGACGATTTGTGCCAAGATTGTTGACTAGGATATCGAGTTTTGAGAGGGTCGCGATCCGCTCCAAAAACCCATCACCGCTCGCATCTTCTGCCCAAGTTTCGCCGCGCGCGCCAAGCTCATCATCAAGGGTAGCGAGGTCGTCAGAGGCACGCGCCACTGCGATCACATGCGCGCCCTGTGCTGCAAGGCCAAGCGCAATTGCGCGGCCAATCCCTTTACTCGCGCCTGTGACGAGCGCGGCTTTTCCTAAAAGCGAGGTACCCATTAGTGCGTTGCTGGCAGGGTTGTGCCAGTCACTAAGACTGCAATCGCTGAGGTTTCGCCTGAGTTTGTGAGAGCGCGTTCAATACCCGGCGCTATGCTCGCCGTGTCGCCTGTACCCAGTTCATGATCAGGGGTCAGCTGGATGGTGCCAGCCTGGACAAAAACCACTTGATTGTGAGCCTCTCGCCCAAGGTTTAACTCTGCTCCGGCCTCCAAGCGCACTTCTTCCACCTCGAACTCATGCGGCCAGCTCAATTGTCCTTCGCGGTGCACAATCTTGCGCCGAACCGCGCCATCGACCTTTTGCGAAGGAACTTTGTCCTCGCCAAGCGCGCAGCACTTGCGCAGCGCTGCATCATCAAAGCGTTGCAGTGCATCAACCTGCTCGCTCGACGTGGCTGGCATAGGTTTCATATCCTCGCTGAGCGTTTCACCAGCAGCGGTATCAATAAGCATGCCGTTTTCGAGGAGGACAAGCCCATACTCGCTGGCCATATCAAAGACATGGGGTGCCCAAAGGACCTGGCCCGGATCATCGCCTCCAAGGACCGCAAAAAGGAACCCTGTGTCCTCGCCGATGTTTTCAAACCCTCGGAAAACCTGTGTTGGGATCGAAATCGCGTCACCGGGACCAAGCACAATCGAGGCGTCCTCTCCGGTCTCTCCAAGATCGAAGGACCATTTGCCTGTGTGAACGTAAAAGAACTCAGCGGTCTCATGGCTGTGCTGAGAATTCACACATCCTGGCGGCTGGCGCGCACCGCCGATATTGAAGCCATGGGGCTCAGCGATATGGACATGTTGGCTCGGGTTTTCCGATACACCGGGCCCGATGATTGTGAAGTTTTCTTTCTGATCAGAGCCGGGCGTGCGAGTGTCGATGAAGGCGTCAAAGCACGGCCTCAATTCATCGTATCGCACCACTCGAACCGCAGCAGATTTTTCGCCCTGCTCCATTGCTTTGTCTCCCAACTCGTGAGACCACTAAAGATAGTTTTGCATTCGAAGTCAATATGCGTTTGAGCTCGCGGTCAGAAGGGCTTACATGCGACCACGCGCCTGTAACGCCTCTTAGCCAAACGCAGTCCAAAAGGGCCTGGAACTTGATGAACCCCTCGACCATTACCGATATCGAAACCGCCAAGAAATTGAGCGCCAACTTTGAGGCCTTGTGGCTTGGCGAGCCGATCGAAAAACTGGCCGAAAGTCTCGGGGGTTTAACCGCAGAGGCTTACAGCTGGCGCGGATCGCGTCCGTTTTATGAGCAATCCAGTCTTGAGGCGCTGTCAACCAATGTGATCGGGCCAATGCGCCGGGCCTTTGCAGGACTTGAGCGCCGCGAATTTGTGAAGATCGCGGGCGAGAATAATGCCGATGGAGCGCCGGGTGTGTGGACCTGTTCGCTGGGCATCCTCACCGGAGCTTTTGTAAGCGATTGGCTCGGCCTCAAACCGACGCATCGCCTCGTGCAAATCCGGTATTCAGAATTCCACGAAGTGATGGATGGGCGGATCACTCAGACTGCATTCTTCATCGATCTGGCGGACGTGCTCCAACAGCTGGGTCTCGATCCGTTCCCCAATCAATTGGGCGCGCGCCATATCTTCCCCGTCCCTCTCAAGGGCCTTCGCGCAAGCGGGCAGAGAGGTGTCGAACAGGGTGCGAAGACCATGGCGCTTTTGAACCGAATGATTGAGGATCTCGATCTCCTCAACAAAAGCGGGAATGACACCTGCACTCCTGAGTACCTTGCTCGCTGCTGGCGCGAGGATATGGGCTGGTATGGTCCGGCTGGCATTGGCGCGATGAAGACGATTGAGCTTTATCAAGCCCAGCATCAGTACCCGTTCCGCCAAGGACTGAAAAACAAGCAGTATCACGGGCACGTTGCGCGCTTTGCAGATGGCGATTTTGCGGCCTTCTTTGGCTGGCCAAACCTAACCAACTCCCCGCGTGGGGGCTATCTTGGCCTTCCCGAAAGTGAGCAACGCGGCGAAATGCGCGTTGTCGACGTGTATCGCCGCGATGGCGACAGATTGGCGGAGAACTGGGTCATTATCGACCTACCGCACTACTTTATGGATTTTGGCGTTGACCTGATCGCAGACGCCATCGCTAAACAACAAGCGAGCTAGCCTGACACATCAGCCAAATCCAGAAACGAAAAAGGGGAGCACGGACGCTCCCCCTTTCCCGATAGTGGCCAAAAGCCTTTATTGCTTCGCATCAGAAGTTCGCGCGGAAGCGAACCCCATAATTGCGCGGGAAGAGGAAGGACGACTGCAGCAAATCGTCGCCGCCATTGTTGTTTGAACGGCTGAGCACGGCCTCGTCTTCGATGTTCTCGACGAAGGCCTCGACCGAATAGTCGCCGTCCTCACTGTCCCACACCAGCCGTAGATCGCTCTTGGTGAAGCTGTCCTGCTGCGCCGCCGGATCAATCGCGAAGAGGTTCGAGGTGTTGAAGCCGTCGCTGTAATAGAACTGGCCAATCGGAGTGAGCGTGCCAAACTCGCCCAGATCAATCACGTAGGACGCCGCCAGCGTAAGTGTGAATTCTGGCGAAAAGGTCGTTGTTTCACCCGAAAGGTCAACAAACAGATCCTGCGTACCGTTGTTCAACTGATACGGCGAAGTCTGACCAAAATCGCCATACTCCGAGCTGACGTAGGCCGCGATGGCGGTAAGTGTGAAATCCGGCGTGGGCGACCAAATCGCTTCCAGATCGACACCGTACACATCAATCGTACCGCTGTTTTCGCTGAAGGTCACACCGATGCCTGTGTTGGGATCGATCACCTGGAATTGCGCCAGAAGGTTCGAATACTCGGTGTAGTAACCAGCCAGGTTGAAGGTCAGTGTGCCATCCGCAAGCACGCTCTTCAGGCCCACTTCGTAAACCACCGATTCCTGCTGATCCGTCGTTGTGCCGTTATTGTTAATTACGCCCGACAGGAAGCCCGTAGCGGTGGTCGCATAGAGCAGAACATCAGGGTTGATATCATACTCGATCGTTGCACGATAATCGACATTGTCGAAGGTCTCATTGCCAGTCGCAGCACCTGCGGCGTTGCGGTTGATCGCGAAGACATCGCGGCTGTCAGGCAAGATGATCGGAGCGGCGCCCGCTCCGAATTCCGGGATCACTGTCACTGGACCATTCGCAGTGAAGTTGCTGCCGCCGCCTTCGAGAGTCTTCTCTTCCGACGAATAGCGCAGACCACCGACAATACGCAGCGATTCGGAAACTTCGAGCGTGCCCTGAGCGAACAGACCAATCGTCTCGGTCTCGATGAAGGCGCTGTCCGCGAAGAAGCCGTTAAAGCTGCGGTCAAGCGTCGTCAGCGGCGTCGAAGTCAGCACCGGCAAGAGCAGCGGGTCACCATTCCCGTCAAGCACCGGCTGGCTCGCATTGTTGAGCACCGGCACAGCCCCAGCGCGTGCGGCGCGCGGCGTCTGGTTGTAGATCGAGAAGCTGAAGAACGTGTCTTCAACCGAGTAATACGCGCCAGCCGTCAGGTTGAACGGACCGTCGAAATCCGTGTTGAAGTTCAGTTCTTGCGAGAAGCCTTCAAGCGTCTCGTCAAAGCCGCCGATCGCATGCGGCTGCGCGCTGAAATCGAAGTCGAAGCCGAACAGGTTTTGGAAATCGGTGTAAGAAGTGATCGACTTGACCGAAACCGCGCCCAGATCGAGGTTCATCTCAAGGCTGAGGACGGTCTCTTTCAGGTCCACGTCGGGCACGTAATCCTGCTCGATGATGTAGGGGCCTGTGTTGGGCTGACCGCTATTGGCTGCAAACGGCGCGTTCACGCCGCCCGATCCGCGGTTTGGGTTCTGACAGTCCTGCTGCGAACCGAACGCATCGGTGTGACCCGAAGGCGTCACGCCGCGGCACAGGAACGTGTAACCGAACAAGCCAGCCTCGCGGCCGTCTTCTTCGCTGTGCTGCACTCGAGCGATAAGGTCGAAGTTGTCGCTTGCCTCCCAAAGAAGGCTTACGCGGAAACCCTTGTCGTCCTGCTGGCCGATGTCTGGACCAGCGAGGTTTTCGATGTAGCCGTCACTTTTGGTGATATAGCCAGCCCCGCGAATGGCCAAATTGTCGCCCAGCGGAACATTGATGTAGCCTTCACCGCGGAACGTGTCGAACCGCTCATAGCCCACTTCAACACCTGCGCCGAAATCGCCAAGCTCGGGCTTGTTTGTTGTCAGGTTAAGCGCGCCCGCAAATGTGTTACGACCATAGAGGGTGCCTTGTGGACCCTTCAAGAACTCAACTCGCTCAACATCGAAGAAAGCGCGGGTTTGTTGCGAGGCGCGTGCCTTATAGACTCCGTCGACAAATGCGCCGACAATGGAACTGTTGTCACCAAAAGTGTTGGACGAGTTTGCGCCACGCACATTAAACTTGGCGTCGTTACCTGTGAAAGAGAAGTTCACACCGGAGGTGACCAGCTCGAGACGGGAAACATCCGTGATACCGGCCTGGTCGAGCGCTTCGGCATCGAAGGCCTGGATCGAAGAGCTGACGTCCTGGAGGTTCTGCTCACGCTTGTTCGCAGTCACAATGATAATGTTGCCGTCTTCTTCAGCCGCTTCGCTTTCTTGCGCGAAGGCTGCTGAGTGACCGGTCATGGCAATCGCGCCGATAGAGGCGCTTACCATCAATTTCGTGGCAGTTTTCCGCATTACTCTCTCCTTTTACACAGCGGATGGCCCCGACCCATTCAGACCCCCACACTCCAAATCTGCGTCTACTTAGTCTCGCTACGAACCACTTAGATGCAATTCAAGACATTATTGACTTCGAATGCATAAATCTGAAGGGAATGTGGCAAAATTGCAATCTTTCTAACTGAAATTTCGATGGAAACACGTGCTTCGCATTGAAATTACGAAATAAAATTTCACACGTCGCGGCCTGAAAAATTGGGTGCGAAGACAAAAGGTGTGCTGACACGAAGATATGCTGGCCCTCGACACCTTGCGCTTCTCGTGTGTAGGGTTCGACTATGGCAACTGATACCATGGCATCTTCGGACCGGAAAAAAGCGGTCACGTCCTATGATGTGGCGGCGCTTGCAGGCGTGTCGCAATCGGCAGTCTCGCGCTGCTACAAGCCGGGCGCGTCGGTTTCAAAAAAGATGCGCGCCAAGGTTGAACAGGCGGCCAAAGAACTGGGTTATGAACCCAATGCTCTGGCGCGCAGCCTCATTACTTCGCGTTCCAATTCGGTTGGCGTGATCATCTCAAACCTCACAAATTTGTATTACCCAGAAGTCTTGGCGCAATTGAGCCGCCAGTTTTCCGAACAAGGTATCCGCGTGTTGCTGTTCGCGCTGGAAAGCGAGAGCGAGGCGGACCGCGCTCTGTCGCAGATCTGGCAGTATAAGGTCGACGGGGTCGTGTGCGCCGCAAAGCTTACCAAGGACCAGATTGCAGAGTTCGCAGGGCGCGACATTCCCTTGCTGTTCTACAACCGTCAGGCCGGAAGCCATGCGGCGAGCGCCGTGTGCTGCGATCAGGCGGCAGGAACCGAATTCATGGTCGAAGGGCTGATCCGTGCGGGGCACCGCTCCTTTGCTTTGCTTAAGGGGCCAAGGGATTCGGTCGTGGGTGCAGAGCGCGAGGAAAGCGCACGCGCGACACTTTCCAAGGCAGGGATCACCGATCTGATCGAGTTAGATGGCGATTTCTCTTACGAGGGCGCCCGCGATGCCATCCGGCACATGATGGATTCAAAGGTCGCGACGCCGGATGCGGTGATTTGCGCCAATGACGTATCGGCGATTGGGGCGATTGATACGCTGCGAAATGAATTCGACCTTGAAGTGCCTGATCAGATTTCGGTGGTGGGCTTTGACGGAGTGGGCCCGTCGAGTTGGGCAAGCTTTGGGCTCACAACGATACGCCAACCCGTGCGGCGCATGACGAAGGCTGCGGTCGACATGATTCTTGAGCGGGTGGAGACGCCTGAACTCGCGAATGAAAAGCGGGTGTTCTCCGGGATTTTCGTAAGGGGCAGCTCTGCTCGGATTATCGAGGGCTAACCTTCTGCGCCCATTAACGGACGGGATCCATCCCTGCTGGCACCTCAATCGGCCCAAGATTGCGCGCGCCATTCATATGCTCAAGCCTTGCAAGCACATCGATACCGATCTGCTCGTAGAGATCCAATAGATCCACCAGCACCCAGTTTTCACGGATAAGCCCGTCTTCCATGCGCCAGAAATCAAGGCTCCGCAGCAGCACCTCTGTGCCCGCAGGTGCGATCCCCATCCAGCCATCGTGCGTTAGCGATAGGCGCATATTGGGCCAGCCGGTCTCACATGCATAGTCGCCTTCGCCAAACCAATGCGACATAAGATCGCCCATGGCATCGAGCTTGCGGTCTGGCATCGCTTTCAAGAAGGGAATCTGATGCCAATTGCGAAAGCCCGAAATGCCGCGCGCCGTGCCGATGCCGCAGGGGCCATACCAATTGAAACGCGGGTGCCAGTACTTCTCCAGCTTCATGCGCGCAGGGTCCGGGTCAACCGGGTGAGCACACAGGTCTTCGAGCATGGCGATGACGTGAGCTTGGGCGGCTGAACTGTCGCCAGAGGCCGTCAATCCGTCCCCGCTCATGGGCGCAGGCGTGCATAGAAACGCGCCGTATTGCGGCGCCATAGGCCACACGCCCGCTTGCATCATGACCTCAGGGATATCCCAGATCGCTTGGACCTCAACAACTTTGTCGCCTTCGAGCCTATAGAACTCGTGGTAGCGCAAATGGACAAGGTGCCCCGTCGGACGAATGCCAAGCCAAGGCCCCAGCATGGTGCCCATATAATTGCCCATGCAACCCACCCAATGCTGGCCTTCGGGCGTGGTGCCAGCCAGCCGGATCATATCGCGCCGCTCGAGGTCTGGCACCGCCTCAAGCAGTGGTTTGTAGAGGGCCTCAAACACCGCCTCTGGCCCGGTCAGCGTGCCAAACGGATGACACAGCTTCGCCACTGCATCACTCGCGAACATCGCCCCCAGAGCTGCCCGAGCACTTTCAGGCGTTGCTGTCGCCATCGCTTTAGCGAAGGGTTCAAATGCAAATTTGAGCTCTTGCGGTGTCACTCGTATTTGAACCCTATTCAACAGGATTTCTGGGTGTCGCTGCCCCTGCATAGGGCACATTGCGTCCACCATAGCGGCGAACACGCACATTGGCTTGCTCGCCGTGCCCTGCAAAGCCTTCAAGTGCGCACAGACGGCTGCAATATTCGCCCATCACCGTGGTCGCCTCATCAGTCAGCACCTTCTGGTAGGTGTGCGTCTTCAGGAACTTACCCACCCAAAGACCACCCGTGTAACGGCCCGCTTTCTTGGTCGGCAGCGTGTGGTTCGTTCCAATCACCTTGTCACCGTAAGCGACATTGGTGCGCGGCCCGATAAAGAGCGCGCCGTAGTCGGTCATATTATCGAGGAAGTACTGATCATCGCTCGTCATCACCTGCACATGCTCATTGGCATAGTCATTGGCGACTTTGAGCATCTCAGCATGATCCTCACACACGATCACCTCGCCAAAGCTGTCCCAAGCCTTGCGCGCGATCTCACGGGTGGGGAGGATCTCGAGCAAGCGCTCAACCTCAGCCATCGTCTCACGAGCAAGCTTTTCTGAGTTTGTGATCAGAATCGCCGGGCTGTCTGGCCCGTGCTCAGCTTGGCCCAATAAATCTGTCGCGCAAATCTCGCCATCTACCGTCTCGTCAGCGATCACCATGGTTTCGGTGGGACCTGCGAAAAGATCAATACCAACCCGGCCGAATAGCTGGCGCTTGGCTTCGGCCACAAAGGCATTGCCTGGCCCAACCAGCATATCGACAGGCGCAATCGATTGTGTGCCAATCGCCATCGCGCCCACCGCTTGCACGCCGCCAAGCGCATAAATTTCGTCTGCCCCGGCCATAGCCTGAGCCGCCACAATTGCGGGCGCCGCTTTGCCTTCGAACGGAGGCGCGCAAGTTGCGATACGCGGCACGCCTGCAATCTTAGCGGTGATGACCGACATATGCGCTGAGGCAAGAAGCGGATACTTACCGCCCGGCACATAGCACCCAGCCGCATTCACGGGGATATTCTTGTGACCAAGGATAACGCCGGGATAAGTCTCGACCTCAATGTCGGTCATCGACTTGCGTTGTTCTTGCGCGAAGTTGCGGACCTGCGCCTGCGCGAATTCGATGTCGTGAATGGCCTGCTTATCGAGCGCGTCGATGCACTGATTGATCTCGCCATCGGTGAGGCGGTAATCCTCCCGGTCCCAGTTATCGAACTTGATCGACAGCTCGCGCACAGCCTCATCGCCGCGTTTTTCAATATCTGCAAGAATGCCCTCGACCGTGTCGCGCACCTGCCGCGCGGCCTCTGCGCGCACCTCGACACTCACCGCTTCCTTGAGCCAAACCGCCATCCAGTCTCTCCTTTAGTACTCAGCCAAGTGCCCGCCTTGTCGCGCGCAGCACAGCCTTTTCACCCGCGCTGTAGCGCAACCTTGCATTCGAATGCAAAAACTTTGTAGCGTGGTGACGCTAAAGACAACACACACAGAGTAGGGATGACACATGCTATCGGTTCTTGACGTATTTCGGATCGGCATTGGTCCATCAAGCTCGCACACGGTCGGGCCAATGCGCATCGCCTATCGCTTTGCCAAATCGCTCGAAACGCGTGGCACCTTGCACAAGGTCAGCTAACGCTGCGAGGCTCGCTCTGCACCGCAGTGAAAAGCCGCATGTGTCACTCGACCAAGTGATCGAGAAAATGCGCCAAACCGGCCTCGATATGTCGTCCAAATACAAGGAAACCAGCCTTGGCGGATTGGCCGTCAATGTGGTTGAATGCTGATCTCTTTCAGATTGTCGGCAGCGCAATTGCTCCATTCTGCTGTGATGAAGCAAGCTCGGATCACTGACTAATCTTGGGTCTACTGCGTTGAAAAAGTCGGGCTTGACGATTTAGCGGTCAGTTTTTGAGCAATAATGAATTGGATGAGCCTCACTTTTTGAATCAATGCCGCGTTGCGTGGCGCATTATGATTCTATTATTGCTGACAAAAACATCCGGCTGAGTTCTTCAACACAGTATAGGCGTAA